>CAZZZG010000011.1:0-64953 GCA_964658525.1 uncultured Edaphobacter sp.
CGACCATCATCTGGGTGGCGATGCCGGCGTGGTCGGTGCCGGGGACCCAGAGGGATGTCTCGCCGCGCATGCGGTTCCAGCGGGTGAGGATGTCCATCTCCGCCTGGTTGAGCATGTGGCCCATGTGGAGGCGACCGGTGACGTTAGGCGGCGGCAAAAGAATGGTGAACTTCTTTTGTGTGTCGTGCGTAGTTTCGGGTGTCGGAATGTCAAACAGATGTTCTCGGACCCAGTACTCGGCCCAGCGTTGTTCAATAATGGACGGATCGTATGCTTTTGGAAGTTCCTGGCTCATCGGTTCTTTAAGGGTAGCATCCACTGAGCCTATCCGTTGGGGCTGGAGGTTTCACGAAAGCGCTTCGCCAGCTGCATGCACCGCCGTACACTATCCTACGAGGTCATCCATGCGCAGTCTGCTGTTTGCCGCTGTTGTACTGATGCTTGCCTGTACTCCTGCTTTCGCGCGTTCGGGGGGAGACGATCGCGTCGCTGTTTTCAGCGACGTTACGATTCCCGATGGCGAGTCAGTTGGTGATATTGCCTGCGCATTCTGCACGGTGCGCGTGCACGGTGAGGTAAAGGGAGACATCGCAACCTTTTTTGGATCAATCAAGGTAGATGAAGGGAGAAATATCTCTGGCGATGTGGCGTCGCTTGGCGGGGATCTGGAGTTGGGTCAGGATGCCTCGGTAGGGGGCGACGTCGCGATTGCTGCTGGAGAGGTGAGGCAGGGCTCCGGCGCGGCGATTCGGGGACAGCAGACGATTTTGACTGGACGTCTTTGGCTGCTGCTGCCGTTCGCTCCGCTGCTGATTCTGGCCGGTCTGATCTGGCTGGTCGTGTATATCGTTCGCCGCAATCGGTACCAGTTTCCTGTGTACCCGGGGGGACGAGGCGTCTAGTCGGCTTGATTCAGATCGCGGCCAAAGTGTTGGGTTAGGGAACCTGCCTTATTCTGTTTGCGTACCTGTTGGTGCACGCCGTTACTTCCCTGGGGGGAACTTGTCGAACTTCGCTCTTCGCAGCTTCGCCTTTCTGCTTCTGTTCGGCTCGGCCGCGCTGGCCCAGTCGCCGGGCAGTCGAGCTTATATTGGCGAGGATGTCTACGTTGCCTCCGGCCAGCAGGTGCACAATGCGACCTGTATCTTCTGTTCGGTGCAGGTGGAGGGTGACCTGACGGGGCGGGTTTTTGTGTTGTTCGGTAGCCTGAACGTGACCGGACACGTGGAAAAGGGTGCGACGGTTATCGGCGGAAATGCGGTCGTCGACTCGCAAGCGCGAATCGGCGGCGACATGACGGTACTCGGCGGCAATGCGGTGTATGAGAGCGATGACTCGCTGGGCGGGAGCGCCTATGTGCTGGGTGGCCACCTCTCGCACGTTCCGCTGGCACATGGGGAGACAAGAGCCCATCCGCGACTTTCGCTGGGTCCGCTGTTCTCCATCCTGTTGGGTGTGCTTGTGCTGTTGCTGCTCTCTGCTTTGCTTGTGCCGCAGATACGCCGGCGGGTAATGGTGAATCAGACCTCCTGACTGGAGGATCTTGAGGCAGGAAAAGAGGATGCGGCCAGTGGCTGCATCCTCTTTTTATCTTGCGACGAAGATTCACGCTGTTAGAAGGGGTTCAGCTTGGAGAGACCCTTCTTCTTCTTGTGCTTGCTGTCGGACTCGTCGCTCTTGTCGAACTCTGGCTTCTTGTTCTTTCCGTTGGCGTTGCCGGTCTGTGCAGCGGGCTGGGTTCCGGGCTTGATATCGTTGACGGCGTCTGGAGCTGCAGCGGCCTTTTCAGCCGCGGGAAGCGGCGTCGAGTTCGTTGGTCCAACCGCCTTCAGACCGCCATCGGCAGGGACGGTGGTTCCGGAAGCGCCCGAGTTGAGAATCTCGACTCCGCCGATGTTGCTGCCGGAGGAGGCGGGTGGCGTGGGTGCGGCGCCGGAGATAGTGGCCGTTGCGGATGCTCCACCCGCAGCTCCGTCGGCTGCAGCCGGAACGTCGGAGAGTGCAAGAGGTGCGGCGGGAGCTGCCGGAGCGGCTGGCGCTGCGTTTTCTGCTGCGGGAGCGCTGGTGTCTGCTGTTGTCGCCGTTGTAGTCTTCGCCATGGCGGCCGGCGCGTTGGAGCCGAGCGCGTCGGTGAAGTCCGACTTGATCTTGTTGACGACGTGCGGTGCGATCGTGGGAGTGGGGTCGGCTAAAGTGGGCTCACCATCACGGGCTGCCATGACAACGTCAGGCTGGTGGAGCACCAGCAGCCGTGCCCGATCCTGCAGACGATACTGCCGGCGGCTGTTTTCAAGCGCGACGCTGGCGGCGATCTGTTCGGGAGTGGGCTGCGGAATCTTCACGTTCATCGCGTCGAGCCGGTCCCGCGCATCTTCGACGTGGGGCGAGGCCGAGTGCTCAAGAACAACCTTGCTGTATGCGGCGATGGCCTGATCGTCGTAGATCTTTTCAAGTCTTGCTTTGCCTGCTTCAGGCAGCTTCATGGCGCGGACGTAGCGCGCTTCAGCCTCGTACGCATCGCCGAGGCCGACAAGGACGTCGTCCATGTGGCTGTACTGCGGGTAAGTGTCGACGACTGTCTGGTAGCGGGCGATCGTCGCGGGGTAGTTATTGTGCGTCGCGTAGAAGGCAGCGATGTTCGCCTCGCGAGTTGCCATGACCTCCTGGACCTCGCGGAGCCTTTGCTTGGCCTGCGGCACCAGCGTCGATTCTGGGAACTGCTGCAGCATCAGGCGATATTCTTCTTCGGCGTGAACAGCCTTCGCGTAGTCGCGATCTGGCTTGTCCATCTGGCGGAAGTAGATGTCACCGACACGCATCTGGGCTTCGGCAGCCTCGGGAGCGTTGGGGAAGAAGGTGATGAAGTCTTTGTATTCCTGCTCGGCCTGGGTGAGGGCTGCGGTGCCGCCTTCACGGTACCAGCTGTCGCCAATCGCGAGTTTGGCCTTCATCTGATATTGCGAGTCGGGATAGGTGTTGAGCAGGGTCTGCAGATCGAGGCGGGCGACGTCGAAGTGTCCACGCTTGGTCGCATCAATGGCTTTGTCGTAGAGCACCTTGTCGGGAAGCTTTTGGTCCGGCATATCGGCGGGCTTCATCGACTTCTCTTTACGCAGCTCTTTCTTGGTGTCCTTGGACTGGACGACCTTGTCCTTCTTGTCAGGTGTTGTCGCGGAGATGGTTGCACTCTCGTGCTGCTGCCCGTTGGCGTCTGTTGTCGTCTGCGACGAGCCGGCCACCTGCGCCATAGCTGCGACTGAACCGGCCAGAAGGCTGGCTACTGCAATCCCGGCCAACGTGCTGGCCCTTAGGTTTGGAAAGAAGAAACGCTTGTTCATCCGCTATAGACCCCATCCGCCTCGCGCACCGGGGGCACGCTCAGGCTGTATTTCATTCTAATCGTTCCTGCCGGACTTGTGCCGCGCTTATGCCACTTGTACTGGGCCGGCCGCGCGGGCCAGTTTTAGGAATTCCACGGCGTTCTGCTCGGTTTTGCCGGGGCTGAAGATGGCCGAGCCGGCGACGAGCATGTCGGCTCCTGCTTCGACGACCTGGGCGACGGTATCGTGAGCAACGCCACCATCGACTTCGATGCGAAAGTTCAGACCCATCTCATCGCGCAGTTCGGCGAGGTGGGCGATCTTATCGAGCGCCAGCGGCAGGAACTTCTGGCCGCCGAAGCCGGGGTTGACGCTCATGACCAGTACATGGTGCAGCATCGGAAGGACTTCCACCAATGTGTCGACCGGGGTGGCGGGGTTGATGACGACGGCAGGTTGCATGCCGTGCTGAACGATGTGCTGGAGGGTGCGGTGGAGGTGGCGGCAGACCTCCTGATGGACGCTCATCATGTCGGCGCCGGCGTCGGCGAAGGCCTGGATGAAGTCGTCGGGATTTTCGACCATCAGATGGCAGTCGAGCGGGAGCTTGGTGACGGGGCGAAGGGCTTTGACGACAGGCGGCCCGAAGGTGATGTTGGGAACGAAGTGGCCGTCCATGATATCGACGTGGAGAATGGTGGCGCCGCCGCGTTCGACCAGGGCGACTTCGTCGGCGAGATGGGCAAAGTCCGCTGCGAGGATGGATGCTGCCAGTTCGATCACGTGGGTCGCTCCTGAAGAGAGTTTACCAGCGCCGGCGGCAGATCAGGACCAGCTTAGCTCTGCCGTCTAAACGCTCATCTACTGAAGTTAATCGCCTTTGCGCGCCATATGTTCGCCATTTTCAAGTCAATCCGCCTGATGAGGATTCCAGGGAGCTGGGCTGGTTTGTCCGGTAGGCACCCATTAACCTTGCAATCATGACCGCGAGATACAACACCGCCAGAACCGATTCGATCATCGACAACGAGCGGACCTGCGGCAAAACGGCCGCAATGCCAGCCGCACCGGCCGTCGTCATGCTTCCAAAGCTAAAAAAAATAAAATCGAAGCCCACAGGGACAGTGTGGAGATTCATCGCCGGATCAAGATAAAAGGCATGGGGCCGAATGATGGCAACGATGGCATAGAGGCGTGCGAAGGAAAATCCAATAAGGAGATAGATACACACCGCGCCGAAGATCGTTTCCCCGGTGGGCTCTTCGCGCGCAAAAACGCGGCGAAAGATAACCACAATAATGAAAAGGTCGAATGCGAAGCTGAGAACGACGGTGAAGACCGATTCCGGAACCAGCGTGGTGCGAAAGACGATCGTGTGCTCCAGGAAGGCGGGAACGGCAAGAATCAGCGCGACCAGGATGAGACCTCTGCGGAAGCTCACCGCGTAGATACTCATCAATGTGACGGCGGCGCCGACCAACCGGAACATGCGATAACGCACGCCAGAGTCAGCCATGTACGGGTAGAGAGCCAGGTCTGCAAGCAGAAACAGAAATAGCAAAAAGAACTTGTGCCCTGTGACAGGCAAGGTCCGTCGGACGGGATTTTCAGCCGTAGGTAGCGGTACCTGAGCCATGGCGGAGACAATGATCCTACACTTTTTCGTATTCGAAGGCGCGCGGGATCTTAGGGGATTTTTACAGTAAGAGCGTCGTAGATGAGTCCGGAATCATGAGTTGATCTGGAATATTCTTGTGGCCTGGAGGGTACCTATGCCGAAACGAAGGAACGCTTTGTGCCGTGTCGTTTTTCTGGCCGCTCTCGCGCTGCAACCTGCGATGAATGACCGGTGGGCGGACGCTTGTACGCGTGTTACTTATCTTGGTCCCGACGACAATGTGATCACGGCGCGTTCGATGGACTGGGCGGTCGACGTGGGGACCGATCTCTGGATCTTTCCGCGGGGCATGCAACGGAATGGGGAGGCAGGCGCTCATTCGCTTGCATGGACGTCGAAGTATGGCAGCGTCATCGCGACCGGGTATGACATTTCGACGACCGATGGGATGAATGAAAAGGGGCTCGTCGCGAATATGCTCTGGCTGGTGGAGTCGGAGTATCCGAAGCCGGATGGAACGAAGCCCGGGCTCGCTATTTCGGTGTGGACGCAGTACGTGCTGGACAACTTTGCGACGGTTCAAGAGGCGGTCGATACCTTGAATACAGAGCCGTTTGTGCTGGTGACGGCGACGGTGCCGGGGCAGGAGCGGCTGGCGACGCTTCACCTGGCGATCTCGGACGCGAGCGGTGACAGCGCCATCATTGAATACATTGGTGGCAAGCAGATCATTCACCATGACCGCAAATATCAGGTGATGACGAACTCGCCCACGTTCGACAAGCAGCTTGCGATGGAAGAGTACTGGAGGGGGATCGGTGGCACCGTCATGTTGCCGGGCACGAATCGCGCTGCGGACCGGTTCGCCAGGGCATCGTTCTATATCAACGCGATTCCCAAAGACGAGAGTCCTGACGTGACCCTTGCGAGCGTATTCAGTGTCATTCGGAATGTATCGGTGCCCTATGGAATTACAACGCCGGATCAGCCGAATATCTCATCGACGCGATGGCGAACTGTGTCGGATCAGAAGAGAAAGATCTACTTTTTTGAGTCCGCTCTGACGCCGAATACTTTTTGGGTCAACTTCAAAGACATCGACTTTTCAGCAGAGACGGGGAAGGTGATGAAGCTGGATCTGGGCAAAAACCAGAGTCACATTTACTCCGGCAACGCGGTTAAGGATTTCCAGGTTGCAAAGCCATTCAAATTTTTGGGCCTGAGCTAAGGGTCTACGGCTTCCTGGGTACCACCGGGACGGCTCTTTCGACATCGGGTCGGCCTTCGTGAAGGATCTTGGTTTTGATGCCTTTTGCGGTTTCCTTGGCGGCGTCGCGTTGAGTGTCGGCCATGGGTTTGGGATCGCCTAAAACCAGGCGGGCGGCACCGCGCAGGATCTTGCGGATGGGCCACGCGCCATCGTCATTAGGAAAGAAGATCTCGCCGTTGCGTTGCTTTTCCGGCCGGTAGTACCAGCGGCGGAGAAGCGAGAGGTGGTCGCTCAGCAGTGCCAGGTCGCTTGAGGGCTGAGTTCTCTTTTCGAGCAGAGAGAGGACGTGCTCGGCACGGTGCTCGGGGGAGTTGGAGGCAGTCGATTCGCCTTCGAGCGGGACAGCCTGCAGCATCAGCGGCTGTGCGAAGAGAGAGCTGCCGACGCTGGTCTGCTCGCGGACGGCGCGGACACCGAGTGTGGAGAGGCGCTCGGGGCCGACGATGCAGCCGCCATCGAGCAGGAACAGTGCCGCCTCTTCTTCGTGTTCTTCCCCATCTTCTCGCGGCTGCTGGCCGGCTGTTTGCGCGATGATGGCTTTCAACTTCGGGATGGGACGCACGATCCAGTCGGCGAGTGCCTGGGTGGCTTTTACCTTTTGCCATTGCGCGTGCAACGCAGCGGCCTTTTCGAACTGCATCGCCGACGAAGCTTCTTCTCGTTCGAGGCCGATGGAGATGATCATGCTCTCGCCGCGGGTGTCGAAGAACTTTTTCACAGCTGCGGATTCGACGGCGTATTCATCAGGAGTACAGGCCTGTTTGCAGGGTTCGATGCACTTCTTCATCTCGCCGTAGACGCAGCCGGGATGGTCGGGATAGGGCGCGAGGTCTTCGTAGCAGCGGCGAAGTTTGAAGAGGTCGAGGACTGCGTCGCAGTAGCGCTCGGCCGCGAGTCGCGAAGGGAAGGGGCCGTACATCTGCGCGAGGCCGCGCTTGGAGAGCTTGTTGGTGGAATAGACGCGGGGGAACGCGTTCTCTATCGTCATGCGGAGGAAGTACGGCGTGTGGAGTTTGAGGCGTCGTCGGGCTTCGGTGTATCCGAACTGTGCGGCCGTTGCCTGATAGAGGACGAGGGAGGATTCGAAGGTAGAGCCCGTGACGCAGTACTCGATGCGAGCTACTTTTTCGCGGAGATTGAGGCGCTTGGATTGCGATTCCGGCGGGTCGAGCAGACGCCTCATGCGACGGCGGAGGTCGGCGGTCTGCGTCAGGTAGGGCGCGTCTTCCTTCCGCGCACCATAGAGAGCGAAGACGCCGGGCTCTGCGGGAATGGTACGAAGAATCTCGTTTGCCTGCCCCGGGGTGAAATCTAGAACGTGATCGAAATGGAAGCTCGTTGCCACATCCAGAATTGTAGTCGCGGTTATCTTGTGGTGCGCTACAACTTACGCGCCGGAGACCGCCAATTTTCGTCTTTGCCGCAGGGGGGTAACTATACTGCTATCATGAGTGCTCTCGTTCACCGGTCAGCACCGGGAGGACCCAAACTTGAGACCGATCCCGAGCTCGCGGAGGTTCTTGAACAACTCTCCGCACGCGAGCCGATCTTTCATCGAGCGGAGTTTGGAGTTTCGCGGGAAGACTTCGAGCGAATGACGACCGAGGAGTTTTGGGAGATAGGCGCTTCGGGTCGTCGCTACTCGAGAGACTTTGTTCTGGACGAACTGGAGAAGCGGTACGCTGCGGGTCATGAAGATGTGTGGCAGACATCGGAGTTTCATTGCAGACGACTTGCTGAAGATATGTTTCTCCTGACCTATACGCTTGTGCAGGACGGTACACGAATTACGCGTCGATCGACGATCTGGCAGAGGACCGCTGAAGGTTGGAAGATCGTCTTCCATCAAGGGACGGTTGTGACGGATGGGTAGATTGCCTGTGGCGGTCAGGCGCCGGCGATCGTCATGCCTTCGACGTGGATCGTGGGGGCGGCGCTGGCTCCGCGGAAGACAAGGTCGTTGCCGATGGTGACGATGTTTTTGTACATGTCTTTCAGGTTGCCGGCGATGGTGATCTCCTCGACCGGATAGGCGAGTTCGCCATGCTCGATCCAGAGGCCGCTGGCGCCCTGGGAGTAGTCACCCGTGACTAGGTTGACACCGAAGCCCATTGTTTCGGTGACGTAGAGGCCGTTTGGTATCTCTCCGATAATCTGCTCTGGCGTCAGCGTGCCGGCTTCAAGAAAGAAGTTGCCTGCGCCAATGCCGGGGTTGCCAGCGAGTCCACGTGAGGCGTTGCCGGTGGACTTCATGTTTAGCTTTCGCGCCGTGTAGGTGTTGCTGACGTAGTTCTTCAGGATGCCGCGCTCGACCAAGACGGTGCGGCGCGTGGGGAGACCTTCGCCGTCGAAGGGACGCGTGCCGAAGCCGCCGATTCCGTCGTGAATGATGGTGCCGTCGTCGATCACGGTGATGTTTTCGCCTGCCACTTGTTCACCTAGCATGCCGCTGAAGAAGGAGGCGTTGCGGTAGATGGCGTCGCCGTTGGCAGCGTCAAAGATGTTGCCGATGATGGAGCGCGCGATCTCGGGCGAGAAGACGACGGGGGCTTTTTGCGTCTTGACCTGGCGCGCGCCAAGTCGCCTCAGGGTGCGGCGCGCTGCCTCGTGGCCAATCTCCTCGGGGTTCTCGAGTTTCTTCACTGTGCGTGAATTGGAGAACCAGTAGTTGCGCTGCATGTTGCCCTTCTCGTCGTGAGCGATCGGGGCGGCGGAAAAGCCGCAGTAGCTGCGACGATATTCGCCGGTGAAGCCGCGGGAGTTCATCAGGATCTTGTGCGAGGTAGAGGTATCGAAGTCGCCGCCGCCGGAGTTTTGAATGCGGGCGTCGTAGGCCATCGCGGCGGCTTCGGTGCGGCGTGCAATCTCGATGCGCTCGGCGGGAGGCATCTCGTTTACGTCATCGAAGTAGAGGTGCTGATCTTCTTCTATCTTGCCGAACTCGTGTGCTTCAGGAAGGCCGGCGAAGGGGTCTTCGCTGGTGATCTTTGCGAGTGTGATGGCGCCCTCGACGAGGCGTTCGATGCTCTCGCTTGAAAAATCAGAAGATGAGGTGCTGGCTGTGCGCTGGTCGATGAACACTCGCAGGCCGACTGCACGCGAGCCGGATTCTTTCAGTGTTTCGACTTGTCCTAAACGCACCAATGCTGAAAATTCATCGCCTTCATAGACGACCGCTTCGGCATCGGTGGCTCCCGCCTTGAGTGCGTGGCTGAGGACATCGGAGGCAAGCTGGCGGAGGTTCGTGGTCGTCTGGGTTGGCATGGTCTCTTCAGGATAATTGGTTTTGAGCTGACTTTCCGATGGCGGCAAAGCGATGGTGAGCCTCGAAGTGGCTGGTATGATGCTCGCTGTGATTCCACACATGCTGAATCAGGAGATGCAAGTGTCAGAGTCTGAGAACCTATCTGGTAACGTCGCAGTCGTCGCCAGGTTTCTGGAAGAGGTCATCAATCAAGGTCGGTTGGAGCAAGCCGACGAACTTGTCGCGGTCGACTTTGTCGAGCTTGATCCTCTTCCGGGGCAGCGCCAGGGACGAGAGGGTTTGAAAGAGATCATCGGGATGATGCGCGCCGCATTTCCCGATATTCACTGGGTTGTGGACGAGACGGTGGCTAGTGGAGACAAGGTTGTCACTCGCTTCACATGGACGGGTACACATAGAGGGACGTTTCTCGGTGTTCCTGCTACGGGCCGGAGCGTCAACGTCAAGGGTGTTGTCATCGACCGCCTGGTGGGAGGCAAGATGACGGACAGCCGAATCCTTATGGATAACTTGACGATGATGCAGCAGCTCGGTGCCGTTCCCAAGGCATAGCGAGCGGCGTGCAGATGTGTGCGCCGAACGGTCGACCTCGATGGGAACGAAACTCCGGAACAGAGTTTAGCGGACCGGGGATGGGGAAGGGCGTGGCTCGCGGCCGTCCGTGGCCTTGAGGAAGTAAATGCCGGCTGCACAGTACTCGGAGTCGCTTTTCAGCTTGTGTTCGATGTGCGTAGCTGGTCCGTCTTCGGAGCGGCGCTTGAACACTTTCACGGCGCCCGCGCAACGCATGCAGCGAAACTCCGTATCGTTGTCTTCGAGCGCGACCGTGATCGGCTTGACCTTCCAGAATGATTCGTAACCACCAGCGGCTCTGACTCGGCGACGCTTCACTTCACATTCATAAAATTTTTCGCGTTCGATTGCCATGGGATACCTCGAAGTACGGGTGCGGTTGAGTCCAGCGTTGGATCGTACTTTCAGGTGTGGTGCGCATCGAGCCCGGCGAACGTGTTTCAAAAGGTTGCTATTCGACGGGGTGCTGCGAAGGTCTGGGTTCTCGTCCGTCTGTTGCTTTTTTGAACAGCATTCCGTTGGCGCAGTACTCGGAGTCGGCTGGGGACTTGTGCTCGACGTACGGCACAGAGCCTGCTTTGCCGTTGCGGCCTAACAGCTTGACCTCGCCGAAGCAGTCTTTGCAGCGAAACTCGGTGTCGTTATCAACAAGCGCATCGGCCACCGGCTTTACCTTCCAGAAAGGCTCGTAGCCTCCGCCGACCTTTACGCGACGGCGTTTCACTTCGCACTCATAGATTTTTTCGCGTTCGACTGCCATTATTGTCCCGTTCCCCCGACCGTCATGCGATCGAGCTTTACTGTGGGCATGCCTACGCCGACCGGCACACTTTGCCCCGCCTTGCCGCAGGTGCCTATACCTTCATCAAGTGCCAGGTCGTTGCCGACCATCGACACATACTTCAATGCTTCAGGGCCGTTGCCGATCAGGGTTGCGCCCTTCACCGGCCGTGTTACCTTGCCGTCTTCGATCAGATACGCTTCGCTGGCCGAGAAGACGAACTTGCCGTTGGTGATATCGACCTGCCCGCCGCCGAAGTTGACGGCATAAAGACCGCGCTTGACGCTCTTGATGATGTCTTCGGGCATATCCTCGCCGTTGAGCATGTAGGTGTTGGTCATGCGCGGCATGGGGATGTGGTGATAGCTCTCGCGGCGTCCGCTGCCGGTGTTGGGCATGCCCATCAGGCGCGAGTTGAGCTTGTCGGAGAGGAAGCCCTTCAGGATGCCGTTTTCAATGAGCATCGTCTCCTGTGTCGGGTTGCCCTCATCATCCATGTTGATGGAGCCGCGTCGACCGGGCATCAGGCCGTTGTCGACGACGGTGACCTTTGGACTTGCGACCTGTTGGCCGATGAGTCCGGCGAAGGCCGAGGTCTTCTTTCGATTGAAGTCTGCTTCGAGGCCGTGGCCGACGGCTTCATGCAGTAGAACGCCCGGCCATCCGGGGCCAAGAACGACGGGCATCTCGCCCGCAGGAGCTTCAATAGCACCGAGCTGCAGGATCGCGGTTCGAGCAGCCTCGCGGGCGTGGCGCTCGGGAGACTTGTCCCCTTCGAAGAAGTCCATGGTGACGCGACCGCCGCCGCCGCTGGTGCCGCGAGCCGTGTTCGTGCCGTCTTTCGCGATGACAAACACATTCAGGCGCGCGAGAGGCTGTGTGTCCGAAGCAAAGGTGCCGTCGGATGCTGCGACGAGGATGCGGCGAAGCTCATCGTTGAAGCCGGCGCGAACCTGGGTGATGCGGGAATCATAGGCGCGGGCGGCTTTGTCGGCGCGTTCGATCAGGGCCAGCTTGGCAGCGATCTCAGCGTCGCTCGTGGCTCCTGCAACAGGGTAAAGGGAAGGGGTGTCGGTGTGGCGAAAGCCGCTCATCAGCTCTTTGGCTGGGCCACTGGCGATCAGGGCTGCGGTACGGGCTGCGCGGAGGAGCCGGTCGCTCGAAAGATCGTCGGTGTAGGCATAGCCGGTGCGTTCGCCTGAGACGACGCGAATGCCGCATCCTACGCTGATCCCCTGGCTCGCCGACTTGACCAGAGACTCATCGATACCCAGCGAGGTGGACGTAACCGACTCAAAATAAAGGTCAGCGTAGTCGCCACCCGCTGAAAGGGCTTCACCCAGGCAGCGTTCCATCAGACGTTCCGAAAGACCAAGTTTTTCTATGAAGTAGCGTTTGTGGTCGGGTGCGGGTATGGTCATCTAGATTGATTCTAGGCTTCCCCGAGAGCCCCGGCAAATGTCACTTTTGCGGTGGTGCCGCAGGAGTATGCCCGGAGGCACTTATTTTTCATGGAGATTCTGGAATTTTTCGTGCCGATTCAGCGTCCATGCGAAGGGTCGTCAGATCCTGAAACGCTGAGATCGAGAGGCAACTGCGGCAAATCGGCAGCATAGCAGTTGCCGTCGGCGGCGTAGGTCTTGCTGCATGCGGAGGTGATCGCTTTGCGTCGTGGGGACTGCGCATACTGCCAGGCTGCGATTTCGGGAGTCCCGCTGGCGCTGAGCGACGGCGGCTGCAGGCTGCATCCGTTGGCTGGCGGACATGCGTCCTGATAAACAAAGATTGTGATCTCGTGCAAATGCCGTGAGGCGACCTTCTCACGAATATCCTGCACCGTAGTGATTGTCTTGCCAGGGCCGTCGCTGACTGGCTGACCGCTGGCATAGACACCAGGGAGATAACCGGATTTCGAGGCCACGGTCTCTGTCCATGCAAGCAGATACGATGACTGATCGTCGGTAAGTCGGCCGCCCTCCTCCTGATCCAAAAAGATGATGGTGCGGTTGGCGAAATTTTCACGATGCGCTGCGACGATGGCCGCCGTTGCGTCTTGGGCTCCCAGCGTTGCCGGAGAGGTTCCTGACCGTTTGGCCCTTTTTATCTCCGATTCGATGCGGCCGTTGGCCAGGACAAGAAATCCAAACCCGTTACGCACCAGAACTTCGCGTTTGCCGGCCCAGCCATTTTGGTTTTCGCCTGGCGGATTGTTGAGCCAGTATCCGACGAAGGCGAAGTGGCGGTGCAACGTGGGCAGTTTTTCATCCCCCGGGTAGTCGTTGCTGTCAAAGCCCACAGAGGGGCCGGTGAGAAGCGTACCGAGGGGTTGTTGCGCAGAGCTATGGATCACGCAAAGAAGAAGGATGAGTGGGCGCAATGCTGAGAGTCTCATAAGGGGAGGTTCGAGGCGCGCAACGGAATCTTCATGGTAGGTTACACAATCGTGTGTGCTAAGTTGCTTCTTAGAGGTATGGAGGAGGGGCCATGGCGTTGACTGATATCGATCCGAAATACCCCATAGGCGATTTTGTGCCGCCCGCAACCATCTCCCCGGACGAGCGAACCGAAGCGATTGCAACGCTGGCGGAGCTGCCCGAACAACTGCGCAATGCGGTCGATGGATTGAGTTCGGCAGAACTGGGAACCCCGTATCGCGAAGGCGGATGGACGTTGCGGCAGGTGGTCCACCACGTCGCGGACAGCCACATGAACGCCTACGTGCGGGTGAAGCTCGCCCTGACCGAGGATTGGCCTGCGGTAAAGAGCTATGACGAAGTGGCCTGGGCGAAGCTGCATGATATGGCGGCGCCGGTGGAGTGGTCGCTGGAGCTTGTGGAGAGTCTTCATGCGCGCTGGGTGATGTTGTTTCAGTCTCTGGACGAAGTCCAGTGGCAGCGTGGATATAAGCATCCGGCAGATGGACCTGTCACTGTTGAGTTGGCAGCGCTGACTTACGCCTGGCACTCGCGCCATCACGTGGCACACATCACTCATCTGCGTGCGAAAGAAGGGTGGTAGCGGGCCACCCGCTCATGTCCACCATTCAGATTGCCACGATACCCAGCGAGATCGACCGCTGCTTTTCGGTGATGCGGCAGCTTCGGCCTGCGTTAATCGCTGAGGAGTTCGTTGGCCGCATTCAGACGCAGCAGGCAGAGGGATATCAACTCGCCTTCCTGGAATCGGAGGGTGCCGTCGTCTCGGTGGCCGGCTTCCGCGTCCAGAATCTGCTGTGGAGTGGTAAGACGCTCTATGTAGACGACCTGGTGACTGACGAAGGCGCACGTTCGAAGGGACACGGCGAGTCCATGGTGACCTGGTTGATCGCGCTGGCCAAGGAGGCAGGATGCACGACCTTCATGCTCGATTCGGGAACGCATCGGCATGAGGCGCATGCGTTTTATTTCCGCCATGGCTTGCGCATCTCCGACTTCCACTTCAAGCTTCCTTTGTAGATTCTGCCGCCTATCGCGCTCCAATTAACCTGCTCGCAAATGTGCTAACGTTCGGCTATGCCGCCTAGAGCCTCCTCCGCGGAGCCCGTGCAGACGGTGGAACAGATATCCGTCGCACTTGAATCTTTTTTAGCTGAATCACCCCGCGCCGTGGTGCTTGAGGACGGCAAGGTCCTCTTCGACATGCGCGAGGCGAAGTACAAGCTGGCGACCGAGCATGGCCGCTGCACGCTGCACCTGTGGGGCGAGGATCGTAATCTGGTGCGTCGCGTCAGTGGCACGGCGCTGCGAAATGGAGTGCTGCGGCTGAGCACGCATCGATTCGGCCAAACGAAACCGCAGACGCTGGAACTTGTAACAGATCGAGATCGCCGTACCCCGTCGACACGAGAGGCGACGCGGGTGAAGTATCTGCGCGTGCTCGAGCGCGTTCTTCTGCGTAGCTTCCCCGAGTTCAAAGTGGATGCACTACGTACTGCGATGGATCTGGAGAAGAGCTTCGGCCCCGCGTATGCACGCGGTTCGCTGGTGCAGGGGCAGAAGGCGTGGGCCGTGATCGGCGTCAATGAAGAGGAGACGCAGGCCACCGTTGACGGAATCCTGACGCTCGGGATTTTGTGGTTGCAGCACTGTCGCGAATCCGGTGATGGCCGGAGACTCTATCAGGGATTGAAACTGATCGTGCCACGTGGCATGGCGATGCTGACCCTGTCGCGGATGGCGTGGCTCAATGCGAACGTTGCGCTGTGGGAGCTGTGGGAGCTGGACCAGAAGACGGAGGAGCTGGAGCAGCGTGACGCAGCCGATCACGGTAACCTGACCACGCGCCTGATGCATGCCCCCAATGAACAAGCCGCACAGGAGCGATTTGCCGAGTCCAGGCTACGTGTGATGGCGCTCGTGCCGGAGACGATGCGCGATGCGGTGGAGCAGCGCCTCCGCAGCGGCACCGAACTCGCGTTTTTACTACATGGTCTCGAGTTTGCGCGGGTTCGGATGGGCTACTCGGGCAACTCCTTCAACAGCGCACAGGAGATCACGTTTGGCGCCGGTGCCAATGAGACGTCGCTGACCCAAGAGAGCGAGAATGAGCTCAGAGATCTGGTGGCCCGATTGTTTGCGCGGCGCATCGCAGGGGGCGACAAGCGCGATCCACTCTACCGTATTCAGCCTGAGCGCTGGCTCGAGAGTGTGCTGCGGCGCGACGTCGAGCCACTCGATGCGCGACTAGATCCGAACCACGTTTACACGCAGGTGCCGGCGTTTGCCGCGGCAGATCGCGGGATGCTCGACCTTCTCGGCGTCACCGACGACGGAAGATTGGCAGTCATCGAGCTGAAAGCCGATGAAGACCTTCACCTTGCCCTGCAAGGCCTTGATTATTGGGTGCGCGTTCGATGGCATCACTTGCAGAATCCGGACCACAACACCGGGCTGGGCGAATTTCAGCGGCACGGATACTTCGGCGGTCTGCGACTGTCAACCGAGTCTCCAAGGCTGTATCTCGTGGCGCCCGCGTTACGCGTTCATCCCGCGACGGAGGTCGTGCTGCGATATCTTTCGCCGCGTGTTGAATGGAGCCTTGTAGCGCTCGATGAGCGGTGGCGCGCGAAGGTAAAGGCAGTATGGCGCAAACGGAGTACAGACGCAGCCTCGCCGGCGACGCACGCCTTGCAGGGAAGAGTCTGATCCGTCTCCGCCTGTCGTCCCCATCGTAAAGACGACAGGCGGGCAATAGGCTCTATGTCTCCTTCATTGCAACGATTGGAGTGCTGACTTCCAGGAGGATTCCACCTGGTGCCCAATGGTAGAAACCAAAGGTTGGATCACCACCGCGCTGGATGCTTGCGGGTGGTGGCGCCTCATAACCAGCTTCGATCATCCGTTGATGTGTCGCTCGCACTGTGGCCTCGTCCTTCACGATGAAACCGACGTGGAACACTGAGGGATAGCTGGCGGTCTTTACGTCTTTGCCGTGCATCAGGATGAGAGCGAAGCCGTCTTCTACTTCGAGCACTGCAAATTTGTTGTTGCCGCGACGTTCGGTGACTTTGAATTTGAGGCAGCGCTCAAAGAAGTCGGAAAGCGCCGGAACATCGGAGACGCTCAGATTAATGTGATTGAGTTTCAGCATGGTATTGCTACCTGAATTGAGTTCGTATGGGCTGCGATCTATCAGGAGGAGCGATGCTCTGCCGGATGTTGTCCTGACCCATGCGTCGCCGGCTGTGCTTTGGCACGCGCCTGACTACGCCGTGGGTCTCACCGGTCTTCAATCTTCCGGAGGACAAGGCCCTCTCGGGTGAGGGGTGGACCGGACTTACCAAACCGGCCCTGTCTATTTCGGCTCTGTGAGTTTAGATCAATCGCAATATGCAACGGATGCGAAAATTTGCTCTTCGGACGCAGCGGCCAAAGAAAGGTTCGAGGGACTCTCAACGCGGTTCGCGAAAAAGCTTTCGATTGCGCCGAGGACCGCATCGCCGTTCTTTGATTCGAAGATCTGTTTGCGCAGAGCGCCGCCGCCTGGAACGCCGTGCGTGAACCAGCTTGCAAACTGCTTCATCTTGCCGACGCAGTCGCGGTGGCGCTGTTCGCGTGCGACTTGTCCTGCGGCGGTGATGGCCTCCGCGCGCGCCGCTTCAGCTCGCTCTTCGATGGCGATCTCATCAACCAACATCTGGAAGTAGGTGCGGATCATGCGGTAGCGATCTTGATCGGTTGGCTGATCGTAGGTGCCAACGCCGGTGGCTTCCTTGGTCGCGGTGTACTGCGCGATCTGGCGGAAGATCCACGGGTTCGATGGTGCGGTGCGGCCGATCATCACGGCATCGCAGCCGGTGACGTCGACCATCGCGGCAGCATCCTCAGGAGTGCGGATATCGCCGTTGCCGATGACAGGAATCTTCACGGCATCCTTCACGGCGGCGATGTACTCCCAGCGTGCCTGGCCGGTGTAGCCGTCTTCGCGTGTGCGAGCGTGCAGGGCGACGGCATTGAGGCCGCAGTCTTCCGCCATCTTCGCAAGTTCCACGCAGACGATGTGCTTATCGTTCCAGCCCATGCGGAACTTCACGGTGAAGGGAATGGTGACGGCGGCGCGGACGGTCTTGAAGATCGTCTCGATCAGCGGCAGATCGCGAAGCAGGCCGGAGCCACCGTTACATGCGACGACGCGCGTGGCCGGGCAGCCGAGATTCAGATCGACAAGGTCAAAACCGGCGTCCTGCACGATACGCGCTGAGTCGGCGAGTGTTGCAGGATTCGAGCCGAAGAGCTGTGCCGAGATGGGGTGTTCATCGTCGTAGTAGGTCAGGTAGCGCTTGCGCTTGGTTTCCCGCATGCGTGAGAGGCCATCGGCGGAGGTGAACTCCGTCATGATGAGGCCGCAGCCTGATTGCTGGTTCGATGTGACGCTATCGACATCAGCCGAAGAGTCCGCAATACCATCCATCGGAGTCGTGAACTGGCTGGCGTTCTTGATGAAGCGGCGAAAGACCGTGTCGGTTACTCCGGCCATGGGAGCAAGCACCGTCGCAGGAGCGATCCTCACGTTGCCGATGGTGAAGCTGGCAGGCACGCGGGAGTGCTCCGGCATCGCGTGCTCGGCGGGATCGTCCCAACGCTTCTGTTCGAGTGTGTAACGTTTCTTCATGGCAACGGCTGCTCGCGTGCTCTTCTGCTTAGTTTAGACAAAACAAAGGCCCCCGCGTCTGGCGGAGGCCCCTGGAATGGTTTAGGCGCCCGCTTACTTCGCAGCCGTCTCGGCCTTGCCGGCGTCCGACTTGGCGAACTTGCGGCGGAAACGCTCGACGCGACCTGCGGTGTCGATCAGCTTCTGCTTGCCGGTAAAGAACGGGTGGCAGGCAGAGCAGATTTCGACGACGATGTCGCCCTTGTGCGTGGAGCGGGTCTCAAACGTGTTCCCGCAGGCGCACTTGACGTGGATATTGTCGTACTTCGGGTGAATACCTTCTTTTGGCATGGTAACTATCCTTTTCTCAATCTTGGGGTATGCCTGCCGGCTCGCGGATCGCTTGCAACGGAAGAGTTCACGTCACATCGAAGGGCCTGTCGCGCCGCCGCTTGCGCCTTTTCGGAGCGCTCAAGCAGTTTCCTCAGTTTAACTCAGATTCGCACAGGGGGCAATTGGATTCAGATGCTGCCATACTGAAAGGACGGCCATGAGTGAAGTTTGCACGATATGCGGTGGATCGGGGATGCAGATCGTCCAGGAGGATGGCAGGCAGTTCGTCAAAGACTGCGTCTGCCGGCTGCAGAAGCGTGCCGAACGCATGTTGGGCCGCGCCCACATCCCGAAGCGGTACGAGCACTGCTCGCTCGAGAGCTACGACACTGATTTTCCTTCATCGAACCGATCACTTAGCTTGGCGCATCTGCGCGCCCGGAAGTTCGTCGATGGCTATCCCATTGAGACCGCCGGAACCGGGCTACTGCTGACAGGATCGATCGGTGTGGGTAAGACGCACCTGGCTGTCGGGATCTTGCAGGCGTTAGTCACCGAACGCGGTGCAACCGGCCTCTTCTTCGACTATCGCGATCTTCTGAAACAAGTCCAGAACAGCTACAACAACAAGGTTTCGGCGACCGAACTCGAAATCCTCGCCCCTGTCTTTGACGCCGAGGTGCTGGTGCTCGACGAACTCGGCGCATCCAAACCCACTGACTGGGTCTGGGATACGGTCGCTCACATCCTGAACACCCGCTATAACGATCGCCGCACGACAATCATCACCACCAACTATGCCAATGCAGGTCCGTTGGGAACCGAGAGCGGCCCGCGTGGCGTGATGCGCGAAGAGACCCTTGGCGACAGGATCGGCGAGCGCATGCGTTCAAGGCTGCAGGAGATGTGTGTGGTGGTTGAGATGCAGGGAGAAGACTTCCGCCAGAAGGTCAAACGCGCCAGCTTCGCGTGAATCAGACGACCGCCCAATTGTTTGCGAAGCGCCGCTTGCGATTGAAGCTGAATTTAGAGCAGCGTGAAGAGCAGGAACAACCCGGCAGTGAGTGCGGCGAATTGGTACAGACGGTCGGCGGCGACTGGAATCGACACACCCTCACCTGCAATCGAGGCATCCGACACGTCTATCGGCAATGAGGAGAACTGCGGCGAAGTTTTCATTTGCTCGTCCATGTCTGGCCTCTCCTCGCTGAATCTCGGATCTCGGTTGGCCCTAGCGATAAACTAATCGGCCGACATCTTATAGATGATCCATAACGCGAGAATGCACCAGAATGTTTCGAGGCGTAGATGAAAATCTGGCGAGTTTTTTCGCTGAACCCCCATTGGTTCCAATTTGGGCACGTTCGAAAGACGGTATGCCAAGGTGCGGATTGACGTTGTCCATGGCGCGCTGCGGTATAAAATCTCGGCTTATGAACGAACAGAGTCGTCCGCTCGATAACGCGGTTAATTCATCTGATTCCTCGCGGCAGGCCCCGGTGCCCCCAGCCAGTAGCCAGCAACCGGCAATGTTCTCGAGCAAGCCCCCCGAGGGGGGCCGTATGCCGATCGCGGCCTGGGGTGTGGCTGGATTGGTGGTCTTGGCTGTCATCCTTGGCCTGGTGTTTGCGACACGCCATAAGTCGCAGCCTCCTCCCAATACAATTCAGCCCCTGGCCGCTTACGCCGCAGATCTCCCTCTGTCGCAACTCGCGATGAGTGAGTCGACCAGTCTCTCGGGAGGGAAATCGACCTTCATCGACGGTCACATTCAGAACTCCGGACCTCAAACCGTCTCTGGCGTCACCGTGCAGGTGATCTTTCGCAACGACGAGGCCATGCCTCCTCAGGTCGAGACGTTGCCGCTTTCGGTGATTCGCGTGCGCGAGCCCTACGTCGATATTCAGCCGATCAGCGCCGCCCCCCTGAAGCCGGGAGACGGACGAGACTTTCGCCTTATCTTCGAATCAATTCCTGGCAATTGGAACACCCAAATGCCCGAGATTCACATCATTAGCGTGGACACGAAATAGAGTATCAAGTAATAGTTACCTGCCCGTCGGGAAGATTTTGCGTGAGTTGGTTGTAATCTACCTCCTGAGCGAATATTCACAATTCCCATAAATAACTTCTTTTCAGCAAGTTGATACGTTTTAGCGGTTTGGCACACTACCTGCTCTAGCAAGTGCATGTTGACGTCTGGAAAACAGGCGCGAGTTAGAAAAGGAGAGCAAACCAAATGATGAAATCTGGAACCACTTTCGGCCTCCCGGCTTTACTGCTAGGTAGTGCAATGGGCCTCTCAGCTTTCGCTCAGACCAGCACTCCCGCGGCCCAGACAACGGACTCCACAGCAGCGACCTCAACCTCTGGCACCTCAAACTCGGCAACAACGAACGCGGATGGCACCTACGCAACCGGCAAGCCCCTGACGGGTCAGTCGAAGGAAGGCTTCTGGGGCCATATGAATCCGTTTGCCCGCAAGAAGTGGGTAAACCGGCAGACCGCTCCTATCAAGGATCAGGTCAATGAGCTCGATCAGCTTCAGGCCAAAAACGCAAACGATATTAGAGATGTAGACAGCCGCTCGCAGGCGGGCATCAAGAACGCGATGAACTCTGCGAACACTGCAGACCAGCATGCGCAGGATGCCGCGAACCGCGCAAACTCCGCTCAGACGCTGGCGAGCAACGCCAGCACCCGCACAGATTCCCTCGGCCACACGGTCGGCAATCTGGATCAATATCAGACCGTCTCTTCGACCGCAGTCAAGTTTGCTCCCGGCCGCACGGCTCTTGGGCCGACCGGTAAGTCAGACCTCGATAATCTCGCCACCACTCTCGCAAACGAGAAGGGCTACATCATCGAAGTTCAGGGTTATAGCAAATCCGGTGTTCAGACCTCACAGGCGATGGCCGACTCTGTCGTCCGCTACCTCGTCACTGAGCATCAGGTTCCCGTCTACCGCATCTACAAAACTGGTCTCGGCAAAAACACCGAAAAGCCAGCCGATGGAGAGCAGGCAGTTGTGAATGGCGTCAAAGTTACGCTGCTCCACAACAGCCTGGCGACGATGAGCTCAGATTCGGCGTCCACCGCAGCAACGACGCCCAAGACCTCCCACACGGGAGTAAGTTCACCACAAGAGGTGAATCAGTAGCCCTCCCCCAGGACGGTGTAGTGTTCCCGCACCGTCCGAAAGTTTGCCGAGATAGCGACTTAGATCGCACTCGCAAAAACCTCTCCTAACCAGAGAGAACCAAGGCAGATTGGCCCCTCAATGAGGGGCCGCTTTTTTTAAGTCCATATGCCCCAGCCAACGGGATGGCCAACGAAGAAGGTATACACGCCACGAAGTGGCCGCGCCGCGCGTATGGGGCCCGTCCGGCAGGACACATGCTTTTAACTCACGGCGGCGTGAACGGCGAGCAACTGCTCAAGCACAGCTTTCAGATGATTCAAATGAAGCGCATTGGCCCCATCGGACTTAGCCTCCGCGGGATTGTCATGCACCTCAAGAAAAACTCCATCGACTCCAGCTGCGACAGCAGCGCGAGCCAGTACAGGGATGAACTCCGGCTGCCCCCCGCTGACGCCATTGCCGGCTGAAGGCGTCTGCACCGAGTGCGTTCCATCGAAGACCACCGGCGCAAACCCACGCATCACAGGCAGCGAGCGCATATCCACCACCAGATTGTTGTATCCGAAGCAGGCACCGCGCTCGGTCAGCGAAACGCGATCGTTGCCGCTCTCGCGAATCTTCTCAACAGCGTGCCGCATATCCCACGGCGCAACGAACTGACCCTTCTTTACATTGATCGCACCGCCGGTCTTCTTCGTCGCTTCGGCTGCAGCGATCAGCAGGTCCGTCTGCCGACAGAGGAACGCAGGAATCTGCAGCACATCCACAGCCTCTGCAACGGCGTTGCAATCGAAGGCAGTGTGAACATCAGTCAATACCGGCAGTCCAGTACTCTTACCGACTTCACGCAGAATCCGGCAGCCCTCCACCAGCCTGGGTCCGCGAAAGCTCTTGATGGAGGTGCGATTCGCCTTGTCGTAGCTGGCTTTGAAGATATACGGAACGCCAAGGTCCGAGGTGATGCGCTGAATCGCGTCAGCCATCTTGCGCACGTGGCCTTCGGATTCAATCACGCATGGTCCCGCGATGAGAAAAAGCTTGCCCCGGCCTACCGGGACCTGATGTGGTGTACTACCGATGTCGAAGGAATGAGTCACATCGTTTATTTGACCATAGCCGCCACCCGCGCGCGCAACCTGAGAGATGACTGCTTAGTTCTTCAGCGACCTGCCCAGCCCGGAGAGAACCAGCGTCATGAACGAAAGCCCGCGACGGCTGTCTTCGCTCGTCGCGCGTTTTGCAAGCTGCCACAGGCTCGGAGCCTTCTGCTCCGCCTGATGCTCTTTCGTCGCATGCGCCATCACCTTTGAAAGTTGATCGAGCACCTCCGGATCAAGTTCAGTCAGGATCTTCGCAGCGGTCAGCAGATTACGGATTGCTGCAATTCCTTCTGGCTGCGCGGCGTACTTCGATAAGGTGTTGAAGATCGTATCCTTCGCACCGATCGCACCATGAAGCAGACTCAGCAGACCCTTCCGATGTGCCTCTTCGAGCACATCGTAGGCCAGCAGCAGCGCCTCGGCATGCTCCTCGGGAGCCTTCTCAAGCTTGCGCACAAGGTCGGCTTTGAAGTCGACCGAAATCGGTTTGAAAGCAATGGGCTTCGCCATAACAGCTCCTCAAAAGTCTGGGTGCGAAAACTAAACCGTGGTGGAAGTGATCTGAACGAGTTTGTCCGCCGCAGCGGTTCCCGGCAGGTGATAGTCCTTGCGCGCCCACTTGCGTTCAATCTCGAGACCAGACTGCGGCGTACGCGTGCCATAGCGGAAGTTCCTGCGCGGCAGCGGATTCTCGCCCTGTTCCGGCAGCACCGTCATGCTCACTGCGGTTTCCTTGAACGCAGGCGTGTGCGTCTGACGATCCGTAAAGCTGCTCGTCAGCTTGTTTACCGGCTCTTCAACTGAGTTCAGCGTCATGTAGAGCTGCTTGCCTGTCACCCGCTCCGACACCAGCACCTGCACTCTCACCTTGCCATGCGGCGAGGTCACCTGCACATAACGGCCCGTGGTGACGCCGCGCTCCGCTGCCAGCTCCGGCGACACCTCAACCCAGCTGTTCGGCGTAATCTCTCTAATCCCTGGCGTGCGCAAGGTCATGCTTCCTTGCTCAAAGTGCTCCAGCAGCCGGCCATTGTTGAGATGAAGATCGTAGATGGAGCTGGTTTCCTCTGAAGGCGGAATGTACTCGATCGGAAAGAACCGCGCCTTACCATCAGGAAAGGGAAAGCCCTCAGTAAACAGCAGCGGGGTATCGGTGCCGTCCGCATGTACGGGCCACTGAAGGCTGTCGAAGCCCTCCAGCCGCGAGTAACTTACCCCAGCGAACAGCGGTGTCAGTCGGGCCACCTCGTCCATGATCTCGGAAGGATGTTTATAGTTCCAGTTCCCGCCCATACGGTTTGCGATCTGTTGAATGATCTCCCAATCAGCCTTCGACTCACCCAACGGCTCCATCGCCTTATAGATGCGTTGAATGCGACGTTCCGTACTGGTGAAGGTTCCATCTTTCTCGAGAGAGGCCGCCGCCGGCAACACCAGATCGGCATAGCGGCAGGTCTCGGAGAAGTTAATATCCTGCACGATAAAAAACTCGAGCTTTTCCAACGCGCTGCCAACATAGTTGGCATTCGAGTCCGAGGTGATCGTATCCTCGCCCTTGATATACAGCGCCTTCAGCGTCCCAGCCAGAATCGCCTCGATCATCTGGTGATTGTCTTTTCCCGTGGTGGTCGGCAGAGTCACGCCCCAGTCGGCTTCGAACTTCGCAACAACATCTGGGTCGTCCACGTGCTGATATCCGCTGAAGACATTCGGCATTGATCCGTAGTCGCTCGCTCCCTGCACGTTGTTGTGGCCGCGCAGCGGATAAGCGCCAGCTCCCGGCCTCATGTAGTTGCCAGTCACCAGCAATAAATTCGAGAGTGCAGTAGCGGTATCCGATCCTCCGCAGTGCTGCGTCACGCCCATCGCAAACAGAATGCAGGTCCCATCAGCCGCGGCAATCTCATGCGCAACCGTCGTCAGCGTTGCCGCAGGAACGCCGGTGATCTTCTCGGCATACTCCATTGTGAACGGCTCAAGCGATTTCTTGAACTCGTCAAAGTGGTTCACCCACTTGTTGACGAAGTCCATCTTCGCCAAGCCACTATCAATGATGTACTTCGAGATCGCGCACATCCAAACAGCGTCAGTCGAAGGATTCGGACGGAAGAAGATATCTGCGCGCTCGGCCATCTCGTGCTTGCGTAGATCGGCAACGATCAACCGCTGCCCACGATGCTTGTGCGAACGCTTAACCCGCGTGCAAAGTACAGGATGGTTCTCCGCAGGATTCGCTCCCACGATCAACACGAGTCCAGCCTTCTCGATATCGGCAATCGAGCCTGAGTCGCCACCGTAGCCAACCGTGCGCTGCAGCCCCATCGTCGCCGGATTCTGACAGTACCGAGCGCAGTTATCGACATTGTTGGTCCCGATCACAGCACGCGCCAGCTTCTGCATCACGAAGCTCTCTTCATTGGTGCACTTCGAGGAGGCAATAAACCCCAGCGCATCCGGCCCATGATCGTTCTTGATGCGTTTGAAGGTGTGCTCGATGATGTCGAGCGCCTCCTTCCATTCAATCTCACGGAAGCTCTCGCCATCGCGCAGCAGCGGCTTGGTCAACCTGTCGTCCGAATTGATGTGCCCCCATGCGAACTTGCCCTTCACGCACGTAGAGATCCCATTCGCGGGCCCATGCGTCGGTTCGATCTTGAGAATGTGACGCTCCTTGGTCCACACCTCGAAGCTGCATCCCACCGCGCAATACGTACAAACAGTCTTGGTGCGCTTCGTCCGCTCATTTCGCATCTCCGACTCCATCTCAGAGAGCGAAAGAATCGGCCCATACCCAATCGGCGGCTCGATACCCTTCACCACGTCGATCATGTTGTTCAGTGTCACAGCCGGCAGGTCCGTCATGTAGCCCGCTTCGCCCAGCATCGACTTCTCCATCAGCGCATTGCAAGGACACACCGTCACGCAGTGCCCGCAAGAGACGCAGCTCGAACCTTCAATCTGCGTTCCGCCATCCCACAGCACGCGCGGATGCTCACTCTCCCAGTCAATCGACAGAGTCTCATTCACCTGTACGTTCTGGCACGACTCCACGCACCGACCACACAGAATGCACTGGTCAGGGTCGTATCGATAGAACGGATTCGACATGTCCTTCTCATACGGCTTGTGCTTGAACTCGCGGTGCTGGTGCTTCACATCGAGCACCGCCGTCGTGTTGTGGACCGTGCAGTTCTGGTTGTTGTTATCGCATACCGTGCAGTACAGCATATGGTTCTCGAGGATGCGATCGAATGCCTCGCGCTGTGCAATATCGACCGCTTCACCAAGAGTCTCGACCTTCATTCCACCAGACACTCTGGTCGAACACGCTCGAACCAATTCGCCGTTCACCTTCACCATGCAAGTGTCGCAGCTCTCAATGGGCCCCATCTGCTTCACATAGCAAACCTGCGGCACAGGTTTCTGCACATTCACTGCGGTGCGCCGGTTCAGCAGGTCGATCAGCAGTTCCCCCGAGCGACCAGGCACCTGCATTCCATCAATGGTCAACTGTGTATTCGGAGTGAATTCGGCAGGGGTGTTCAGCAGTGATTTCGTGTTAGCCATAGCCCTCTAAGATGCAAAGCAGAACAGCAGGCAATACTCTGCCTTACCACTCTGTCTCTCTCAACACTACACCCGAATTCGTGATGACAAATTCGTTACAAAATAGATCCGTTTCCGTCGCATCAAATCGGTTCGACGGAGACCTTCACGGACGCCGTTACACTATTTCTTAATCAGTTCTCACGCGTCTCGCGGCTCACCCCAGCGCGCCCTCACCACCGCCAAACCCTCTTCGGTCGTAATCGCCACGCCCTCCAGTTGAGCGTCTTCTGCGGCCTCCAGCATCTCCTTGAACTGCGGGCTCGGGCGATATCCGGCAGCAATTAGATCCCGGCCCGTCACCAACAGCTTCGGCCGTATCTCCTCCACGGGAGCCGCCTCGTATCGCTCTTTCGCAAACTCGTACAGCTTCAAATCCCCATGCGCGGACATGCAATCCATCCAGTGCAGCGCAAGATGCTCGTCGAACTTCGGCAGCCGCAGAAACCGCTTCAGCGTAGACTGCTTCATCTGCAGAATGTCCCCGAAGCGCATATGGTTCTTCACCAGCGCAGTGATTTGTTCGGTCTCCTCATTCGAAAAGCGCAGCCGTCCAAGAATCGCCTCCGCCATACGCACTCCGACTTCCACGTGTCCATCAAACCGAATGCGATCTCCGGGCTTCTTCGGGTCACGCGGTCGAAAGGTGGCGGGCTTGCCGACATCGTGCAGGAGCGCCCCCCAGGCCAACTCAGCCGATGCGCCCGGTTTCAGCTTCTCCAGCAGCAGCATCGTGTGCACCCAAACATCGCCCTCCGGATGAAACTGCGGTGGCTGCTCCACGCCACGCATCTTCACGGCCTCGGGCAGAATATGCTGCAACAATCCCAGCTCATACAACATCTCGAAAGCGCGCCGCGCATGCCCTTCCGTCAACATCAACGTCAATTCATCGCGAATCCGTTCAAGACTCACCTGCGTAATTTCCGCTGCCAACGCCTTGATCGCTGTACTCGTTTCACCGTCAATGTCAAACTCCAACCGAGCCGCAAACCGCACCGCCCGCAACATCCGCAGCTTGTCTTCGGCAAAACGATCCTGCGTCACGCCGATCGTCCGCACCAGGTGATTCGTCAGATCCTCACGTCCGCCAACAAAGTCCAGAATCGCCGCTTCATGTGAGTCCGCCAACGGATCGAACAGCATTCCATTGATCGTGAAGTCTCGCCGCTGAACATCCTCGCGTGGATCAGTCGAAAACCGCACCGCGTCCGGCCGTCTCCCATCGCTGTATGCCCCGTCGTGGCGAAAGGTAGCTACTTCAGTGGTAATCTCGCCGCCGTCTTCATCCGGCGTACAAACCAGCACCACGCCAAAATGCGCCCCAACCGAGTACGTCTTCGCGAACATCCCCATTACCACATCCGGTGTTGCGCTCGTCGCAACATCGAAGTCCTTCGCCTCAACCCCAAGCAGCAGATCGCGCACACATCCGCCCGCGAAGTAAGCCTTATGCCCCGCGGCATGCAGCACCACCACGATCTCTTGCGCTGCCTCGTATCTCGAATTGTCCTTCCACGGATCCTTCATGCCTTCCCCTATGATAGAGAGATGCCCGAAAGCCCCCAGAGCGGCTCAAATACCGGCCTAATCCTCGGAATTGAAAGCTCCTGCGACGAGACCGCAGCTGCCGTCGTCCGCGCAGGAAGCGAAGCTCTCTCCAACGTTGTCGCCTCGCAGATGTCGCTCCACGCCAACTACGGCGGCGTCGTCCCCGAACTCGCCTCCCGCGAACATCTTCGCAACATCGTCCCCGTCGTCCGCGAGGCAATGTCCCGCGCCAACGTAACATTCGCCGACCTCGCCGCCGTCGCCGTCACCGAAGGCCCAGGTCTCGCCGGCGCGCTCCTTGTCGGCATCACCTACGCAAAAGCCCTAACCCTCGGCCTCGACAAGCCCCTCATCTCGGTCAACCACCTCGAAGGCCACATCCACGCCGTCCTTATGGAGACGAGCGAGCGCTCCGAATCTCCCCTGGAACTCCCTCTCCTGGCGCTCGTTGTCTCAGGCGGCCACACGCACCTCTATCTAGCAACCCACCAGCAGGGAAGCGAAACCTGGACCTACCGCAACGTAGGCCGCACCGTCGATGACGCCGCCGGCGAGGCCTACGACAAGGTCGCCAAGCTCCTCGGCCTCGGCTACCCGGGCGGCCCGTGGATCGACGCGCTCGCACCCCACGGCAACCCCCGCGCCGTCCCCTTCACCTTCGCCGAGATCAAACACCGCGCTCCCCGCCCCGGCATCACCAACAAAAAAGCCCCCGCAAACACCGAAGGCCCGCGCTTCGATTTCTCCTTCAGCGGCATCAAAACCGCCGTCCTCCGCTACGTCGAAACCCACAACATGCGTGGCAGTATCGAATCCCGCCGCGCCGCCCTCGCCGCTGACCCTACCCTCACGCCAAAGTCCGAAGCCATACGCAAACTCTGCGACCAGCAGACCCTCGACCTGATCGCTTCGTTCCAGTATGCCGTCGTCGGCAATCTTCAACGCCAGACCTTCGCTGCTGCTAAAGCCCTTGGAGCGCGCAGCATCGTAGTCTCCGGCGGGGTCGCCGCTAACACCGAGTTGCGCCGCCGCCTCCAGGCCGAAGCCGACCGCCGCAACCTTCCCATCGCCTTCCCATCGCTCGCGCTTTCCACTGACAACGCCGCCATGATCGCCGCCGCAGCCTGGCCTAAGCTCCTCGCCCAAAACTTCGCCTCCGAAGACCTCGGAGCCACCCCCCAGCTCCGCCTCGGCCAGCAGTAGCCCCAGTCGGCACAATGGCCCGGGATATCAGCTAAAATCATCAGGGAATCTCAAGCGAGAGCAGTCTGCACCGCGCCACGCGCCGGCTGCGGCAGGATACTAGAGCACGTGGCAACCATAGAACTCTTCAACACCCTCGGCGGAAAGATTGAAACACTCACCCCCGTCGACCAAAAAGCTCTGCGAATGTACTGCTGCGGACCAACCGTCTACGACTACGGCCACATCGGCAACTTCCGCACCTTCCTCCACGTCGACGTGCTCCGCCGCGTCATCCGCCAGCAGGGCATCCCAGTCCAGCACGTCATGAACATCACCGACGTCGACGACAAGATCATCCGCAATGCCGGCGCCGCCGGCGTCGCCATCGCCCAGTACACCGAAAAGTTCGAGCGCGCTTTCTTCGAGGACCTCGACGCCCTCGCCATCGAGCGCCCTGAGTACATCTCCCACGCCACCGCCTGCATCCCCGACATGGTCTCGCTCATCGAGCAGCTCGCCGCCAAGGATATCGCCTACAAGGCCGAAGATGGCTCCTGGTACTTCCGCATCGCGCGTTTCCCCGAGTATGGCAAGCTTTCAAAAAAGGATTTTGACGGCATCGAAGACGGCGCCCGCGTCGACATCGACGAGTACGAGAAGGACGCCGCCCGCGACTTCGCGCTCTGGAAGGCCGTCAAACCCGGTGAACAATCCTGGGATACCACGCTTGGCACCGGCCGCCCCGGCTGGCACATCGAGTGCTCGGCCATGGCCACCAAATTTCTCGGCGACGATATCGACCTCCATGCCGGTGGCGAAGATCTAATGTTCCCGCACCACGAGAACGAGATCGCCCAATCCGAATCGGCCTCCGGAAAACCCTTCGTCCGCCACTGGATGCACGTTCGCTTCCTGCTCGTCGAAGGTAAGAAGATGTCGAAGTCCGAGGGCAATTTCTACACTCTCCGCGACCTGCTCCTCAAAGGCTACCGCGCCTCCGCCATCCGCTTTCTGCTCATCTCTGTGCCTTACCGCCACCAGATGAACTTCACCTTCGACAGCCTCATCGAATCGACGAACGCCATCGATCGCCTGCGCACCTTTCATCAGCGCATGTCGAAGGGCGGCTTCCCGCAGGGATGCGATCAGGCTCTCTCATTGCTCACAGGCGAGGCAAAGATGGCGTACACCATCGCGCTTGCGAATGACCTCAACACCGCTGAAGCCCGCGCCGCCATCTTCGATCTCGTTCGCGCCGCCAACACCGCAGCGGACACTGGAATGCTACGCAGCGAAAACGCGACCGAAATCCTCGCCGTACTCGCGCTCTTCGACGGAGTCTTCGCCGTCCTCGAAGACAAGGACGCAGCTATCACTCGCGCCGCGATCGCCTGGGCCGAAGCTGAAGGCCGACTCGACGAAGCTGCGCCCGAACTCGTCGCCACACTCTCCTTCTCCGACGCCGACATCGATGCCCTCGTCGCCGAACGTACTCAAGCCAAGAAGACCCGCAACTTCGCCCGCGCCGACGCCATCCGCAACGACCTGCTTCAAAAGGGCATCCTAATCGAAGATTCAAAAGATGGCGTTCGCTGGAAGAGAAAATAAGCGCGCCGGAGTGGATTCGATGACCTTCGTACCCCGCACTCTCGTTGCAACGTTCGTTCTCGCGGCTCTGTCTATCACCGCAGCTGCACAAACACCCGCTCCCAACACCACCGGCTGGGAGAGCGAGCCTCTCAAACTCCGCCTCTTCTATCCCTCCGATCTCGTCAAGGGCGATCCCGAAAAAGTCCTTCACGACGGCCATCTCACTCTCTTCAACGTCGACAATCCCAAGCTCGCGGCCGAGACTCACTGTCTGCGCCCCGCACTTCTGCTCGAACTTCCGCAAACCGGCCCAGCGCAAACCGCGGATACTCAACCAACAGCAGACGGCAGTACCCACGTCACCGTCACGCCTGCCGTCACAGCATCGATCCTGCTGGCTGAACTCGACATCGACTGCCTCAACGCCGAGCACGAAAGCAGCAGCACCACGCTTCTCTCCGACCTTGCCGAGATCGTCATCAGGGTCCCCGGCATGAAGCCCATCGCGCAGCCCTCCTGGTACAACGTCGGGTGGCAGAAGGTTCACATGGCGGCGGCGCAAGGTCCGACACAACCGCCTCAATCCGCAGACCCCGCAAATCCCACGCCGCCACAGTCGCTCTACACAATGGCCATCTCCACCAACTGGAGCAGTCATCTTCTCGTCTGGTACTTTTCTTCGAACAACATCGATACGCTCAATCGCATCACCAAAACTACAGTCCGCTTCGGACGTGCTGAAGCTGCGCCGCTCTACCCGCTCCCCATGGGCACCGCGGCCCCATAGCTTCCTCTAACCATGTAATACCGCTGAGGCACATGACCAAAGATCTTCTTCCCATCGAAGCCATCGTCGAAAAACTCAACCTGCCCGAAAAGTACGTCGAGCGTCTCGGCCGCTACGGCGCCAAGCTTACACTCGATCTCCTCGACGACCCCGCCTTCCCCGTACGCGGCAAGCTTATCCTCGTCACCGCGACAACGCCCACTCTCTCCGGCGAAGGCAAAACCGTCACCTCCATCGGTCTCGTGCAGGGTCTGGAAAAGATCGGCAAGAAGGCCATCATCACCTCGCGCGAGCCCTCTCTCGGCCCAGTCTTCGGCATGAAGGGGGGAGCGGCCGGTGGTGGCCGCTCGCAGGTCGAACCAGCAGAAAAAATCAACCTCCACTTCCATGGCGACTTCCACGCCATCACCTCCGCGCACAACCTCCTCGCGGCGCTCATCGACTCGCATCTCTTCCACGGCAACGAACTCGACCTCGACCCCCATGCCATCACCTGGCCCCGCACGCTCGACATGAACGACCGCGCCCTTCGCCACATCATCGTGCAGGCCGGTGGCAAACGCGACGGAGCCAATCGCCATGCCGGTTTCCTCATCACCGCCGCCAGCGAAATCATGGCCATCATGACGCTTGCCGACAGCCGCGAAGACCTTCGCAAACGTCTCGCCCGCATCGTCATCGGCCAGACCCGCGCAGGCAAACCCGTCCTCGCCGAAGACCTCAAAGCCACTGGCCCCATGATGGCGCTGCTGAGCGAGGCCATCCTGCCAAACCTCGTCCAAACCACCGAAGGCACGCCCGCGCTGGTCCACTGCGGCCCCTTCGCCAACATCGCCCACGGCACCAGCTCCGTCCTCTCGCAGCAGATGGGCCTCCGCCTAGCGGACTACGTGGTCAACGAAACCGGCTTCGCCTCCGACCTCGGCTTCGAAAAGTATCTGGACATCGTGATGCCATCGTCCGGCATCAAGCCCTCCGCAGCGGTCCTCGTTACCACGGTTCAATCCGTTCGCAACCAGGGCGCAGGTGATCTCGAAGCAGGCTTCGAAAACCTGAAAAAACACATCGGCATCGTGCGCGGCTTCAACCTTCCAGCAATTGTCGCCATCAATCGCTTCCCCAAAGACACCGACGAAGAGTTGAAGTTCCTCGAGAAATACTGCGAAGCCCAGGGCGCAGCCTTCGCGCTCTCCGAAGCCTTCGCCAAAGGCGGAGCAGGCGCCGCCGCACTCGCCGAAAAAGTTGTCAGCGTGATCGCCGCCAACCCCAACGTCTCACCCACCAGCACCTACGCCTCAAGCGCATCATCGCTCGAAAAGATCACCGCAGTCGCGCAAAAAGTCTACGGTGCGGCCAACGTCGAACTCACGCCTCAAGCCGAAGAGAAACTCGCCCGCTTCACGAAATGGGGCTACGGCGAACTCCCCGTCTGCATCGCCAAGACGCAGTACTCGCTCACCGACGACCCCAAGCGGATGGGCGCGCCCACCGGCTGGACACTTCACATCACCGACGTTGTTCTTTCCGCCGGCGCGGGCTTTCTCGTCGTCATCTCCGGCTCCATGATGCTCATGCCCGGCCTTCCGAAAGCCTCGCGCGCGATGGACATCGATGTCGATGCAGCGGGCGAAATCACCGGCATGTCCTAGTCCTCAACCACACGCAACGAACCGCGCCGAAGGCGCTTCAGCCTCGATGGCAGATCGCGCAGTGCGCGCAGCACGCGGTTGCCTGCTGTTGAAATATTAAGCCTCCAGCCCCGCTGCAACATCTTCATCGACCACTGCCGGCGCCCCACTCTTCATCTTCGAGCTAGTCACCAGAAACACCGCAACCAGAATCGCGGCCATCCCCAAATACTCGACCGCAACGAACCGCTCCTTCAGAAAAATCACTCCGAGAATCACCGCGATCACCGGATTAACATACGCATAGGTCGCCACCTTCGACACTGCCACATGCCTCAGGAGATAAACGTAAGCGGTGTAGGTCAGAATTGATCCGAAGAACACCAGATACAGCGTTGACGCCCACGCCTGCACTCCCCACTGCGCCCCGTGATATCGCTTCGTCGCAAGCATCATCAGCACATTGAACACACCGCCGAACAGCATCTCCCACCCCGCAACCGCAAACCCTCCCAGCCGAAACGTCGACCGCCGCGAGATCACCGACGCGCTCGTCCAGCACAGTGCCCCGCCCAGCAACACCGCTGCCGCGATAATCTGCCGCGAGTCACCGCGCAGCCCCTCCCGCAGGCCAGGCCACAACAGAAATACAAGTCCGACGAACCCCATGCAAACGCCGATCCAACCCTTCACCCGGAGCCCTTCTCCTCTAGGCAAAAAAATCTCTATCAAAGCCGCATACAACGGAATCACCGCCACGATCAGCGCGGCCAGCCCAGTCGGCAGATACTGCTCCGACCAGATCACCGACGTATTCCCGCACCCGAGCATCAAGATCCCAATTACGACCAGCCGCCCCAACTCCTGCCGCTTCGGCCACACTTTCATCCGCATCAACGCAGCCCCGACCAGCATCAACACGCCTGCCATCAGAAACCGCACGCTTCCCAGCACAAACGGCGGCAGCACCTCCACCCCATATCGCATCGCCAGGTAAGTCGATCCCCAGAAGAGATAAACGCACGCAAACGACAGCAGAATCCAGGTTCGGTTTGGTGTAGATTTTGCAGGCATTCTCCAATGGTAACGCGCCTCTGCCAAGGCTTCCGCGCCTGCATTCAAGACCCTCCCGGTGCTACGATAAGGAGATGGTGCATCGTCCTGCGGCCTTACTTGTCCTCCTTCTCGTCTGTGTCTCGGCGCTCTCTCAAACTCCCGACCAGTCCTCCGCCCAGACAAATCCCAATCTTCCTCGGAGCTTCCACGACCCGGATCTGAACATCACCTACTTCTATCCGGGACGCTTCGAACCCGACCCCGCAAGCGTAGCCCAAAACACCGGCGAGAGTTCCACCAGCTCCACCACCTCCGCGACGCCGAAGTGCGCACACTCCACCTTTTTCGCCAACGCCGTCACACCGGTCGACACCTCGTCGTTCGTCCTCTCCACCATCGACAACACCTGCCCCAACGTCCTTCGCGGCGCCACCACGCTCGGCCCTTTCATCCGCGAGCAGATCATCCGTCAGCTCAAGCAGTACGGTGAGCCCACCGTCACCCAGGAACCTACCCGCTACACCATCGACGGCCATCCCGCCGCGATCGTTCTCGCTTCAGTTCCCATGCCGCAGGCAGCCGGCAAAATCCCCCAGACCACCTACGCCGCCAAGGCCTGCTTCCTCGGCAACATTCCCGTCAAAGCAAAGAAGAAGTCCGACCCGGTTGACCCCACACGACACGTCCTCTGCTTCGACTTCACCACGCTGCACAGCGATCTTTACCATCTTCTCTTTGCCTTCAGCCTTCAGTTCGACAACGACACTCCCCAACCCATCGTCCCCGGAAGCGTCATCCGCTAACCGTTCCATTACTCCTCACGAAGCAGTATCAAAGGATCGGTGGACAGCGCACGTCGCGCCGGAATCCAGCCAGCCATCAGGCCAAGCAGTAACATCGTCAGCAAGACTCCGCCAAGCACAATCGGATCCCATGGCGTAGCCTGAGACACAATAAAAGCCAGCACCTTCCCCGCCGCCAAACCCAACAACAATCCTACCCCCGAACCAATCGCCAGCAATTTTCCTGCGCGTCCCAGGGCCGTCTGCAGTAGCTCACGCCGCTGCGCTCCCAGCGCAATGCGAATCCCGAACTCCCTCAGGCGCTTGCTCACAGAGTAGGAAGCCATGCCGAAGATCCCAACAACGGAAAGAATCGCGCCCATTACACCCAGCACACCCAGCGAGATCGTCGCCATACGCGGACCAAACAAATATGCATCCAGCGCCTTGAACCGAGTTTGAATGTATACCGGCAGCCCTGAATCCATATTTCGAAGCGTGCTCCGAATGGCTGGCCCTAACTGCTCCGGATCGCGACTCGAGCGCACCACGAGATAGGCCGAGTTGGAAGGCCATTGCAGAATCGGAAGAAACATCGCAGGCCGCGGATCTTCGGTGAGGCTCGCATACTTTCCATCTTCAGCAACTCCTACGACCTGGACGCGCGTTCCGTCCGGCATCTTGAAGTAAGCGCCCATGGCCTTTGTCTCCGAACCGAAGATCTTTTGTGCAAACACTCGATTCACCACCGCGACGCGTGGCTTGTCCTTGTCCTCCTGCCACGTAAATGGCCTGCCAGACACCAGAGCCGTCCCCGCTGCCTGAAAGTACTCCGGAGAGACCTTGAACATGATGGCATCCGTCGCCGCGTTCGACTCTCTGAGGTCTGACATATTGTCGGTGAAGACATTCGAATCCGGTTGCGTATCACCCAGCGGTATCTGATCGGCCAATCCCACCGTCTCGACACCCGGAATCGCCGCAATCCCATCGATCATGCGCTTCTGCATCGGGGGCACTTTGTCACCGAGGTACCCTGCCATATTCAAATCCGTCTCGACCAGCGTTGTGTTTTGCAACTCAAAGCCAAAGTTATTGTGGAGCGAGTTCGCCAATCCGCGCACCGCAACAATGGACGAGGTGACCAACACAGCGCAGATTGCAATCTGCACCACGAGCAGCACATCCTGAAAAGTCATCCGCAGCCCAAACCTGCCTCGCTTTGTCCCGGCCACGCTCCCCTTCATCACCTCGTACGGATTGGTCTGGAGCACCTGCCTCACCGGCACCGCCCCGAACAAAAGTCCACTCGCCACAGCTAGCAGCAAAGCGACCGCATAAACCTTCGCATCCGGGTTCACCGACATGTGAAGAGGCCATCGGGAGATCGGTTGCCACACGCTCAATGCGTGCAACAGCGCCACGCTGCGCAAGTCCAACTGCCCCGCCAATGAGTGAAATCACCACCGCTTCGGTGAAGAGGCCACGCAGAATGCGTTTGCGACTCGAGCCCAGTGCGAGCCGTAGAGCAACTTCCCGCGACCGGTCCGCCGCGCGCGCCGCAAACAGGCTCCCGAGATTGGCACACGCCGCCAGCAGAATCAATCCGGCCAACAGCATCAGGCCAGTCATAAAGGTCCGCACCGGTCGGCCAATATAATCGCCGTAAAGACTCGGACGCGCCAGCTTGAAACTCATCTTGGCATCATCTTTGGGATAGGCTTTCTCAAGATAAGCTCCAACCGAATTCAAATCGGCGATTGCCTGTGATGGAGTTACTCCCGCCTTCAGATGTCCCAGCGTCATGAAGACCCAACGATCTCCACGCGCGTTCATATCGTTCACATCGAGCCACTGGTGGTCCACGATCGGCACAAAGAAATCCGGATTGAAGAACATCAGCGTGCCGTGGAACTCAGGCGGCGCCACCCCAATGATCATGAAGGGATGCTTGTTCAGTCTCACAACCCGCCCGATCACAGCGGGGTCGTCCTGAAAACGGGTGTGCCAGAAGGCATGTGTCAGCACAATATACGGAGCACTGTTCGGGCCACGCTCATCGGAGCTGTGAAAGACGCGGCCCAGATACGGCTGCAAGCCCAGCGCATCGAAGTAGTTTCCGCTCGCCTCCTCCACCCACGCTCGTGACGGATCGCTACCCGTGTCCAGACCAGCCTGCGTGACGTTATAAGCTACCAGACTCTCAAACGTGTGATTGCGATCCCGCAGATCGAGATAGTCCGGATAAGACGTCGCCATATCGTTGCTGGACAGGCGCCACAGTCCGTAGAGACTCTCAGCATGGGGCACATTCAGCGGCCGCAGAATAAATGCATTCAACACTCCAAAGACCACCGAATTCGCGCCAATGGCCAACGCCAGCGTCAGAACTGCGACCACAGTAAAGCCCGGCTTCTTCGCCATCCCGCGCAAACAGAAGCGCAGGTCCTGAAAAAAGCTCTCGCCAAAATGCACCCCTAGAGCTTCGCGCGACTCCTCCTTGAACCGCTGATAACCTCCGAACTCAATGCGCGCACGTCTCAAAGCTTCCGGACGCGACAGCCCTGAACGCACAAGATCATCAGCGCGATGTTCAATGTGCGAACGAAGCTCCTCGTCCATGTCGCGGTCGATCTGATTGCGATGGAAGAGAGAGGATGCAAACGAACGAAGAGAGTCGAAGAGTCTCATGATTCCTCCGGTTGCGCAGCGAGTGCGCTCGCAATAGCCGTCGCGAGCCGATTCCAACTGGCCGTTTCTTCCCGCAGCCGCTTTTGCCCCGCAGCCGTCAATTCGTAGAACTTCGCGCGTCGGTTGTTCTCCGACGTGCCCCAGTCTGCCTTCAGCAACCCCTGCCGCAATAGCCGAAACAAACCCGGATACAACGCCCCTTGTTCAATCAGCAGAGCGCCGCCAGAGATCTGCTCGATGCGCAAAAGCACACCGTAGCCATGCAGCGGTCCAAGGGACACCGCACGCAGAATCAGCAGATCGAGGGTACCGGGAAGAAGTTGAGCTTGAACCGACACGTTGCCTCCCTAAGATGATTAGGAGACTAGACCGGCTTCCCTAAGCTGTCAAGGAGAGTTTTTTCGTTGAACCAAACAAACCTGACCTATCTGCAACATGAAATCGCCAGTGTCGTGGCGTTGTCTCGATAGGGTATACTCCGGCCAAAGGCAGAATCCCAATGAAATCGCTGTCATCTACAGCCCGGACAAGTCGCAGCGCAGGCTCCCAGTGCCGCTCCATGCGACACCAGATGCCGCGTCGGCACCTCCGCGTTCTGCCCAGTCTCACGCGACCTAGTCTCTTCGCCGGCGACTAAGCTCGAACACCCATACAGCCGGCGAAGACCCCGCCACCAGCGCAAAACCGTTCTCTCTGCAACCACAGAGCGCCGCCGTCCCTCATCCGGAACCGGTACGAGCACGAACGGTCAGACCAAACGCACCGCTGCCCCAAGGAGAGATTCGCATGACTACCCTTACTGAAAAGACCCTCGAAGACCTGAAGCAAAACTCCGCCCAGGGCGTCACCCACGCCGCCGGAGAAGCCATTCGCTCCAAGCACTACGCCGAGTTCGGCCCCAAGCTAAAGACCGCCCTCCCCGGCCCCAATGCGACCAAAATCGTCGCCGACGACGACCGTCTCATCTCCCCCAGCTACACCCGCAGCTACCCCATGGTGGCCAAATCCGGCCGCGGCATCCGCGTCACCGACGTCGACGGCAATGAGTTCATTGACTTTGCCGCGGGCATCGCCGTCAACTCCACCGGCCACTGTCATCCCGAAGTCGTAAAGGCCATCCAGGACCAGGCCGCCGAACTCATCCACATGTCCGGCACCGACTTCTACTACGAAAACATGACCACCTTCGCCGAGCGTCTCTCGGCCATCGCGCCCATGCCCGGCCCGCACAAGTTCTACTACGGCAACTCCGGCGCCGAAGCCGTCGAGTGCGCCATGAAGCTCGCCCGCTACCATACCGGCCGCCAGAACATCATCAGCTTCTTCGGCGCCTTCCATGGCCGCACCATGGGAGCGCTCTCGCTCACCGGCTCCAAGCCCCAGCAGAAGCGCCGCTTCGCACCCTTCGTCCCCGGCGTTCACCACGTCCGTTATCCCTACGCCTATCGCGGGTGTAGTGGCGGCCCGCAGGAAGAAGAGGCCTTCGCCCTCGGCTGCGCCCGCTACATCGAAGAGAAGCTCTTCAAGACCATCCTCCCACCCGAAGAAGTCGCCGCTATCATCCTCGAGCCAATCCAGGGCGAAGGCGGCTACGTCGTAGCTCCTGACAACTTCCTCCAGGAGATCCGCCGCATCTGCGACCGTCACGGCATCCTCCTCATCGCCGACGAAGTCCAGTCCGGCGCCGCGCGAACAGGGAAGTGGTGGGCCATCGAGCACTCCGGCGTCCAGCCCGACATCGTCTGCATCGCCAAAGGAATCGCCAGCGGTATGCCGCTAGGCATCTGCATGGCAAAAGCCGACGTCATGGACTGGGTCCCCGGCTCCCATGCCAGCACCTTCGGCGGCAATCCCATCTGCATCGCCGCCGCCCTTGCCACCATGGACATCCTCGAGCGCGAAGGCCTCCAGAACGCCGCGACCATTGGCGAAAAGATGCTCTCTCGCCTCCGTCCCTGGGTAGCCAAACATCCCACAGTCGGCGACGTTCGTGGTCGCGGCCTCATGATCGGCATCGAACTGGTCAAAGACAAACAGTCCCGCACGCCGGTAGGACCGATGCGCGACAAGGTCGTCGATCTCGCCTTCGAACGCGGCCTCCTTATCCTCGGATGCGGCGAAACAAGCATCCGCCTCTGTCCCCCGCTCATTGTCAACGAGCACGAAGCCAACATCGCACTCGACATCCTCGAAGAGTGCATCACCCTCGCCGCAAAATAAACAAACTCCGCAATAGAAAAAGGCCTCGCCGCACATAGTCGAGGCCTTTTCTTTGCCTGCAAAACGTCAGAATGAGGACCAGCCTGTGTCAGCCGTTTCGGCCCGAGGCCTATCGCCACTTTAGCCCCTATTGCTCGTATAAAAGTGTAACGTCGCCGAATTCCTGAAGATAAATGACTGGGGTTGGATAAGGCGGTTCCATCGTAGTGGAAGTTTGTACGATCGAACGCGGCAAAGTATCGCCTTTAACGCGCGCACCGATCAGTACATATCCGTCTGTATCGTTGCCGCCAAAGGCACTGATGAAATAGCCCGTATCGGCCAATGTTGTTGCCGCGGAGACAACCGCTGAAGAGATATTATTTCCCGGCGGAACAGCTATAGTTTGAGTTTCGTAGAGGGTTGTCGTGTCTCCAGTCCATCCATAGGAGATCAGGATGGCATTGCCCGATGCGTCGAAAGAGACGGCTGTAACAATCCGGCTCTCTGTTCCGTCCAACGTTGCCTGAGCCTGAATGTGTGCTTGCTGGCCTGTCCCAGCAGGGATAGCGGGGTCCAGCCTGTAATCAAATCCTCCGGGCTGCGTCGTTTGCACCCACGACACCGCGTAAGCGTTTTCGGCAGGCTCCAAGTCCATAGAAGTAAACACTATATTCGCGCTAGCATAGGATGGAAGATCCGAGACGAAGCTTGAATAGTTTCCGCCCTGGTAGTGCGCGTTGAGAGCGGTCGTCGCTGGCGGCAGTGGTAGAAAAGAGTAGCGCCACCCACATGTACCATCGCCGCATGCGAAGGAAGATCCTATCCCAATGGGAGTCGCGAGGGCATTGTCGGCGAAAGTATTAATGATGCCCCCGGGAGATACTTCGACTTCACCTACCCCACCGCCTTGATTAAAAAGTCCCGGAATATCCACCTGCTGCCAGAGCAGATAACGCAAATCGCCCGCTTTGGGCGATCGTGGACCCGCAGTAAGCGTTGCGGCGTTGCTCATCAGCGAGTTGACCGCGTTGCTGACCTTCACCTGGAAGTTGCCTATCGTGGTCGACCCCCCAGCGCCCAATGCGACGGCAGGCGTGGAATAGGAAGCGCTGGTCGCTCCCGCAATGTCGACGCCATTCTCGCTCCATTGGTAGCTGAGCCCAGGTGTCCCCGTCGCGGTGACTGTGAAAGTCGCAGCTTCGCCAATGGGCACGGTCTGGCTCAACGGTTGCGAGGTGATGTTAACTGCTTGGCTGGGCACGGAAGTGTCTTTTCCGTCTCCGCAGCCGACGAAAAAAAGTGTAGCTCCAGAAAATAGAAGCACTCTTTTAGTAGATACGAGTAGAAGGGATGAGAAGGCAGAAGAGATTTGCAGGCGACCAGAAAATATCACGTTCGGAAAAGCCTCAGGGAACCGGAAATTGAAACTCACGCGCTATGGAGATAACCAGGAGACGCAACGACATAACTATGTTTCAAAGGTACCGACCTTGAAGAAAATCGCAAGAAGTTGCAAACGATTTCTCAAAACTCTTTACGCACGAAGCGGTGCGGCGTCTAGGGCGTGCGCACCAAGCCCGCTTTCGAAACCAGGCACCCACATCGGACTTAGCGGTTCTAATACAACATCTCAGGGCAACAACCCAAACACCGCCACACCAGTCTGCGTGCCCACGTACACCTTGCCATTCACAATCAAAGGCGTGATGAACTTGTTTCCCGTGCCGAAGCTGTCGCGTCCATTCGCGGCCTGCCCACTGTTGTAGAGCTCGTTCGCCAGATTCGTCGCGTCGAACGCATGCAGCACGCCCGCACTCCCCGTGCTCGACTCCAGCGCCCAGACGATCCCGTTTTGCGTTCCGTTGGCCGAGATTCCCGGAGTCGCCCCCGGATAAGGAAACTTGAACGACGACTGACTCGAGTACGTCGTCAGCAGCGCATTCGTCAACGGAAAAGCCTTAAGCGTATCCCCCGACCCGCCATAATAGATAGCGCCATTGAAGTAGGCTGGGGTGGAAAACACCGGGCCTACCTGCGCAGTCACCTCCTGATAGATATTGTTGTCCTGTGGGTTGGTGGCCGGGTTGTATTTACCCATGTTGTCTCTATCAGCGAGATAGATGTTGCGATCCTTGCCTGCACCCACAATCAGATGATGGACAACACCCTTCGAGTCCGTCTGATCTGGCAGAAGCAGCTCGCCCCCCGATCCCAAATCCCCATCTTCCGCTGATTCTGAATTCGTGTCGAACGTTTGAAAGTAGTCCGCCACTGCGAGTTTTCCGTTCGTCGACAACTTGATCATCCCATTGCCGTAGTCGCCGTGTGCCGGGAAGCCCTTCGCATCGAACGTCGTATCGAAGGTGCCATTCGCGTCGAGAAAATAGATATTCCCGCTGCTATCCGCCCCCAATCCGCCGCCACTCATCCAGATCGATCCTTCACTGCCATTCGGTGTCACGTTCAGCACCTGCGTCTGCTTTAGAGTCGTCTCGCTATAACCCATCACCCAGCCTGTATAGAGTCCCTCATCGCAATGCGACGTCCATGCAGTATAGATATTTCCATTCAACAGCAGCAGTCCCGCACGCTCGGCATACTGCGACGGATCGAACACAATACTTCCATTCTGGCTGTTATCCCCAGTTCCCGGATAACTCGCTACAACCTCCGTCGGACTTCCGCTGACCTCCGCCCCCGTAACTACATCAAGTGCATGCAGCCGCTGATGATAGTTCTTACTCGCGTCTTTCGTCATCCCAACCGTAAACAGAGTGCCGTTCGGCCCCAGCCCGCGGTCAATCACCGGCGTCGAAGTAATCCCGATCTCTGGCGCAATCTGCCCGCATCCGTGAGCGTCGCTCGTTGTCTCTCCGCTTCCGATGATCGACGTCTTCCAGATTTGCGCACCACTATCTGCATCGAACGCATAGACGCTGTCATGTTCGGTCACAACATACAGAACGTTGTGATACTGACCCCCGATCGGCACATTCGCAAGATAGAGCGGCTCGCCATCCACCTTGGAGTCCACCGCGTAGAACCCGATCTTCCCGAACTGCGTCGACTTCACATTGTCAGGAGTCAGAATCGTCTCTTTCGCATTCAACCCATCTCGCGCAACATCGTAGTGGTAAGTCGTCACGTCGGGCGCATTGGTCAGCAGCGCAGCCTGCACCGTCAACGCAAGCGATGCCGAATGAACCAGACTTCCGGCCGTCCCTGTGAAACTCACCGTGGATGAGCCCGCAGCCGTCAACGGCGGCACCGTCAGCGTGGTACTCTGCGCCACCCCTGGAGCCAGCGTCAGCGTAGCCGGATTTGCCGTCACCCCACTCGGCAATCCCCCAATCGCAACCGACACCGTACCGCTGAATGAGTTGACCCCACTCACCGTGACACTCACCGGCGCACTGGTTGTACCCGCTACGACATTCAGCGAGGCTGGCGAAAGCGCGAGCGTGTAGTCCGGCTGCGGCACAGATACCGTCAAAGCAACCGTAGTGGAGTGGTTCAGCGCTCCTGACATCCCCGTAAACGTCAACATGCTGCTACCGGCAACCGCACTCGGATTGGCACTCAGACTCACGCTCTGCGGCGTCCCCGGAGTCAGCGTCAGCGTCGCCGGCTGTACCGTCACACCGGCAGGTCCTGTAATCGCAACCGAAACCGGTCCCGTAAAGCCATTCGTTGAAGCAGCACTCACGCTCAGCTGTTGTGCCGCGCCACCGGCCATCAACGTCAGGCTCGACGGCATCGCTGACAGAGAAAAATCCGCCGCAGGAGTTACGCCAGACCCATCGCCCGTTACAACATGCGACCCAGTGCCACACGACACCAACGTCAGAAAGAGCACGCAAATCCCGCACCAGGCCAAAGCCTTCGAAAAAACACCCATGTAACGACTCCGGTCGTCCGAGAAACGCACATGCCACGCGCCCGCATGTGTCTTTCATATCCAACTTACGTTAGACGACCGCAGTCCGCCACGGATTGCATCAAGTAATCGCAATCATTTCAGACCCACGTTCCTCCGCCACTTCCTTTGTAGCAGAGGAACGCACGATCTGCTCCTTACGCACCCACTCCATATCGCTTCGCAGCACGCTTATGCGAAAGGTTCGGACCAAGTGCCACGCGGGCCGCATTGAACTTCTCCCAATCTCCCACATCAGGCAGCGCCGGAATCGTAACCAGCTCTCCACGTTCGAACCCTACCAGCGAAGCGTCCACCATCTCCTCGGAGCTCATCACAATCTGCTCTGGAAGATTCTGATGTCCGCCAATCCCCGCACGGTCCCAGAACTCCGAAGCCGTCGCGCCCGGCAGCACCGCCTGCACCTGAATCCCTTTATCGCTAACCTCTTTATGCAGCGACTGCGTAAGATTCAGCACATACGCCTTCGTCCCGCTGTACACGCCGTTCAGCATCTCGGGAGCCACCGCCACCACCGACGAAATATTGATGATCGCGCCCTTACCTCTTGCAAGAAATCCCGGCAGCGCCGCGTAGCTCAGCCGCGTCAGCGCCGTCACGTTCAGCTCAATCATGTTCTCCAACTCATCAATCTTCGAGTCCACCAGCGAAGCCGTCCCGCCGAAACCTGCATTATTCACCAGCGTCGTAATCGACTTATCCGATCGCAACCGCTCTTCGACCTTGCGTAAATCGGCCTTATTCGTCAGGTCCGCCGCCAGTACATCGACCGACCGTCCAGTCGCCGAACTCAGCGAAGCCCCAAGCTCCCGCAGTTTGTCGCCATTGCGAGCCACCAGGATCAGGTCATAACCGCGCCGCGCCAGACGATCCGCATAAACTGCACCGATCCCTGTCGATGCGCCAGTAACAAGAGCCGTACCTTTGAGTGAAGTAGCTGAAGTTGTCATCAATTTTCTCCGTACCGCGAAAGTTATGAATCAAAAACTCGATTCAGTTCTTTAGAGTAGACCGGTTGGTTAGTTGATTCAAAAACAACTCGTACTTGTCAAAAAAAGTTAGTCCCCCGCCGCCCCGCTTCCCATAAACGCGATTAAAAAAGCGTCGAAGTCGCCGGTCCCTGGTAGTCAACCTTGATATAAATTCGAGCCGCTGCCGCCGCGGCCCGGGAGAGCTTCGCCTGCACGACGTGTCTGCCTTCCACCGCGACCATAAAACTTGCAGCCAGTGGAACGTCGGCTGTACACGACCCACTCCGTCGTAGCACCGGAGGTGCCCCGGCCGGCACAACCTGCAAATCGATTTGCTGCGGTGCATCCGAGTAGACGCTGACGTTTACCCGTGTCGCCGCCGCAGGCCATATCGCGCCGCCGGAGCGGAACGTGCCGGGAATCACCCTCCCGCCATAACCCAGGCTTGCTGCATCGCTATCTCCCAAATCGTCGTCCATCTCAAATTGCTGCACCGTGCGTCGCGCCGCAGGGGAGAATCCTCCAGTCACACCGGCCGGCCCCCATATCGAATAGGAGAGAGGAGGCACGGCGATTTGCACCCACGCATCCTGGTTCGTCCAGATGTCGTCCGGCCGTGACCCGCTATAGTCGTGCAGCTGCGTATTCGGCGCAAACGCGGTAGAGATCCACGCATCATGCCATGCGCTCCCGTCGTTGTTGATCGCTACGATCGCACGCGCCCCTCGCTCCAGAATCAGTAGTTGCTGCGACTGCTGATAACGCACAAAGTAATCGCCACTCTTGAACGCAAGTTTTTGATGACACCAAACGAGGTTTTCAACCCATGGCCGCGATGGAATCGCATCGGCCGTCGTGCCGTTCACCCACGGCGCCACATTGCGAAACAGATCCGCATAAAAAAACTGCGGACATCCGTCAACGGTCATCGCAACTGCGTACGCCAGTTGCGTTCGCGGATTATCCGCGTCGACCCAGCTCCCAACCTGGCCATCGTAGTTATCGTGATTGTTCACAAACGGCACCGTCTTTAGACGGTTTTGTTGCTGCTGGTTCGGCAGATTGCCCACATCGGAAGAGCCATTCTGCGCCACCATATCTGCCAACGCGAAGCGAAGCGGATAATCGAAAGTTCCAGAGCGGTTCAACGTCGCGCCGGCCCACGCATCCACATCCGAAGTAGCGCCCGTCACGTATTCGCCAACACAAAAATATTCCAGGCCACCCCCCATAGCGTTGTACAGCAGATCCTCGACCACCTCCGGCGGATAGCCTTTCACATCGTCAAAGCGAAAACCATCAACGCCCGTCTGCTTGACGAACCATGTAAACCACGCGCGCGCGTTCGCCCGTGCAGCGCAGTTCTGATTGCCTGCGCCAGAGTCGGTACACCTACCCTGGTAGCAGAAATCCGGGCCGCCATTATTAGCCACCCAATCGCCAGTCCCGTTCCAGTGTTGCGGATTGGCATGGAAGTCCAGCCAGTTACGCGGCCAGCGTCCCGTCCCCGCCCCTGCAAATCCCTTGGGCTGCATCAGGGTATAAGCCTCCGAGGCCGTACTCTCAAACGGCGAAGAAGGATCAAGGTCCCCGCTGGCACAATGATCCAGCACGATATCCGGATAAACTTCGAGACCGTTCGCATGCGCCACTGCGACCATCCGTAGAAAAGAATCCTGATCGCCAAAGCGCGTGTAAACAGAACGTATCTGATTCTTCAGCCCCAGATCGTAGTAGTCGAACGGAGTGTAGCCCATGTTGTTCGAAGCGGGACTGGTGTTGTCTATCGGTCTGTCTTTACACGGCGGAGGAGTCCATATCCCGTCGAAGCCCAGAGCTGCGATTCGTGGCGCAAGCTTTGCTATGAATGTGTACCAATCATGCTGATAGTTCTGGTTCCAGCAGTTCCACCAGAACACCTCCAGCACAGCCTTGCCATTCCACGGGTTGCTCATAGAAGTAGCTCCGAAAAAAGTTCAGACGCACCTATCTCCCAGATTGATCGCAGCGTTTCCTCATCTTCGAATAGCTGGATCAGAGGCCCAATAGTTGCTCCGCGCCGATACCAGCAACTCCGGATGATGAGTCAACCGCACTTTGATTGTATGCAACCCCGCTTCCGAAGAGGTCGGCGCAAAGCTTAACACATAGCTGTTGTGAAGGTGGTTCGTCAAAACACCAAGATCATGCGTCAGCTCTTGCGCATTATCGAAGCCGCTCCACTCGCCCCCGGATAACGTTGCAACTTCTGCCGATGTGTTCTTGCTCATCGCACCAAGAATCAAACGCAGTGGCTCGCTTAGGTTGAAGTACGCTTGGTAGTCTCCTTCGCCGACATGCAGCGGTTTGTTCAAAGGCCCCGGATCCTTGAACTCTTGTCGCACCGCCGTCTTCTCTGCAGAAAAAGTGACGCTGTAAATCGCAGTGTTGGTCTCACCCACCTCCCGCACAATCTCTTTCAACGGAGTCTTGCTGCCCACATCATGCTCCTGACTCAGCAACAAAATCGCCCGGCGATTACCCTCAGGTCGTTTCTGAAGCAGATCAAGTCCGTACGCCAGGCTGTCGAAGATCGCGGCTCCTCGATCTCCCGCATCAGGATGATCGATCGCATAACTCCATTCCGCAACGTTCGTAGTAAAAGGAGAAGCCGCCTCTGGCTGGCTGTCGAAGTTCACAATCGACACCTCGTTCGGAGCCCCGCCCAGCAACTCCGCAATCATTGTGTCGAGGTGCGCATAACTCTGAAACTGCCCACGCGCATCGCCGCCCGTCTGCATCAGCACGACCAACGACAGCGGCCGCTGCGCCTCCTCTTCCAGTGTCACCTTCTGCGGAACCCCGTTGTCCGTCACCACAAAATCCTCCGCGCGAAGCGAGTACACAAGATCTTTATCCGGAGTCTGCACCAACGTCGGCACGACCACGAGCGTCGTCGTCGTATGCAACGTAGTCTGCGCAAACCCAGCGCAGCTCCAGATACCAACAACAGTAGCGAATTTGCGGAGCCTCAACTTCATCGTGTCTTGGTTTAGACGAGTCAGCGGCCCATTGGGACGAGAAGATAACGACCAGTAAGACAATGTGCCACTCAATGAGCCCTGTTACACAGATTTGAGGAAGATCATTCGTCAGCTCTGTTTCTTCAGTAGAACGTCAAACGCGAAATGGAGAAAGTTCTCAAGCGGCCTGTCGCTCTTCTCCGCTTTCATCCGCACCAGCGCTCCTTCATAGCTGTTCAGCAGAAACTCCGCCAGAGCATCCGGGCGGCTGGACTTCGCCAGATCCCCTTGCTGGACCGCCTCCCGCAGCACGTCCGCGATACCCTTCTGCCAACCCTCGTACACGGCCTTTAGTTCAGCCCTCAACTTGGGACTATGATCCGCAACTTCCAGACTGAGACTTCCCACCAGGCATCCGCTGATCTCCCCGCGCTGTCCATAGACCGAGATCAACTCCTCGAAGTATCGCCGCAGCCGCTTAAGAGGAGCCACCTTCCGATCCCTAAACACCCGCGCCGACCGCTCCATCTCACCACTGGCATAGAGCCGAAAGACCTCCAGCGCAAACTCTTCCTTGCTTGGAAAGTAGTGGTAAAACGAGCCCTTCGGCACATTCGCAAGATCAAGCACTTCCTTCACCCCGGTAGCGGTGTACCCGGTCGAACGAAGCCGCTCCAAACCAACTTCCAGGAGATGATCGCGGGTTGAGGGAGCATCACTCATAACCAATCAATAATAGACTGGTCGTCTACCAGCGTCAAACTCTTCCCGAATCTGGGGTAGTGGGGTCAGTTATCACTGCGCTCGGAACGACCCCTAAGCGAAGAGGGCACGATATGCCGCGGAAAAGAACAGGGCAGGTCCGATGGAGATGCTGTATACGTCGTAAGCGGTAAGCCCTCCGAACACGGCATAACATTGCATTCCCAAGGTTGCGGCAACGATGGGAGCAAGCAACTTTCGCTCAGGAATATTTAGATTGAGCGTCTGCCTTCTAGCTTTGAACCAAACCAGGATTGCTGTGACTTCCATGCTCAAAACAATGCCCTGTGGTTTGGTCAGTAGCTTCCAGTGGCTAATTGAGAGTTTGCGTGATGCCTGATAAGACATATGTTGTTGAAAGAGATCAAAGTGTGTTGCGACTCTTGCTATCTCAGCCAGCAATGCAACGACTACTAACAGGAACAGCGTCTTTTCTGCCACATTTTTCCAGCGGGAACGACTGTCTCCGGTTGGATCGCGGTGCGTTGCGGCAAGGGCTACAAGATAGGCGCACAACGCCAAGAGAAACGCCGGATGGAAAAGCACGCTCAGCAGCAACAACGCAGTAGCGGCCCAGTAGAAACGGTTGAGGTGCGACCAGATTGCCAAGGCGAACAGCAGGCACAATGGAGCTTCCATGCGCACCATGTTGGCCGCAAAAATTACCGGTGGACTGATCAGGATGAGCGTAAAGCCCGCGGCTATCGTTGCTGACTGAGTGAGTTTCCGGAACGAGAGAGCGAAGATGCTCACACTGGTTGCGACGGTTAGTTCGCAGAGTGCCCGGCCTATGGCTATCGAGCGCCCGAACAGAGCCAGGAACGTTCCCATCCAGATTTAAAAGCCATCAGGCACCCAGTAGATTCCATTTGGCGCGTTCAAGATTGCCGGCGACAGGGAACCTGTTTGAGCGAAGTACCATGAAGGCAGACAAAAGCGAGCTTCGTCATTCCAAGGGCATGGAAATGTCAGAATATTTTGCCGGGCAATCAGGAAGACCGTACAGCCCACTGCAACGACAAAGATGTCATACCAAAAGACAGCATTGCTCTGGGTACGCTTCATCTTTGAGTATTCCGTGTGTCGGTCGAGGTTGGACAGCCCATTCGTCGGAAGAGGGCAAACCCAAGGTTGTTTTCCGGAGATGTCCAGCGAAATAACTGCGTCCAGTTTTGACGATCGGGTGGGGGTGCCTCCAACGCAAGGGAGGGTTGCAGCTTGCGCATGAAGGGGGTGTATTCAATCACGCGGATTGCCGAGCAGTCCGTTAGCGAACCTTCTGAAATGGGAGTTACGTTTGTCTCCCTTATTAGTTCGCATCGGCCAATCGAAGTATCTCCTGTCGCCGGTAAAACATAGGGAAGCAGGACATCACTATCGTCGAAGATGACCTTACGCGCCGGCCCCGCCGTACAGGTCTGCTTCAACCCGCTTGAAAGCTGTTGAAACATACTGTTGAGATCCGTGAGTTCGGTTGCTCTTCGCTCGGAAAAGATGGCGCTGCCTTCCATGCGGTGGGCGCCTACCCATTGGGCCAGACAGAAGAAGAGGGCGGCTGTTCCTAAGAGTTTTTTTAGTGTGTTCCCCGGATCTTTATGGAAGGACATCATCTGTTTGTATCGTAGAGGCGAGTCATTGTTGTCACGAAGCGAGATACGGAACGGACTCGACAGATAACACCTGACTCGAAATCAGACATAGCGCAGTTTATCGGGTGGTCGAGTTCCCTCTCCCCCCAACCGCCCTGGTTAGATCGTTGGCTTCATACCCAACGATCTGAGTTTTTGGCCATCGAAACTACGGGCTCAAACTAATCCACTGAGTCTCCCTGAACACCTCGAGACGCTCTTGTTTATACCCTGCCATTCCCAAGTCTCGAAGGCGCGCCAAATAACCTGTCAAGCCCCTGATCGCTCAAAACCCCCGCCAGACGGGCAGATTCGCGTGGCGTATACACCCCGTCCACCCGTTATAATTGATACAGAACAACAGCCTCGGCGAAAGACGCCGGGGCTTCGTCATTTTTTCAGCTTGTAACTATCTCATTCTAAGTATTTTGTACGTAAGTCCTTTTGATGTAATATTTTGGCGGTATGGTCGATCCGCAAGCCACACAAAACAATAGACTTCGTCGCAAAATACTCCACCTCGGGGAGGGGGGGTAGGGGTGGACATCTCGGACAAACTCGGATCTACGTCTAAACTGTGGATTCACAAGATGGATCATCCACGCCGCAACTCAAAACTCGCTGCAATTCTCCTCGCCGCTACCATCAGCGCGCCACAATCTCTCCACGCTTTGCCGCAACACACCACAGCTCTGCAGCCTGATAGCTCGGCCCCGCACCGCACCCGCCTCATCCTCAAGGACGGCAGCTACCAGGTAATCATGAGCTACCGCATCGTAGGGGACGTGGTCCACTACATCAGCGCCGAACGCGGCGGAGCGGAAGAGGAGATCCCCCTCTCGCTGGTAGACCTCGACGCCACAAAGCGCTGGGAGCGCCAGCACTCCCAGTCCACCCCCAACCCTAACAACCCTGACAACCCCCAAGCCCCCGCCATCGACCCCGAACTCCTCAAAGAAGAGGCCGACCGCGCCGCCCTGACGCCCGAGGTCGCCAAAGACCTCCGCCTTCCCGAAGAAGACAGCACCCTGGCCCTCGACACATACCGGGGTACCCCGGAGCTGGTCCCCCTGGCCCAGACCGACAGCGACCTCAATCGAAACACAGGCCATAATCTCCTCAAGGCCGCCGTAAATCCACTCAGCGCCTCCCACCAGCTCGTTGAGCTCAAAGGCGAATCCTCGCCCATCCAGCTCCACATCAAAGACCCCGTTCTCTACCTCCGCATCGGGGACGAGTCGGTCGGCAACACCGCAGGTACACCCCTCACCGTCGATACCCACGGCGCCACCAGCCGAGCCGCGAACGACCCCACCGGAGGCTCACCCAACAGCCGATACGTCATCGTCCGCGCCGACGTCCGCAGGGGAGCCCGCGTCATCGCCAGCTTCCGCATCGGCCTCCTCGGCGGCGGGCAGCATCAGGAAGATGTGATCGAGACCGCCTCCGAGCTCCTACCCGGGGGCCACTGGCTGAAAATAACCCCCAAAGAGCCCCTCGACTTCGGTGAGTTTGCCCTGATGGAGGTCCTCTCGGACAAAGCCGTCAATCTGGGTGTCTGGGACTTCGGCGTTCACCCCGTCTCCCCCGAAAATCGCGACGTCCTCAAGCCCGAACCCCGCCGCGGAGTCACGCTCGAACGACACACCCCCAACTGACCGGCCACCAGATTGAAATTTGAAGAAAGAAACGACTAAATGCGCGGCACTGAATCGCGCTCGAGAAACATCTCCGAAACCGCCCGCCGCGAACCATCGATGGATCTGGGTGCGTCTGCGCGGCCCACCATCCCTTTGCCAGCCACGGCGACGTTGTCCCGGGTTACTTTGGCTTCATACATCATCGTGTCGGCTGCACGCAGGATGGTCTGAACCGTATTTCCATCCTCCGGGTACGTCGCCAGCCCAAAACTACCCGAGAGACTGAGCGAAAGCCCCGCACCCTCCAGAAAGCGGGCCCCCCTCAGGTCCGCACACAGAGCCATCGTGGTTCCGCTTGCAGCCGCCTTCCCCATCCCTGGCAGTAGTGCAACAAACTCGTCCCCGCCATAGCGAAAAGCCGCGTTGTTCGGTCCCAGGCTACGTCTCATCAACCCGCCGATCTCTGCCAGCAGACGACTTCCGATCAGGTGGCCGTGGGTATCATTCACCGACTTGAAGTGATCCAAATCGACGAACATCAAACTAAACACCTGACCCCGCGCTACCTCTTCCTCCAACATGGTGTACAGATGGCGAGCATTGAATAGTCCAGTCACATCATCCGTGATGGTCAACTCCTGAATCAGCGTCATCGATCGTGCATTCTGAATCGCGATCGCAGCGTAATCGCACAGAATGCGCAGAAACGAAATCGAATGCTCCGACAGCAGATCCAGCTTGCTATTGAGCAGTTGAATCACGCCCAGGGTCTTATTCCCAGACCGCACTGGAACGCACGCTATCGATTGAATTTTCAGATCGGGATGTTTGTTCGCAAACGCGGACCAGTGCGGATCGAGCGCGACATCCGGCACCACCAATGGATTTCCGGTTGCCGCCACCCAACCAGCAACTCCCTCGCCGAGAGGTACTCGCAAACCCTTCAGGCTCTCCGCGTTCTCTCCCACCGCGATCGCGTAATACAGTTCGTCCGATTTTTCGTCCACCATCAGCAGCGACCAGCGCTCAGGGCCGAAGAATTGGGCCATCTTATTCATGATGGCTCCAAGAATCTCTTCCAGTTCGAGGCTCGAAGTCAGCGCGCGCGCGACGTCGTGGAACACCCGAAGGTGATCCATTTGACGACTTTCGATGACTTCAAACTGCCGCCTGTCCTTCAATTGCTGGCCCTCACATAAATGTGCATTTTCTTGCACATTTCAGATATCAGCCTCTCACAGCTCTCCCAATAATTCAATGAAGTCGACGACATAAACATTGCGACAAAACAGCTTATCCGCCGATGTGAACCATACTGCGTGATGGTTTCTCAAAGCCAGGCTCACCAATGTGATGACGTGCTTCTTTGTGCATTACCGTGATGCGGATATACTCGGCCAATTCCTCGTCCGTCGCACCTCGGAACATCTCGCCATACAAGTCGTGGTCGCTCTGCGAAAACAGACACGTCCGTATCTTTCCATCCGAGGTCAACCTCACTCGGCTGCAGTGTCCGCAGAAGGGGCGCGACACCGGCGCGATAATCCCTATCTCTCCCACGCCGTCCTCGAAGGTGAACCGCTTCGCCGTCTCGCTTGCCGCATGTGGTGCCAGCTCCACCAGTGGACGGTACACGTTCAACCGCTCTACGATCTCGTCCATCGATACGACTGACTCTCTCCTCCAGCTTCGATCCTCCTCGAGAGGCATCCACTCGATGAACCGCACGATGACTCCCTCTTCCCGAGAGAACTCTGCAAACTGTTCAATTTGTCCGTCGTTGAAACCGCGCAGCAGTACACAGTTCACTTTGACTGGTCCAAGTCCCACAGCCTGGGCCTTACGAATTCCCGCTAGCACCTTTTCGTAGCTTCGTGGCACTCGGGTAATCGCGCTAAACGTCTTTGCATCCACGGCATCCATGCTGACAGTCACGCGATTCAACCCTGCATCCTGGAGCGGTTGGGCCAACCCCTCCAACAAGTGTCCGTTTGTGGTCAGCGCGATATCCAACTTTGCACCGCCGTCGCAGGCAAAGCTTCCATCTGGCAGAAATGCGGTTCGCATCTCAGCCAATTCACGAAGCATACTTACCAGACCCGAGCGCAGCAGCGGCTCGCCTCCGGTCAGTCTCACCTTTTCCACTCCCAGTGAGACGAAGACTCTAACCATTCTCAGGTAATCTTCGATCGAAAGCTCGGTATACTGAGCCCCTTCGTTCCCTGTCCGGCAATAGACGCACTTATAGTTACAGCGGTCAGTCACTGAGACGCGCAGATCCGTAATGGACCGGCCAAACTTGTCTCGCAGTCTGCCCTGGACCTGAAAAGCCTGCTCTTCCGGCTCCAGAATCGCGGTATTTCCATGGCCAATCATCAAGAGCCGTACCCGGTTCCATCTACTTCATTTCTATACATATGTTTAGATGCAATCACTCAGAAAGCGAATCAACACCACTAGAATTTCTCTCGGAATCAGTTGCAAACCAGATGACTGCATTCAAGCCGCACGCAATTGCGTCAGTTCTTTTTGTAATGTTTTGTAGTGGTGCTCGGTGAATCTTCCCGGAACACGGCTTCAGCCGCATCGCAACTCAACGACCGGGACACACCTATCGAAAGCGCAGTCAGAGCAACAACTTCAGCGACCGAAACCTCTCAAGGCGCAGGATAACAGCAACTCTGCCTCTGAAGACAGAGTTTTATCGCGCCGGTTCCTATATGGCATAGATGATGATCGCTCTTAAATTCGAAAGCCCTTAGTAGCTGATGAACTCGTTGCTACCGCGCTTCAGCCGAATTCCGATGATGCCAAAGATCAGTGCAGCGGTGAAAGTGATCACGTTCCAGTAGACAACCGGATGGGCCCAGCCTGGCGACAAGGTCAGATCCTGCCCGCTCCACAAAGTCAGCAGGGTAGCCACGATGAGGCTCTGAAAGCAAAGCACCAGAAAGAGTTGGCCGCGGCGTCGGCGCTTGTCCAGCAGTTCCACCTCATCCGGCGTCAGATTGCGTTCTTCGATGGGGAGTAGTGTATTCGCCATTGCGTTTCTCGGTCTCCGGGGTCTTTCTGTTCAATTCGCTCAGACGCTCACTTGAACGTCCATCCGCTTTTCGTATTAAATCACAGCTGGCCCGGATCGACCGAGACGGCAGGAAAAAGTCTTTTCCAGCGATCCAATTCAGCACTCAAAACTGACTAAATAAACGCCACCGACTGAATTCCCACCACGTCGAAGCGCTTGCGGCATCGGACGTTCTTGCAGCCCATCGGGTCATCGCGTCGAACCATGTAGCTCTGTGCCTTTGCAAAACGCGCTCGGTCGCGGTCGTCCGCACCCCGTGGCAGTTGAGCCTTTTTACGCCGCACCACCCACTCAATCTGGTACTCCCCCTGCTGTCCACAGTGGGGACAGGTCATCACATGAGTTCGCTGTTCCGCCCGCTCATCAAAAAAATCCCGCTCTTCCATCCAGCACCTCATCTGGTCCTCGACCGATGCCGCCAGCCGAATCTCCTCTGCAATCCTGCCTGAGAAGCCCCCTCACAAGCAAGAGTCATGCATAATCACGCATGGGCCCCGAGCCTGGAATCGACGCAGGAAGGAAGTCGGATGAGCAAGCCCAAGAAACAGGTCTTTTCTAAAATCAAGGCGGTGAAGGCCAACGCCCGCGAACGTGTCGGCACTCCGCCGTCAGAGCGCGTCCTGCCCGACCCCAAACAAAAACTGGCCGCCAAGCCCAAGCAAAAACCTACGCTCGCCGACCTACTCAACTCCTCAGGAGAAGATCAATGAACATGCTCCGCCTCGCTCCGGTTGCCCTCTGTGCTACCTTTCTCGCCATGACGGCACCCGCTCAGACGATTCAAGTCAGCAAAGAAAACCGCACCATCGCGATCACCGCGACCGACAAGGTCATCGTGCTCGCCGACGTCGCGACCATCCACGTCGGCTTTATCGCCTACGGCTCGGACAGCGACTCCGCCTATGCCGCCGGCTCCCGCACCTCGAACGCCATCGTCAAGGCGCTCACGACCGCCGGTGTCCCGAGCGATTCCATCGAGAGCGAGAACCAGAACGTCTCCCCGGTGCAGGAATATCAGATCGACAAACTCACGCCAGCCGAAAAGGCCCAGCGCAAGTTCCAGGTCACGCAAAGCTGGACCGTTCGTACCAACGCCGACGACGCTGCCAAGGTTCTCGACCTCGCCGTGAAGGCCGGAGCTAACCAATCCGGCCAAATCGACTGGAGCCTCAAAGACGAAAACTCTTCACAGTCCGAAGCCGCCTCCAAAGCGCTCCAACGTGCCCGCACCGTAGCGGCTGAGATGGCCAAAGGGCTCAACGCAACCCTTGGTGCACTCCTCTACGCCAGCAACGAGACTCAGGCCGAACCTCCGAGTCCGGTCGTCATGCGCGCCATGCCTGCAGCTCGTATGGCGCAAAAGGTAGAACCTCTCGCCATCAATCCCCGCCGGATCGAAAAAACCGCCACCGTCTATGCCGTCTTCGCCATAGAATAGGCCCACCAAAGTTTCGTCGGTCCGCATCGGACGAAAGACAGCGAGGGAATCATGCCAATCCATACATATCGCGAACTCAAACCCACTCCCGAAGCTGAGGCCCTGTATCGCCGATGGCTGGCCAAGCTCAACGACGAGTTCACCCGCCAGCAATCTCCTGAGCGACGCTCCGAGATTGTCCGCGACGAGCTCTACCAAATCTACTTTGGCCGGCCCCACGGCGGCCACATCAAGGCGGTTCTCAACAGCGAACTCGCCATGTACTCGCTCTCAGAGAGCTTCGACCCTCGCAACATCACCCTCGAACCCGAGTACTATGGCGACGTCGACGTCGAGCAGTACGCCATTCGCAAGCCGCTCATCTGGTTCTGGCAGATGTTCGACCGCTCTCCCCTCGGCCTGAATCACTGGCTCGGCTTCCGGTTCCGGTGCATGTTGGGTCGCCACATCTTCCGGCACCTCGGCAAGCACGTCAAAATCTTCCACAACGTCGAGTTCACCTACGGCTACAACCTCACCATCGAAGACTCCTGCACCATCCACAAGAACGTCCTGCTCGACGATCGCGGCGAGATCATCCTGCACGAAGGCACCAGCGTCTCCGATTATGCCAACGTCTACTCGCACACACACGACATCAACAACCAGTCCAACATCACGAATAAGGTGACTGAGCTTGGCCCCCGTGCCCGCGTGACCTACCATGCCACGGTTCTGGCCGGTGCCAACATCGGCGAAGACGGCATGCTCGGCGCCATGGCTTTAGCAACCAAGCCTGTCCCGCAGGAGACCGTCTCGGTAGGTATTCCGGCTAAGGCAAAGATTCGCAAACAGGCTACTCAACTCTCCGCTCACACCCTGTAAACCGGCTGATTAGCGCAGGTTTGCCGAACCTTGCCCCGACCGCTCCTTGTCGCTCAATGCGAGGGCGGTCGGACACGATCACCCCATCTTTACGTCCTTCTCACGCGAACTTCAGTAGACTTGGACCTGTATGAATCAGGAAGTTGTCCTCATTGTCTTCCAGGTGGTCGTTCTGGTCCTGGCCTTCAGTATTCACGAGTCCGCCCACGCCTGGATGGCGTGGCGCCTGGGCGATCCCACTGCGAAGATGCTCGGCCGGGTCACGCTCAACCCGCTCAAGCATCTTGATCCATTTGGCTCCGTCCTCATGCCGCTGCTCGCCCTCGTATATCATTGGCCGCTCATTGGCTGGGCGAAGCCGACGCCCGTCACCGCCCGCAACTTCAAGAACTACAGACGCGACGACATTCTTGTTACCCTCGCAGGCCCGGCCAGCAACCTGATATCAGCTACAGTCGCGCTTATTTTGCTTGTCCTGATCAAACACGTTGTTCCCGGTGGGGTCATCGCGATTGGCACGGCTATGGCGCTCGCCTCGCACATTCCTGGCATCGCCACCGACAACCTGCCGACCCTCTTTCCCATCGCGCTGTTTCTCTACTTTGTCATCCTGATCAATCTTCTGCTCTTTGTTTTCAATTTGATTCCGATTCCGCCGCTCGATGGCAGCCACGTTTTGCGGCACTTTTTGCCATATAGGGCGCTTCAGGTTTACGACCGCGTCGGCATGTTCGGGATGATCATCCTGTTTCTGGTGGGCGGGAGCTTTATTTTTAGTGTTTTCTTCACTCCGTTGCTGAACACTTTCAACCACATCCTCTTCACGTTGTAGGCCTCTTTTTAGCAGAAAAAATTTTTGAGACTGGTGGAGTGGAGTTTGTTGAGTTTTTGAGGGGGTTTTTGGAAAAAGTGGGTGGTTGGCGATGGTTTTTTGCTGGTGAGAACGTGGTGGGATGCGTGGTAAACGTGGTGTTTTGACAGGCGTTTTTTCAGAGCCCAAAAGTACGCCAACTTTTTGAACTATTTTTCTGCCGACTCTTCTGCCCCTTGCGGGGGCACGCTCAACCATAGGCTGTCCCAATCATTTACCCTTGCATTTGATCGCAATGACAGAAAACACCAACGGCACCCTGACCTCCTTACGTCCCCGCGTTCTCAGCGGCATGCGGCCCACCGGCCGACTCCACCTCGGCAATTACATGGGCGCGCTCTACAACTGGGTCAAGCTCCAGCACCAGTACGATTGCTACTTCTTCATCGCCGACCTTCACGCACTGACGACCGACTACGCCGACCCGACCTCGCTTCGCGAGAGCATCCGCGACGTGGCACTCGACTTTCTCTCTGCCGGCCTCGATCCGGAGGTCTGCACGGTCTTCATCCAGTCGCACGTTCCTCAACACGCCGAGCTTTTCACGTTGTTCAGCATGTTCACGCCGCTGCCCTGGCTCGAGCGCGTACCCACGTACAAGGATCAACAGGAACAGCTTCGCGAGAAGGACCTGAACACCTACGGCTTCCTCGGCTATCCTCTGCTTCAATCGGCGGACATCCTTCTCTATCAGCCCGACTACGTGCCGGTCGGCCAGGACCAAGTTGCGCATGTCGAGCTCACGCGCGAGGTCGCACGTCGCTTCAATGCGCTTTATTGCTCGCAAACTACGCCCGCTATCGAGAAGGCCCGCGAAGACCGCTCAGACAAGGAGATTCTCACAGCAGAGCTCTCCGCGAACAGCGTTGTCACCGGCATTCTTCCTGAGCCAAAAGTACTGCTTACACCCTCGCCGAAACTCCCCGGACTCGATGGCCGCAAGATGTCCAAGAGTTACGGCAACACCCTCATGCTCTCTGAGCCAGAGGCTGACCTCCGCGCCAAGCTGAAGATCATGGTCACCGATCCGGCACGCATCCGCCGCACCGACCCTGGCAATCCGGACATCTGCCCTGTCTTCGATCTGCACAAGGTCTTTTCCACAGAAGAGACACAGCTAAAGGTTCGTCAGGGCTGCACGACAGCAGGCATCGGCTGCATCGAGTGCAAGGGCTGGCTCGCCGATGCCATCGTTCGCGAGATCGCGCCCATCCAGGAGCGCCGTCGCGCGCTGGAAGCCGACCCGGGCCAGGTCGACGCCATCCTCTGGGACGGCTCCGCCCGCGCCCGTCATCGTGCGATTCAGACGCTTCAGCACGTTCGCCAGGCCATCGGCCTCGAGTAACGACCATGCCCGACGAAACCCTCCCTCCCGAATTCGCCACTGAAGAGACCAGGCCGGACGAGCAGACCGACGCCACGTCTCATGAAGAGCTCTCCAAAGATGGGGCCGATTCGCCGGTCGCAGCTTCGCCGGACGCAGTCAGTGAGCCCTTCGCGCTTCAACATCCACCTGTGCCTCCACCGCCTCCCGAACCAAAGCGCCCTTCAAAGGACAAAGAGAAAGAAGAAGCATCGCAATCTCCGTTCTCCGTCACGGTAGGTCAGGTGTATGACGGCCCTCTCGATCTTCTGCTCGACCTGATCCGCAAGCAGAACATCGACATCTACGACATTCCCATCGCGCGTATCACCAGCCAGTTTCTCGAGTACACCCAGCACCTCAAGCAGGTTGACGTCGACGCAGCCGGCGAGTTCATTTATATGGCTTCGCTGCTGATCCACATCAAGTCGAAGACATTGCTTCCGCGCGATCCTTCCGACGTTCTCAGTGGCGACCCCGAAGACCCACGCCGAGAACTGGTCGAGCGTCTGCTCGAGCACGAGCGCTTCAAAGCTGCCGCGCAGATGCTCCTGCAGAAGCAGCAGATCGAAGAGGCCACCTGGACGAACTCAGGCCTGAAAAACTTCCGTCGTGACATCGGTGAAGCCGGTGCTCCCACTCTCGACGAGGATCGTGAGATTGCTGCCGACACAGTAGATCTGGTTCGTGTCTTTCAGGACATCCTCATCCGTCTTCGCGAGCGGCCCATCCTCAACGTCGACGAAGAGTCGGTCACGGTCGCCCAGATGATCGATTACGTCAAACGCCGTCTGCTGATGGAAGATAAGCCTGTCAGTCTGAAGCGCCTGCTGCATAACACTCATACGGAGCGAGCACTGATCTGCATGTTTCTTGCAATGTTGGAGCTAGTGCGTCTGCAGGCGGTCTTACTGCACCAACCGGTTCTGCAGGGCGACATTCTGATCAAGAAGACCGAAAACTTCGATCAGGTCCTGACCGATCAGGCGCAGGCTCGCGATGACTGGCGCTAGGTGAGCTTTAGCGGCTTGCCCTGCGGCGAACCGCAGTCGTGAACCAAACCAGACCCGTTCCTACCAGCAGGAAGCTCGCGGGCTCGGGAATCGGCGATACCGAAGTATCGATTGCCTCAAATATCTCCTCATTCACTCCGTCGGCAAAGACAAAGTCGCCGCCTGAATTCATAAAGGCCTGGTCTGCCGAACCAACGTGCAGGAACGAGAAGTCCCCGTCGGTTCCGGCGTAAACTCCGTTCGGATCGCCGTTGGAGTTGTAGGCTGTGCCCAATCCGGCGAAGCCCTTGTTGCAGACTGACTTGAAGGCGCTAAAGCCGTTCGGGGTTGAGCTACAGGGTGTCCCGTCATCGTAGACCAGGTCGGGGGCAGAGGAGGAAGGAGTTCCGGCCACGCCATCGTCGTAAGTCACATAGCAGGTGAAGCTCTTAAAGCCACATCCGAAGCTCTGAGTAATGACTACATCCCCGGCCGTGTCCACGCCGTATAAGTTCCGGCCGTTGGCAGTTCCGAGATCCAGGATCGTGTAAGTGTCGGCGTGGGCCGCCTTAGGGCCGAGAAAAAGGGCGACTGCGAGGAGAGCGATCGAGGCGCTCAAGCTCTGTGCAGTAATTTTCATATGATGACCCCCGAAAAGCTGAATTATAGTCCCGGCCTATGCCGACAGCGACGAACAATAGTTGTAGGGACGGACAGCCCTAAAAGCTGGCCTGTCACCGTTTCAAAAAGAATAGTGCTCAGCCTGGCATGTCCGTTACAACGACCAGAGCTCCTTCAGAAGCAGAACTCAACTCTTGCCGTCAAAAGCGGTCGCACTGCAAATCATTGCAAACAATAACTCATTAGGTGGGAGCGCTACCATTCTCTTCGGCTGGCCAGTGGCCTCCGCGAGCAAAAGACGCATATGTTTCACACTCTTGTAACACTCCATTCGCATTTCCGGCCTATGGTCAAGATCACGCACTCAATCTTGAAATCCTAGGCGAAACCATATGGCAACTCCTGTAATACACCCCACCGGTTCATTACTCGACCAGAAGATGGGAAAATCGTCACCCGGCAAGATCGGGGGCATCATCTTCGGCGTACTGCTCATCGGTGGTCTTGGCTACATAGCCAACCGTCTGTACTCCGATCTTCTACCCGTCCACGAGAGCTCGTGGTTCCCCTATTTTCTACTTGGGGTTGCCCTCCTGATCGCGCTCGGTTTTGAGTTTGTTAACGGTTTCCACGACACAGCCAATGCCGTCGCCACCGTCATCTACACCCACGCACTCGAGCCGCACGTCGCAGTCGTGTGGTCCGGCCTCTGGAACTTCATCGGGGTGCTGACCAGCTCCGGTGCGGTCGCGTTCGCTATCATCTCGCTTCTTCCCGTCGAACTCATTTTGAAGGTGAGCAAAGGCTCCGGCTTCGCGATGGTCTTTGCGTTGTTGATCGCAGCCATCCTGTGGAACCTTGCGACCTGGTGGAAGGGCCTTCCCGCGTCGAGCTCTCACACGATGATCGGCTCGATCATCGGTGTCGGCGTCGCAAATCAGTTGATGCATGGCTCGAGCGGTGTAAGCGGCGTTGACTGGGATCAGGTCACGAAGGTCTTCAAGGCGCTGCTCATCTCGCCTCTGGTTGGCTTCGGCTGCGCGGCCCTCGTCTTCCTCCTGCTCAAGGCGCTTCTCAAGGATCCGCGCCTTTACACGGCGCCGGAAGGCAAAGCGCCGCCGCCGTTCTATATCCGCGCTCTGCTTGTGCTGACCTGCACCGGCGTCAGCTTCGCCCATGGCTCGAACGACGGCCAGAAGGGCATGGGACTCATCATGCTCATCCTGGTCGGCACCGTGCCAACGGCCTATGCTCTCAACCACACTGTTGGCGCAAGCCAGGTGCAGACGTTTGCTGCAGTCTCTCAGCAGGTGATCGGCGCGGTCGGCAACTATCTTGACCCGAACACGACCGTAGCGGATAGTGGTCCGGAACTTGAGGCTTTCGTCAGCACACACAAGTTCTCGCCACACACCATGCTTGCACTCCAGGAGATGGTCGGTGACATCCGCAATGAGGCTACTCAGTACGGCTCTCTCGGCGCGGTGCCATCCAGCATGCAGGCCAACGTTCGCAATCAGATGTATCTCACCAGCGAGACGCTGCGGCTGATGCCGAAGTACGGTCCGACGGTCAGCGCTGATGATCAGAAGATCTTCAAGAACTACAAAGGCATGCTGGACAACTCGACCAAGTTCATTCCTCCGTGGGTCAAAGTTGCAGTCGCGCTCTCGCTCGGTCTCGGAACCATGATCGGCTGGAAGCGCATCGTCGTCACTGTTGGCGAAAAGATCGGCAAGACGCACCTGACCTACGCGCAGGGGCTCTCCGCTGAACTCGTTGCCATGCTGACCATTCTTGCTGCAGATCAGTACGGCCTGCCTGTGAGTACGACGCATGTGCTGTCGTCCGGCGTAGCTGGCACCATGGCTGCGAACAAGAGCGGCCTGCAGGTGTCCACCCTCCGCGATATCGCGCTCGCGTGGGTCTTCACCTTGCCCGTGGCAGCACTTTTGTCGGGCTGTCTCTTCTGGCTCTTCAACACCATCGCAAAGTAGTTCCTCAAACAATGCAGCACATGGGTTGGCCCGCGCGCAGCGGGCCTTCTCTTTTGGCGAAGGCTGATTCTGACGTTTGAAGGCGGGAACCATTTGTGCTTAGTTCGGCTTGAGCCTTTACAGCGACTTATCCACGTCGTCAGAGCAATGACCTCGAGCGTTGGTATGCTTAGAAGTACACCAACGACACTATGAGCCTTAAAGCAAAGATCGAAGCCGTCATCTACGCCTCAGAAGAACCAGTAACGCTGGCCCAGCTCGCCGGTCTCCTCGGCCACGAAGCTCAGGCCGAGCTTGATCATCTTGACGCAGCTCAGCAGACCCTGGCACTCGAAGAGGGCGTCGAATCATCTTTAACTCCACGCACTGTTGACGAGGACGATCTCAATAACGAAGTGCTCGCGGGCGCCACCGATGGAGCCGGGTCTCAAGCCGGAGCGCCGACTGAGGAGGAGATCCAGGCCCACTATGCCGAATCCTTTGATCGGCATTTGCACGAAGCGGCCGCACAGGAAGCTGCCCATGCGCGCGCGATACGCGAGCACAACGCTGCAGACGCTGCCGCCATGAGCTCTGCCGAAGATCTCGAAGTTCGTCTCGAAGCCCATCCGGATACTCCAACCGGTCTCGATGACGTCCCTACAGAAACGACCCCCCATGAGGCCTCGCAACCGCCCGTTGAAGCGGATCAGGAGAGCCAGCCTTCGGGCGAGCATGTACCAGCAGAAAAGGATGAGAAGAAGCTCGCCCGTGAGGCCAAAGAGAAAGAGCGCCGTCTCCGCGAGTACTTCCGCAGCATCCTTGACCAGCTCATCGCCGATTATGCCACCTCCGACCGCGGCCTTGAGATTCGCGAGGTGGCTGGCGGCTACCGTCTCGCCACCAAGCCCGAGTACCACGACGCTGTCCGTGGCTTCGTGAAATCTCTCAAGCCCCCTCTGAAGCTCTCACTGCAGGCCCTTGAAACCCTCGCCGTCGTCGCCTATAAGCAGCCTGTTACCGCTCCCGAGGTCTCCGAGATCCGTGGCGTCGATTCCGGCGGCGTCCTCGGCTCCCTGATGACGCGCAAACTGGTCGCCACCGCAGGCCGCAAACAGGTCATTGGCCGCCCCATCCTCTACAAAACCACCCGGGATTTCCTTCTCCGCTTCGGCCTGAAAGACATCAACGAGCTTCCGAGCATCGAAGAGTTTGAGAAGATGGCCGGCGAGCTGGCCGAGCAGGAGGAGATTCCAATGGAACACCACGCCCCCGAGACCTCAAACGACCTCGAACGCGAGAAGAATGAGACCGAGCCCCAGGCCGACGGCAACAGCGGCGAATCAACGGCAGACGGAGTCGTCGTTGACGGGCGACTGTCCGGTCTACCACCCAACTACGACACTGACCAACCGGTCGATGGAGAGGACTCTCCCGCGCTCGACGCCGAGATCCAGAGGGATGAGCAGCACGAATCCGAGGAGGGCTGATGACCGCTTCGAATCTCGACCCAAAACCTGATCCGCGAGACTCTCCCGATAGTCCGGAAGACGAGGAGCCGGACACCGTGGCCACACCCGAGGGCGATGCCGAGGACTTGCCCGACGCTCCCCTCAAGCCAGCCCCCAAAGGCATGCAGCGCACTCGCGCGATCGACACCAACAAGCTGTAGCGGATAAATAAGATATTCGAACCAGAAACGCTGGAGCACAAAGCCTCTGGTACGCTGTTTGCGGTTCTTCCGGATCTGGGTTCACGCGACGGAGCCTCTCCGATCAGCTACACACCAATCCGGTCACGGGTACTTCATGATCGCTCTGACGACCGCCATACCTCCTCAGCCGAATCCCGAACTCTACTCCCACGTCAAAGTCGTCATCTCGATCATCGTGGGGCTTTGCATCACAACCCTGCTCAAAGGGTTCGCGCAGTTTGTTCAGCACCCCCGCCGCAACAAAGTCTCAATCCTGCACCTCGGCTGGGCAGCGTCGCTTTTGCTCGGAATGATTCACTTCTGGTGGTGGGAGTTTCGTCTCTCCATGATTCAGCAGTGGACTTTTGCGATCTACTTCTTCGTCATTCTCTACGCGATCCTCTTTTACTTCCTCAGCACACTGCTTTTTCCGTCGGACCTCGTGGACTACTCCGGCTACGAAGATTATTTCCTCTCCCGGCGCAGATGGTTCTTCGGTTTTCTCGCAGCTACTCTTGTCGCAGACGTCATCGATACCGGT
>CAZZZG010000012.1:0-64242 GCA_964658525.1 uncultured Edaphobacter sp.
GGAAATACTGGCGGAGCGGTTTCTGAGATCAACGTAACCCCGCTTATCGACGTTCTTCTGGTGCTGCTGATCATCTTCATGGTCATTGTGCCGGTGACACCTCGAGGCCTGGAGACGCTGGTTCCTCAGCCGCCCAAGGAGCACCACGAGGATCCGGTTAACGACCGTACGATCGTAGTGCAGGTGTTATCGAACGGAGCCGCGGCTCCGGCGTACAAGATCAACGACAACACATTCAACAAGACAGACATTGAACCTAAGCTTGCGGAGATCTTTGCGACACGGCAGGAGAAGGTTATGTTCGTGAAGGGTGATAAAGATCTGGACTTCAGCAAGGTTGCCGAAGTCATCGACTTCGGTCATCAGGCCGGAGTAGACAATATTGGTCTCATCACGCCTCGAGTCGAAGCGGGACAGTAAATTCGAGGAGAAAAGCTCTCGTTCAGGCGGCGGACCTATGCGTCCAGCCGCCTGAAGCTTTTTGAGGTGAATTCCTTCGGTGCTCTATTTGTCGGCCACTGAATTTCTATTAGAATCTGATCTTGCTCAATAAACTGATCTTCGCGAATCTTGGTCACAGGCCGGTCCGAACGCTGCTGAGTGTGCTTGCCATTGCCGTCGAAGTGACGATGATTCTGACTTTGGTGGGGGTCAGTCATGGCACGTTGGACCAATCGGCGCAAAGAGCTCGTGGAGTAGGGGCTGATATCTGGTTTCGACCGCCGGGATCATCGGCCATAGGGCTGAGCTCGGCTCCGATGAGCGACAAAATTCCTGCGTTGCTGATGAAGGAGCCACACGTCACGTTTGCGATGGGGACGATGGTTCAACCTCTGTCAGGGTTTGATGCGATGACGGGACTTGATCTTGACGACTTTCGAAAGTTGAACGGAGGATTTCGCTACCTGAAGGGCGGTCCGCTGGTTAACGATGACGACGTGATTGTGGATGAGTACTACGCCCAGCAGAAAAAACTTCACATCGGTGACACTCTGAATCTGGTCAATCACGACTGGAAGCTGGTGGGAATTACCGAGTCAGGGAAGCTTTCGCGCATCTGCGTGAAGCTGCAGATGCTGCAGGCACTGACCGGGAATCCGGGACACCTCAGTCAGATATTTATCAAGGTGGACAACCCGAACAACTCGCAGGCGGTGGTCGATGCTCTGCGGGTCAAGTATCACGGGTACCAGATTTACACGATGGAAGAGTTCACGTCGATGCTGTCTATCAGCAACGTAGGAATGCTGAAGAGCTTTATCGGGGTCGTGATTGGAGTTGCGGTGATTGTCGGCTTCATCGTGGTGTTTATGGCGATGTACACGGCAGTGCTGGAGCGAACGAGGGAGATCGGGATTTTGAAGGCGGTGGGTGGGTCTTCAGGTCTCATTTTAAATATCTTGTTTCGGGAGACGTTATTACTGGCGCTGCTCGGGTCGGCAGTCGGCATTGTCCTGACCTATGGAACGCAGTGGCTGATGAAACACGCGGTACCGGCCAGCCTGGTGCAGGAGACAGTGTATGACTGGTGGCCGATTGCAACGGGCATTGCGGTTGTGGGAGCGCTGCTGGGTGCGATCGTTCCTGGGGTTAAGGCGGTCAAGCAGGATGTAACGGAGGCTCTGTCGTATGAGTGAGCCGCCGATAATCGAAGTGCGAGGTCTGACGAAGACTTACCAGGTAGGCGAGGTCGCGGTGCATGCGTTGCGTGGCGTTGATCTGGAGATCCGGAAGGGCGAGTTTGTTGCGATTATTGGTGCCTCAGGCTCGGGTAAATCGACACTATTTCATATTCTCGGCGGTCTGACGCCGATGACTTCTGGCACGGTGCACCTCAACGGCCGCGATTTGGCGGGCATGACAAATGCCGAGCGGACGGAGCTTCGCAAGACCACCGTGGGATTCGTATTTCAGAAGTACAACCTGCTGCCGACACTCTCTGCCGAAGACAATATCCGAATTGTGCAGTACATTGGTGGCCGGGATGTGGTGTTCGACCGAGGGTTCCAGGAGATTCTCGGCCTGCTCGGGATTGCTGACAGGATGAAACACAAACCTCGTGCGCTCTCCGGGGGGCAGCAACAAAGGGTAGCGATTGCACGGGGAATTGTGAACTCACCCGCGATTCTGCTCGCTGACGAGCCTACGGGCAATCTGGACAGCGAAAATTCGGCGGCTGTTCTGAAGCTGATAAAAGACCTGAATCGCCGTCTGGGACAGACGATTTTGATGATTACTCATGATGCAGACGCCGCTTCGTACGCGGATAGGATCGTCAAAATGAAGGATGGGCGTATAGTTTAGGCCACTTTGCTTTATCTTTTGTCTGGTCTCTTGGCGCCTGGATTGCATGTATCTGCGAAGAACACTTCGAACTATGCAGAAGCTCTATCGTTGTAGTACAAAAGACCGACGTTGTTCCCCTTAGTTAAGGAAGGGAAAGAAAGCTGCTCTAGTCACGTTAGGACAAATGCCATTACAATCAAGCGAACACCGAAACATTGGTTAGATGGTTTCCCTGGTCTCTGCAACAGAAACTCGCGCCCATTTTGAAGGAGATGATTCGCCCAATGAAATTCACCGCACGGATTCCGGTTACGGCCGCTCTGCTGGCGCTGCTCACTGCAACTGGCTGCAACGTTCTCAAGTCGCGGGACCAGTTGACCAAGGGAGTACAGGCATTTAAAAACGCACGATACGAAGAGGCGACGAACCACTTCCAAAATGCGATTGCCCTGGACCCTAAATCCGAGGTGGCCAAGCTTTATTTAGCAACGGCTTATTCCTATCAAGTTGTTCCGAATCTGGATACGCCGGAGAACCTTGCAATTGCACAGAAGGCGTTAGACGGCTTCAACGCGGTTCTTGAAAAGAGCCCAAACGACCTGACTGCGCTGAAGCAGATCGCCTCGATCAATCGCAACATCAAAAAGTTCGATGTGGCTAAAGAGTACGAGAAGAAGGTAATCGCGATCTCTCCTAATGATCCGGAAGCTTATTACACGGTAGGTTTCGTGGATTGGACGTTGGCTTATAAGAACGCGATTACGATTCTCGCAGCCGACGGGCTGACCGATCAGGGCGATGGTAATCCGAAGAAAAGCAAGGGCGCATGCCAGAAGCTGCAAGCTGCTAACACCGATCTGGTGAACGAAGGGTTGCAGTATCTCCAGAAGGCTGTCGAGCTAAACCCGACTTATGACGATGCCATGCAATACCTTCAGTTGACCTATCGTCGCAAGGCCGACCTGGAGTGTGGGGATGAAGCAGCTCGCAAGGCTGACATGGCTCAGGTTGATTCCTGGATCCAGAAGGCCATGGGCGCCCGGAAGGAAAATGAACTGAAGAAAGAAAAGGCAACGCAGGGCGGCGTCTCGATGCAGTAGTCGCTGTCGTTTGTTGCAAAGCCGGAGGCCTTCCAGGAATGGAAGGCCTCTTTTGCGTGGAATGGGTTCGGTGAGGTCTCGGACTTCATTATCCCGCTGGGGTAAAATTGCGGCTTGCGACGTTCGATAAAAAAAGTGCTGATTGCGAACCGTGGGGAGATTGCGCTGCGGGTAATTCGTGCGTGCCGGGAGGTGGGGATTGCCACGGTAGCGGTCTACTCGGATGTCGACCGGGGGGCACTGCATGTGCTGCAGGCGGATGAGGCGTACCGGCTGGGTCCGGCACCTGCGGCTGAGAGCTATCTGCGGCGGGATCTGATACTGGATGTCGCTCGACGCACGGGGGCCGATGCGATTCACCCAGGGTACGGGTTCCTGTCGGAGAATGCGGAGTTCGCCGAGGCCTGCGCTGAGGCGGGAGTGACGTTCATTGGGCCTCCGGCGAGCGCTATGCGGGTGCTGGGGTCGAAGACGAAGGCGCGACAGGCGGCAGATGCGGCGGGGATGCCTCGTGTTCCGGGGAGCGTGACCGGGCTGGCGGATGTGGCGGAGGCGGTGCGCGTGGCCGCCGGGATTGGGTATCCCGTGATGCTGAAGGCTGCGGCTGGAGGCGGCGGGAAGGGAATGCGGGCGGTGTCGCGGGCAGAGGATCTGGCGGCGGCGTTTACGGCGGCCAGCAGTGAGGCAGAGCGGAGCTTTGGCTCGGGTGAGGTTTACCTGGAGAAGCTGATCGAGCGGCCGCGGCATATCGAGATCCAGTTGATGGCGGATGAGCACGGGAGATGTGTGTATCTGGGCGAGCGGGAGTGCTCGGTGCAGCGACGGCATCAGAAGGTGATCGAAGAGGCTCCTTCTGCTGTTGTCGGTGAGGATCTGCGGCGGAGGATGGGAGAGGCTGCGGTTCGGCTGGCGCTTTCGGCTGGGTATGTGAACGCTGGGACCGTCGAGTTCCTGGTGGATGACAAGGAGAACTTCTACTTCCTGGAGATGAATACGCGGCTGCAGGTGGAGCATCCTGTGACCGAGATGGTGACCGGTTTGGATCTGGTGCATCTGCAGCTCCGCGTGGCGATGGGCGAGCCGTTGCCGCTGACGCAGGAGGATGTGCATCTGCGCGGGCATGCGATTGAGTGCAGGATCTATGCCGAGGACCCTGAGAATCATTTTTTCCCGTCGCCGGGGTTGATTACCCGGCTAATCCAGCCGGGTGGGCCGGGGATTCGGGAGGATTGTGCGGTGTATGAAGGGTGGAATGTGCCGCTCGACTACGACCCCATGCTGTCGAAGCTGGTCGCGTTCGGGGAGACGCGGGAGCAGGCCATCAACCGGATGGTGCGGGCGCTCGATGAATACGTGATCGGCGGGATCAAGACAAATATCGGGCTGTTCCGGCGGATTTTGCTGGATGAAGATTTTCGTGCGGCCCGGATCGATACGGGATATCTGGAGAGGTTGCTGGCTGAGCCGGATGCCCCGCTGCGGGAGGATGTCCCCGAGGACGTGGTGGCGCTTGCGGCGGCGTTGTTTGCGGTGTCAGCACGGCGGGCGACGGTGGCAGAGGCTGATTTGCCCGAGGAGAGCCGATGGGCTGTGGCGGGGCGGCGGGAGGGGTTGCGTCTGTGACGGTTTGGCTTGAGGTAGAGGGAGAGAAGCGAAGGGTTGAGCTTCCGGCTGAGATTGGCGGCAGGGTGGAGTGCTCGGTGGATGGCCGCCAGGTCATTGCGGATGTGAGGGTGCTGCAGGCTGGGGTGATGTCGTTGCTGATCGAGGGGCGGCAGTACCGGTGTGTTCTAGATGGCGATGGGGTGGTGATTGGTGGGCGGCGGTTCGGGTTTGAGGTGACGGACCCGCGGTCGTTGCAGGGACGGCGTGGGGCCGGCGCTGGTACGGATGGACCGCGGCCGGTGAAGGCTCCGATGCCGGGCCGAACGGTGCGAGTGCTGGTTGAGGTGGGCGATGAGGTCGAGGAGGGCCAGGCTGTTCTGGTGATTGAGGCGATGAAGATGCAGAATGAGCTGAAGTCGCCGAAGACCGGACGAGTGGTCAGGATCGCGGTTGGGGTGGGAGATGCGGTCGGGTCTGGGGATGTGCTGGTCGTGGTGGAGTAGCGAGGCTTCGGTTTCTGTTGTCGGTTGTGGTTGGCGTCGGTCCCCCTTTCCCTTTGTTGGTACCCCCTCCCCCCTTCGGGGGTATTTTGGACGTAAATCATCTAGAATCATTAGTTTGGAGTCGAGTTGTGTCTGCAAAATATTGATTCCAGATGGTTTGCTCGCAAAATATTACAAATAAAGAAGTTAGATGTTCAATACGAAGGCCCCCGATTCGCTTGGGGGCCTTCTTGCTTCCTTGGGTTCTAGTATATCGGTCGGATCATAACTAATACGCCACGCGAATGTGCTGGATTGACGCGGCGATTTGCTGTTTAGGGGGTTGACAGGTTCTACGGATCTCCGGGGACGGACGTTCTAATCGTCCTTGACGATTGCTGGACCTTCTAACTGGCCTGCCGTGCTGTGCAGGAAATCGTAATGCAGGCATGGCGCGCTCGGATGAGATCGAATCGTGGTGGGTTAGTGGCAGTATGTTTTAGCGAAATGTCACCATAGAGGCAACGATGCCTGCCAAAGCTCATACGGCAATCTCAACGATAGTGCTCCTATGACTGCCTATTCCGTAATCAAACTCACCTGCTTTTTTGCTTTGCCCTACGCGAAGCGCCGCGCTGCGCTTAACAAGCGCATACAACGAGAGGGCGTATGCAACAGATAAAAGCGACATCATCCTCCTCGTGATAACCGTGCTGTTGGCTGGAGCATTGTTGGCCGATGGCGCCGAGCCGATCTCTTTCCTGGGTGGCCTGTTTATTGGTGCGACTCTCATTCAATGAATCGTCGTGATTTCCTGGGCACTGCTGCAGTTGGTGTGACGGGCGCACTCGTCGCGCTTGCAGATTCTGGTACGCAACCCGAACCGCCGAACCATCTTCACGAACTGAATCGTCATTGGGTGATGCACCCCGATCCCTCGATTCGCTTCTGGAGCGGAGATGTGAAGCGCCTGACGCCAAACTTGACTCTGATTAAAACCGGTGGACATTTCGACGGGTTTCAAGTGATGCATTGGTCGCGCTCACGCGATGGAAATGGAGTGCTGCTGGTTGGTGATCAGCCCGATTTGTGCATGGACCGCAATTGGGTCACGTTCATGTACAGCTATCCCAACTACATACCTCTGAACGGTGCAGCGATCCAAGGTATCGTCGCTGCACTGAATCCATACTCGCGAATTCACCGGACAATATTCAGTTGATGGGGACTGGGAACTGAGCGTCGACCTGGGTGAAGTTTTCTGACGGGTGGCTTGCGACAGTGGGCTAGAATGCGAAGACATTCGTGAGCCGTGGGTTTGCCGGATTGGCGGGAAGACTTTATTCGAGGAGGGTCTATGAGCGATGTTGTGGCGGTGGAGGGGCAGCCGGGGTTGAGCCAGGTGGAGCGGGTGGTGGATACGTTTGTCGCTCCTTCGAAGACCTTCACAGATATCTTGCGGGATACGAGCTGGTGGCTGCCGTTTCTGCTGGCAGTCGTGGTGTCGATCGGGGTGACGTTCACGATCGATAAGCAGGTCGGGTTTGGGCGCGTGGTGGAGAACGTGATTCTGGACAGCCCGAAGCAGGAGGACCAGATGCAGAGCCTGCCGCCGGATCAGCGGGCCGCGAGAGTGAGTGCCATGACGAGCGGGTACAGGTATGTGTCGTACGCGACGCCGGTGATTATTTTGATTATTTCGGCGATTGGGGCACTGATTAACTGGGCGAGCTTTAATGTTGGCCTGGGAGCGAAGACTACGTTTGGACAGATGTTCTGCGTGTGGATGTATGCGTCGCTGCCGAGGCTGCTGAGCGGATTGCTGACGATGGTTACGCTTCTGTTTGGGAACAGTGCGGAGACCTTCAATATTAAGAATCCGGTGGGGACGAACCCGGCTTACTTTATGCCGGATGCGGCGCCTTGGCTGAAGACGGCGCTGGGCTTTCTGGATGTGATCGGGATCTGGAATCTGGTGCTGCTGGTGATTGGGACTTCGATTGTGGCGAAGGTGAGCCGGGGGAAGGCTGCGGCTGTTGTGGTCGGGTGGTGGGTGATTGTGCTGGTGCTGAGCGTGATTACGGCGGCGGTGAGCGGTTAGGAAGCTGGGATGATTTGGGTTTGCCCTGCGCGGGCGGCGCCCACTTCGTGAGGGGTATACCGGCTTCGCCCTGGCCCTCCCGTTGGTCGGCGGAAGATTTCGCGTTCTTGCCGTCTGGCTTCGCCTACTACTCGGGTTGCGTTGTTGGCTGGAGTGAGGTGAAGGTCGCGGCGGGGAGGTCGGCTCCGTTGTAGAGGTTGGCCTGGGGGAAGTTTGGCCAGGCGTAGCGAACGTATTGTGGGTTGGGGATGGCGGGGCTGGCGACGATGACGGTGTCGCCGTCGGCGGTGTGTTCGATGTGGGCGTTAGCGCGGAGGAAGACGCGGTCGGCGCCGGCGACTTCGAAGCCTTCAGGGGCGCCGAGTTTGGCGTGGAGGCCCTGGGCGTTGTCGAACCAGACGTGCATGGCGCCCTTGTCAGGGTAGGCGAGGCGGAAGAGGGGGCCAGAGGCTGCGATGTCTTCGTTGTAGACGACGCGGCGGGCGAGAAGGGAGAGACGCTCACCTACGGCTTGCTTGTTGGCGGGGTGGACGTTGTGTTCGTTGCCGATGTCGATGGTGACGGCCATGCCAGTGTTGGTGAGGGAGAGGGCTTTGCGCTGGGCGTCGCGGAGTTCTCCCCAGTTTTCTTTAGTGTCGCTGCCATAGGCGGAGATCTGGACGTAGAGAAAGGGGAGGTTGCCCTGAGCCCAGTGTTGGCGCCAGTCTTCGATGAGGGCGGGGAAGAGCTTGTCGTAGAGGTCGACCATGTTGAGGGCAGAGTTGGCTTCGCCCTGATACCAGATAACACCTTTGATCGGCAGCGGGGTGAAGGGAGCGACCATGGCGTTGTAGAGGGCGGCGGGGCGCCATGAGTCAGGGTTGGGGTGCCAATCGCGCTGGGGCGTGGATTTGCCTTCGGCGCGGGCTTGTTTGTCGAGGGCCTCGAAGCGGATCACAGTGGACTCGTGGTCCATCTTTTCGGCTCGGGTGGCGAAGACGGGCATGAGGGAGGCGTTGGAGCCGAGAGCGTTCATGCTGGTCCAGGCTTCGGCGGGGGTGCCTCCCCAGGTGGAGTCGATGAGACCGATGGGGACGTGCTGCTGTTTGTCGGCGAGGGCCTTTTGCAGATCGCGTGCGAAGAAGTAGGCGACGGCGGAGAAGTCTTTTGCGGTGTCGGGGGTGCAGACGGACCAGCCAGTGGCGGATTTGACGTCGTCGCGGGGGTAGTCGGAGGTGTCCTTGTCGATGCGGAGGAGGCGGATGTCGGGGTGGTTGGCGGCGGCGATTTCTTTCTCGGCGTTCTCGATATGGGTGTCGGGGGCGAAGCCGGAGAGAGGCATTTCCATGTTGGATTGGCCCGAGGCGAACCAGAGATCGCCGAGGAGGACGTCGTCGTAGGTGATGGTGTTGGTGCTGTGAACGGTGAGAGTGTAGGGGCCTCCGGCGGCTTGCGGGGGGAGATAGAGGCTCCAGCGGCCGGCGGCGTCGGTGGTGGCGGTGTTGGTGAGGTTGTGGAAGGTGGCGGTGATGGACTCGCCGGGTGTGGCGCTGCCCCAGATGTGGATGGGCATGTCGCGCTGAAGGACCATGTGGCTGGAGAAGATTTTGGGGAGGGAGACTTCGGCCTGGGTGGTGAGGGTGGCGGCGAGAATGCAGAGGGTGAGGCGAAGCTTCATTCAGGGTCTCCGACTACTTTTATAACTGGATGGCGAGTGTGTTGACGAGGGTGGGGTGGGGAAGGTTTCCGTTTGGCATTTGAAAAGTGCGTTGAAGTACAAAGCGTATGCTTCGCTTCGCTCCTGATGACGAGTGATTTTGAATTGCGATGGCTAACGACAAGAGCCCGGCAAAATGCCGGGCTCTGTGTGAAGTTGATGCGGGTTATTCGGTCCAGCGTTTGAAGACGAGGGAGCCGTTGGTGCCGCCGAAGCCGAAGGAGTTCGAGAGTGCGTAGTCGATCTTCGCGGACAGGGGCTTGTTGGGGACGTAGTTGAGGCGGCACTGGGGATCGAGCTCGACGATGTTCATCGTCGGCGGAGCGATCTGGTGCTGCATGGCGAGGATGGTGATGCCGGCCTCGAGGCCGCCGGCGCCGCCGAGGAGGTGGCCGGTCATGGATTTCGTTGAGCTGACCAGAAGCTTGCCGCTGATGGCGCGCTCGCCGAAGACGTTCTCGATGGCCTTCGATTCGAGGGCGTCGCCGAGTGGGGTCGAGGTGGCGTGTGCGTTAACGTAGTCGATCTGGTCGGGCGAGATGCCGGCGACTTTGAGCGCATGTTGCATGGAGCGGTAGCAGCCTTCGCCTTCGGGGGCCATGCCGGTCATGTGGAACGCGTCTGCAGAGAGGCCGTAGCCGAGGACTTCGGCGAGGATCTTTGCGCCGCGGGCTTTGGCAGACTCGAGCTCTTCGAGGATGAGGATGCCTGCGCCTTCGCCGACCACAAAGCCGTCGCGATCCTTGTCGAAGGGGCGGCTGGCGTGCTGGGGGTCGTCGTTGCGGGTGGAGAGGGCACGCATGGCTGCGAATCCTGCCACACCGAGTGGGGTGATCGAGGCTTCGGTGCCGCCGGCGATCATGGCGTCGGCGTCGCCGCGCTGAATGATGCGGAAGGCGTCGCCGATGGAGTGCGCCGAGGTGGTGCAGGCGGTTGCCGTGGCTTCATTGGGTCCGCGTGCGCCGTACTTGATGGAGACGTGACCAGCAGCGAGGTTGATGATGGAGCCGGGGATGAAGAAGGGCGAGACCTTGCGCGGGCCACCGGAGAGCAGGTTCGAATGTTCGCGCTCGATTACGTCGAATCCGCCGATGCCGGAGCCGATGTGGACGCCGACCTGGTCTTGATTTTCTTCGGTGATTTTGAGGCCGGAGTGGGCCATCGCCTCGGCGGCAGCGGCCAGAGCGAAGTGGATGAAGCGGCCCATCTTTCGGGACTCTTTTTTCTCGACGAAGAGGAGAGGATCGAAGTCCTTGACCTCGGCGGCGAAACGGACCGGATGGCCGGTGAGATCAAACGCTTTGATCTCGGCCATACCGCTGCGACCGGCCATGAGGCCTTCCCAGACCTCAGGTGCGGTTTTGCCGACCCCGCAGAGCAGGCCAAGGCCGGTGACGACTACGCGACGATGCTCCATTGTTTACTTGGCCTTCTGGTTCTTTTCGATGTAGTCGACAGCATCCTTGACGGTCTTGATCTTCTCGGCATCTTCGTCGGGGATTTGAATGTCGAAGGCTTCTTCGAACTGCATGACGAGTTCGACGACGTCGAGGGAGTCTGCACCGAGATCTTCCTGGAAGCTTGCGCCCGGGGTGACTTCCGCTTCATCCACCTGAAGCTGTTCGACAATAATCTGCTTTACCTTCTCGTCTACTGCTGCCATTTCGTTCTCCTGTTTACGTCTTGGAATCTGAAGCCTGGATATTTTGTCGCTATGAGGTCGACACGGCCAATCTCAAGCATACTGAGCGCCTCAGTGAGTGTAAAGCAAAGCGGCTGTGGCTGCAGCAGCGGGCGGCAGGACTTTTTTCAGTCTTCCTCGGCCGAAGCGGCGAGCAGCGGGGAGATCCCTGAGATGTCGTCGAAGCCGATGAGGTTGGAAATAGGGGCGCCGGTGTCGATGGAGGAGACGTTTTTCAGGGCTTTGTTGATGGCGCGGGTGCGGACGCCTAGCTTTTCAATAGTGTTCTTAACAGTGCCGACCTGGTCTTCGACCTTTTGCATGAGGCCGCCGTAGGTCTCGAACTCTTTTTTGGCGCTCGAGAGAACACGCCAGACCTCGTCGCCTTTTTTCTGAATGGCGAGGGTGTGGAAGCCCATCTGGAAGCTGGTGAGGATGGCCATGAAGGTAGAAGGTCCGGCGATGGTTACGCGGCAGCTGGATTGGATTTCGGACTGGAGGCCGGGACGACGCACGACTTCGGCGTAGAGGTTCTCAGTCGGAAGAAACATGATGGCGTGCGGCATCGTCGTAGGGGGGTCGATGTATTTGTCGCAGATGCGTTTTCCTTCGGCGCGGATACCACGCTCAAAGGCTCGGCCTGCTGCGGCGATCTCGTCGACGGTGCCGGCTTCGTAGGCGTGTTCGAGGCGCTCCCAGTCTTCCTTGGGGAACTTTGCATCGATGGGGAGGAGCGTGTAGCTTTCGGGGCCTGTCTGACCTTCGCCCGAGGGGAACTTGAGGGCGTATTCGACGGACTCGAGTGTTCCCGGTTTGATGCGAGCGTTTTTAATATATTGTTCGGGAGAGAACATCTGCTCGAGCTGTTGGCCGAGCTGAAACTCGCCTACAACGCCGCGCGATTTGACGTTGGATAGAACTCTTTTGAGATCTCCTACGCCGGTGGCTAGCTCCTTCATCTCGCCGAGGCCCTTCTGGACTTCGCCGAGGTGGGTGGTGACCTGACCGAAGGATTCGGTGAGCCGCGTCTGGAGTGTGGCGTGGAGTTTTTCGTCTACGGTGACGCGCATCTCTTCGAGCTTCGCGGTGTTGGCGTCGTTGAGTTTTGAAAGGCGGTCTTCGACGGTGAATCGGAGCTTTTCCTGCTGGTCGTTGGCCTCGCCGGAGAGCTCGTTGAGGCGGCTGTGCAGGGCTTCGCGAGCTTCGATCTGGTTGCGGTTGACCTCGGCGATGAAGTAGGAGAGGCGCTGTGCGATCGAGTCGAGATTTTGCTGAACGGCGGTGCGGAGGACTTCGTCGGATGTCTTGTTATCGCTGCGGAAGGCGTTGAGACCGTTCTGGAGAAGGCCGCTGAGTTCGGCGATAGTGGCGGTGATCTCGGTGCGAAGGCTGATGAAATCTGCTGTGGCTGCTTCGCGGGTGCGGCGAGATTCGTCGGCGAGGTCGCGACGTATCTCGGCCAGGCCGCTACGGAGGTGGGCGTCGAGCGCCTCGTTTCTGGCGTCGAGGCGGGTGAGCTGCTCGGGAATTTGGGCGAGGCGAGAGTCTTGCGGGGCCGCTGGGTTCTTGCGGAGCAGGAGAACGAGGACGGCGAGGAGAGTGACGACATTGACGATAAGAAGGGCGCTTGACATTCGACTTTCCTTCGCCTCAGAATAGCACCTGATTTCGGGGCCAGGGTGTGAATTCCGGGTGGAAAAGCCCGTTTGACGGTTCAATCATGAATATCCGGATAACCGTAATCAATCGACAGCTGGTTCTGTTGAAATGATTTTGGGAGGGTTAGGGATATGCCGATTACGAACTATAGTGTGCTGGCGGGTAGGCCTACAGCGGGAAAGGTGGTGACGGGGTCCAGTACGCACTACCAGATCACAGTGCAGGCTTTAGGTGGACCGTTTACGGTGGCGGTCAATATTCAGTCGGTGGATGGTTCGGAGGTTTTATATGACATTGTTGAGGACTTTACGCCGCCGGATCCGGCTGGGCTGACGGCGTTGCCGATGGGGATGACGGCGTTGAAGAGTGAGCCGGGTGGACTCGCGCTGGACTTCGTACGGAGTACTGTGAACGGTCAACCCATGATTACGAAGGAGCAGATGACGCTGTTGCCTCAGGCGACGGCGAAGTCGAAGGGTAGTGCGGAGGAGCAGCTGGTGCAGCGGGCGCGTACGAAGGCGCTTGAGAATGCCGTGGTGACACTGCTGAATATGACGGTCGCCGATAAGGATGGCGTGATCTATGCGTTCGGCAGTTCGTTCGCGGATTCGGGGAAGGTGGATGGAATCCACGATATTCATATGAACCAGGGGAATCCGGTCGGTGGTAAAGGGGGCGGATTTAGTAAGGATAACGGCGTGTGGCAGGATGGGGCGCTGTTTATTAACCTGCCGTCGAAAGGGACCTGGACTGCGGTGTTTATTGCGTTTCAGACCGAGAGCTGGAGTACGGACGCGAGTGGGAATCCGATTTAGAAGATAATGTCCTGCCGGACGGGCCCACTTCGCGTGGAGCGGTCACTTCGTGACTTGTGTACCTTTCTTGCAGATGCGGAACGTCACGGTCCTCCCTTTTCTCCGAGTGATTATTTCTTTTCGCTTAGCTGGCGGCTAGGATCTGGTCTGCGATGGCGGCGGCTTCTACTGCGGGACGGACGTCGTGGGTGCGGAGGATGTGCGCTCCGGTGAGGATGGCGGCTACGTTCGCCGCAGTGGTGGCGTGGAGGCGGTCATCCATGGATGGGGTTGCGCCTTCGAGAAGGATAGAGAGGCTGGGGCTTTGGGCCAGGGTGTGGGCGAGGAAACCTTTGCGGGAGACGCCGGCCAGGATCGGGATGTCGAATTGCTTGAGCTGGTCGAAGTGCGCGAGAAGTGGGTAGTTTTCGTCGAGGCGTTTGCCGAAGCCGAAGCCGGGGTCGAGGACGATTTTGTTGCGGGGGATGCCGGCGGCAGTGGCGGCTTCGAGTCGCTCGGCTAATTCTTTGAGGACGAGGGGAAGGACAGCTTCGGGGGCAAGTGGCGGGAGGGTGGGCCAGTCCTGCGGGCGGCCACGGGTGTGCATGAGGATAGCTCCACAGCCTGACTGGGCGCAGGTTTTCGACATGTCAGGATCCCAGAGGTGACCGCTGACGTCGTTGATGATTTCGGCTCCGGCTTCGATGGCGCGGCGAGCTGTGGCGGCGTGGAAGGTGTCGATGGAGAGGATGGTGGTGGGTTTTTGTTTGAGGATGGATTCGACGACGGGCAGGATGCGGGATTGTTCTTCGTCCGGGGTGAGGGGAGTTGCGTTGGGGCGAGTGGATTCGCCGCCCAGGTCGAGGATGTCGGCGCCTTCTTCGAGGAGCTTGAGGGCTTGGGTGAGGGCTCGCTCGGGGGCGTGTTGGGGGGAGTAGAAGTAGCCGCCGTCGGAGAATGAGTCGGGCGTGACGTTGAGGATGCCCATGAGGATGGTCCGCTTGCCCAGCGGGAGTGTGCGGGTGCGGAGATGCCAGTCGTGATGGCTGCGGGGAGTGAAGGGCATGGTTGGATTTTAGCTTCCCACTGCGCGTGGGGCAGGTGTTCGCACGCCTTTTTAGAGCTTCGCGTGTCCCTCCCGTTGGTCGGGATTATCTTTTTTGGCCAACGGGAAGACCCTAACCGATCTTTCTTGCTAAACAAGGTATACGCGCCACGAAGTGGCCGCTCCACGCGCGGTGGGCCCGTCCGGCAGGACACGCGGATGCTAGACTGCGCGGATGACGAGGCGTTTGGGATGGAGTGCAGCCTGTTTGTTGGGAGTTGTGGTGGGTGCGCAACCGGTTTGGCCGCAGACGCAGGGTGTTGGATGCGATGGGTCGGTGGGGTCGAAGGATGGTCGGAGCGGGGCCTGCACAGAGTTGGGACAGACGATTGCCGCCCTGCTGGATGAACCTGCGGTGGCTCGTGATCATTGGGGGATCGCTGTAATCGAGATGGATGGTGCACCGATTTATTCGTTGAACGAAGGGCAGTTGTTTCAGCCAGCAAGCAACGCGAAGTTATTTACGACTGCAGCGGCGATGGCTTTGTTGGGCGAGAAGGCGACGTATCAAACGAAAGTGTTAGCGCGAGGCGTCTTTGCTGATGGTGGGAAGTTGACGGGACATCTGGTGCTGGTCGGAAACGGCGATGCGAATTTGTCAGGAAGAATTCTGCCGTATGTTGCGCCGGTGCCGGGGCAGAAGCCCACTGCGACTGACGATGGTCTTCCGCCTTTGCGGTATCTGGAGGAGATGGCGGATCAGGTGGCTGCGACGGGGCTGAAGAGCGTCGAAGGCGACGTGATCGGGGATGACACGGTGTTTCCGTGGGAGCCCTATGCGCAGGACTGGGTGATCGACGATGCCGTCTGGGGATATGGCGCGCCGGTGTCGGCTCTGTCGATCAATGATAACCAGATCAAGGTGACGGTGACTCCGGGAGAGGTTGTGGGGGCACCTGCGAGCGTTGTGATTGATCCGGCGGTGCCTTCGTATTACACGCTGGATGTTGCAGTGACGACGGGTGCCGCAAAGAGTGGGAGCACAGTGCAGATGGTGCGCGCTCCGGGATCGAAGGTGCTGAGGATCTATGGGACGGTTGCTCTGCATGGACAACCGGATGTGGAGGAGATTGCGATCCAGGATCCCGCTGAGTACGCGGCACAGGCTTTGAAGGGAATGCTGGAGGCTCGTGGGATTCATGTGAGTGGAGTGGCGAAGGCACGGCATCGAGTGTTGTTGGATACGGAGAGCTTTAGTCGCGAGTCAGGCGTCGTTGGGGAGGCGACTGGTGTGTCGCCGCAACAGAGGATTGAACCGGCAGATGATGCGGCGTTTGAGGTTGCGATGAAGGGTGAAGAGAAGACACTGGCGACTCATACTTCTGTTGAGCTCTTGCAGGATGTTGTAGTGACGAACAAGATGAGCCAGAATCTGCATGCGGAGTTGCTGCTGCGACAGTTGGGAGCGGCGCGAGGGAGAGATGGAACGATTGCTCAGGGAGCGCTGGTGGTGCGGCAGTTTTTGCTCGGTGCCGGAATCGATAAAGATGATTTTGTTTTCTTCGATGGGTCAGGGCTGAGTGGGCATGATCTGGTTACGCCGCGGGCTACTGTGCGGCTGTTGCAGTATGCGGCGACGCAGCCGTGGTTTGCGGATTGGAAGAGCAGTTTGCCGGTGGGTGGGGTGGATGGGTCGCTGGAGGAAAGGTTTATGAAGGCCCCGCTGAAGGGGAAGGTGTTGGCGAAGACGGGAACGCTGGGAGAGGCGCGGGCGTTGAGCGGATATGTAGAGTGTGCGAGTGGGCGGACTGTGATTTTTTCAATCATGGTGGGAAATCATCTGCCGCAGACGAATGCGGATCGAGAGGTGACGAACAAGATTGTGGCGGCTATTGCGGCGTCGAATTGATTTCGCAGAGTGGATGAGAGAATAAGGGTATGGTTCGGGTTCTTTCCTTGCTCATCGTTGTGGGGGCTCTTGTTGGATGTAAGTCGGTTGCGCCGCCTGTACCGCTGGCGGATTTGAATGCGCAGCAGATGCATGGGCATGCGGTGTATCAGGCGCACTGTGCGCAGTGTCACTATGACCGTAAGAATGCGGCGTTGCATGGGCCGGCTCTGATTGGGGTTTTCAAGAAGCAGTATCTGTCGAGTGGCGCTCCGGCGAACGATGAGCGCGTGACGGCGACGATTGTGCATGGGCGAAACCTGATGCCGGCTATGGGAAATACGCTCGATCAGCAGGATCTGGATGATCTGCTGGCGTATCTGCATACTCTATGAGCGAGAACGAAGAAGTAAGAAAACTTGAAGAGCGAGCGCATGGGATGTTGCCGGGCGTGGCGGGGATTGCTCTGTTTATGCTCGTGCTGACGATGGTGAATGCGTTCGCTGCGTTGACTGGAAAGTTTGGCGTAGGAAGCGCAAAGTATGGTGTGCTCGCGCTATGCACGCTGCTGGCTGCGGGAGTGTTTGGTTTGCTGCGGCTGCGGCGCTGGGGATGGGCGCTGGTGTTGGGTGGATGTCTGACGCTTTGTTTAGGGAATCTGTTTGTGTTTGAGAAGACGCACGCGGGCCCTTACCTGGTGCAGGGTTTGTTTGCGCTGCTGTTCTTTCTTTATCTGGTGCGGACGGAAGTGAGGGATCGGCTGCGATGAGCTGGTGGCTGCGGCATATCGGGTGGTGGCCGCCGTTGTTTGGGACGGGGATTAAGGTGACGCGGCTGGATAAGGATCTGCGTGCGATTGATGTGGAGATGCCGCTGCGGCCGTGGAATCGCAATTATATGGGGGTGCAGTTTGGCGGGTCACTGTTTGCGCTGACCGATCCGTTTTACATGATTATGCTGGCTACGAATCTGGGGCGAGAGTATGTGGTTTGGGATAAGGCGGCTTCGATTAAATACAAAAAGCCTGGATTGGGGCGGGTTCGGGCGGAGTTTCGTTTGACGGCGGAGAGGTTGGGGGAGATTCGTGCGGCGGTGGATAACGAGGGACGCACGGATGTGAAGTTTTTGGTTGAGGTGAAGGACGATAGCGGTGGGGCGGTCGCGGAGGTGGAGAGGGTGATCTATTGCGCGACGAAAATTGCGCATGAGGAGAGAAAAAAATTGCGGGGTGGTGGCGGGTGAGGTTTTGCTGTATTTGCTGGTGTTTTTGAAGGGGGTTGTGGGGAGAATGAGGTTTTGGGTGTGGTGTTTGGTGGTGAGTTTGTGGTGGATTGATGGTGCGAATATGGTGTTTCGCCGCGGGTTTTTGAGGGGACGAAATTACGCCAACTTTTTCGGATTTATTTTGGGTCGCGGGTAAGCGTCTGACTGTGTCATTGGGGAATGTCCGCGTGATGCGCGAATGCCCCACAGCTCAAGTTGAGGTGTGGGGCATTTGATCGCGGGCTAGGCGGAGATCGCTCCGCGGTTGCTTACTTTGTTGCCTGCGTGTTCGACGGGGCGACCTGATTCGCGCTTGTCGTCGTGACCACAGTTGCGATGGGGACGCAGGGATGCGGGGCGGCTGCCTGGCCCGGTAGTGTTGGGGCTCCCGGAGCGCGCATCTGTCCTGCGGGGCATCCTTGCAGGAGTGGGACGGGCCGTAGATCGGCGGGCAGAGGTGGGGCTTCGGCTGAATCCTTCTGGTCATTTTGCTTCGAGCCCGGCCAGGCGTACGGAGCGACGCGGATCGGCCCGTAGCCCATCACGGGGAACTTGGTCGGTACGGTGAAGTTTTTGTCTACCAGCACGTAAGCGGACGCCGGTGCTTTGCCGAGCAGGCGCTGGTCGGAGGTTAGCTGCACGATGTGATCGTTCACGGTTACAGTAAGGGTCTTGTCGTCGAAGGCTTTCTTCTGTTCGACTGCGGCGGGGAATGGAGCGTTTGAGACGACCGTGGTGCCGACGCCGGGGACGTAGAAGTAGATGTACTTGAGATCCTTGATCTCGTAGTTGAGTGCTGCTTTGCCTGTCATTCCATCGACGGTAAGTGTTCCGCGAGCTATGGATACGGAGACGAGTTTTGGGGGCTTCTCTTTGGAGGGGTGCAGCTTCTTTCCGTTTTCGTCGTATCCGAGGTTGTCTTTGGTTTGAAAGACGGGCTTGTTGTGCTCGTCGAAGAGGGGGTGGCCGAACTTGTCGCGCTGTTGTTTGACCGGCGGATTGAACATCAGCTTTCCGTCGGGGTCCTGGCGCTGATTCCCTTCTTCGTCGAGCATCGGCGTTGGCTCGAGTACGACGAGAGTCGTCGGCCCTGTGTACTCCTGTTTGCCTTTCTTGCCCTTGGTGGCGTGTTTGGGTTGCGGCGCCGAGGCGGCGGGCGCTTCTTTCACATCTGAGGCTGGAGCGACGGTTTTTTCGGGACCGGACGGGGGCTGTGTGGCGTCGGTTGGTGATGCGGGCTGAGCAGACAGCGGGGCTGGGGAGGGCGCAGGCTGAGGTTCCTGTGCCAGCGCGCGTGCCGCCGAGGAGAATGCCAGCGCGAACGCAAGCACTCCAGAAAGTGATCCAATATTCGTGCGCACCATGAGGCTCCTCCTCCGTATCTCTCAGATGTGTAACGGTCTGGGACGCGTATCGATCCCAAGAGTCGGCTATTGGGGAGAATAGTCGGGGATTTGAAACGGCCCGATCACCCACCGTGGTGAGTCGCTACAACTTTGGTGACATGACGATCCTGGTTGTGCAATGTGAAATTGTGCAATGCGAGATTGCGGGGACGGTCCGATCCACCTGGTTCGGGCGGTTTGGATACAATGGAAGGGATGACTCCTCCGGTTGAACAGTTGATTGCGCAGAGTACCTCTGAGCTGGTGCAGATCGATCTGACGCCGCGGAAGCCTGCGGCAAAGCCGGCGTGGCTGAAGGCGAAGGCTCCGATGGGGGAGACCTTTCATAATCTGAAGAAGATGGCGCGGGAGCTGAATCTGCATACGGTGTGCGAGAGCGCGCAGTGCCCAAATATTGGGGAGTGCTGGAATCAGAAGTCGGCGACGTTCATGATGCTGGGCAATCTTTGCACGCGGCGTTGCGGATTTTGCGCGGTGCCAAAGGGAAAGCCGGAGCCGATTGATTTCGATGAGCCGCGACGGGTGGCGTATGCGGTGGCGCAGCTTGGACTGGCGCATGCGGTGATTACGAGCGTGAACCGCGATGACGATAATGTGGGCGCGGCGCGGGCGTTTGTGAGTGTGATTGAAGAGATTCGGATGCAGGCTCCGGGGTGCCGGGTTGAAGTGCTGACGCCGGACTTTCAGGGTAATGAAGAGGCTCTGCGGATGGTGGTCGCGGCGCGGCCGGAGATTCTGAATCACAATATCGAGACGGTGCCGCGGCTGTATCGCGTGGCGAAGTCCGGTGGACGGTATGAGAAGTCGTTGCGATTTTTGCAGCATGCGAAGGAGCTTGCTGCGGAGATGTTTTCGGATCGGGACGGGGATCAGATTGTAACCAAAACAGGCATTATTGTTGGGATGGGCGAGGAGATGCACGAGCTGCTGGCAGTGTTTCGCGATCTGGCGGATCGGAAGGTGGATATTCTGACGATCGGGCAGTATCTGCGGCCGTCAAGAGATCATTTGCCGATGGCCCGGTACTACACGCCGGACGAGTTTGCGTTTCTGAAGCATGAAGCGGTGGGGATGGGCTTCAAGCATGTGGAGAGCGGTCCGCTGGTACGTAGCAGCTACCATGCTCAGGAGCAGGCCGAGTCGACTGGGCTGGCGGCTGCTGCTGTGCTAAATACAACGCTAAATCGTACTTAACGACGAGATTCTGTCTTCCTGGATTCTCAGAATTGCAGCCGGTAATAACGTGTCTGCCAAAAGCCTTTGCGCAGGGCTTGGGAACGATCAACCTGTTGCAGCGTTGGATCGGATGGCGCACACAAGTCCGTTCATAGAATCCATCGCAGAGGCGATTGGAGTCGAAAAAGAACAGGTAATCGAAAGCCTTCACTGCGGAAAACCATTCGTCTCGATTTCTCAACTCGGCCTTCGTTCGTTCAGAAAAGAACCTGCAGCAATGCGCATCCTGATCGCTGGCGCGGTATGGAGAACGTCAGATTGAACTAATCAGATCCCCGAGTTGTCTGTCGCCTTCGCTTCGTACAACGGTTAGAGATCGAATAACCCGCGCCGAATGGAAATGGTGACTGCGTGGGTGCGGTCGTTCGCCTGAAGCTTAGCCATGATGTTTTTCAAGTAACCCTTCACGGTATGCTCCGAGATAGACATATCCGCGGCGATGAGCTTGTTGGATAGCCCGCGTGAAGCGAGACGCAGAACGTCGAGCTCTCGCACGGTCAGCTCTGCCTCTCCGTTGGAGCCAAAAAGTTTTGATGCGATCTCATCGGGGATGCACCGCTGCCCTTCGTGGACAAGGCGAATGGTCTTCACAAGTTCAGAGCCAAGCATCTCCTTCAGCAGATACCCGGAGACGCCTGCACGGAAGGCTCGCATGGCGTGAAAGTCGCCGCTTGCTGTGGTTAGTACAACAATGCGCGCCGCCGGAAACTCTGCTCGTACCTTGGAGATCGTCTCCAGGCCTCCCATATTCGGCATACGCATGTCTACCAGCATAATGTCGGGCCTGTGCAAACGAAACTGAAGGATGGCTTGTTGACCGTCGATAGCTTCTCCGATCACGGTCATGTCCGGCTCCGTATTGATTTCAGCCGCAATACCGGCCCGCATCATAGGGTGATCGTCGGCGACAAGGACTCTAATCATTCAATTTTCCTCAATACAGTGTCAAAACTTCAGCGGGTCAAAGTGAGACGCACGTTTGTGCGGCATGTTCTCTGTCAGATAGATCACGGCGGCAGGTACGAGCAGCTCCACTGCTGTGCCTCCTGTCAAAATCCTTCGTACCTCGATGCGTGCACCAAGCTGTCTTGCTCGCTCTCGCATGCCGATCATTCCCAGGTGACCTTCACGGCGGCCTTGTTGAAGCACTTCAACTGGGATACCGATGCCGTCGTCGTGGACGATAACCCGGAGGTGGGACCTGCCGAAGGCAAGGAGAACTTCGATGCGCGAAGCTCCGCTATGACGAATCGCATTGGCCAGCGCCTCGCGTGCGATCTTGATGGCTTCGCTGCCGGGGTCGGCGGCCAGTTCTCGGAGGCGCCCTTCTGTCTCAAACGTTAGGCTCGCGGTCGTGTTGGGCCGCAGATCTTCCACCATCTGCTGGAATGTTGTATGGATGGGCATTTCGCGTGGTGGTTCGGATCGGAGCTCGAGTAATAGTTCGCGCCCCTCTTTCATCACCAGCTCAGACTGCTTGAGCGCGCTCTCATAGGATCGGCGGGTAGGATCGTCTTTCGGCAGCTGCTTGGTGACCGTGTAGAAACGGAGTAGCAACACTTGTATGGATTGGAAGAAGGTGTCGTGCAGATCCTGAGCAATGCGCTCTCGCTCGCGTAGCCGCTCCAAAAGCCGGCTGCGTACCTGATTGGTCGCATAACGCAGCCGCAGCTTATGAAGCAAAAGGAGAAATGTAGCTGTTATCGCAGCCAGTAACACAGCAAAATACTTACTCTGACGAAAGGTTGGTGGAAGGTAAAGCGGCGTCGTTGCAGCAACAGGGCTCCAGACGCCATCGTTATTGCTGGCCATCACGCGAAACGTGTAATGGCCGGGAGGAATCTTGGAATAGAATGCCTGTCGGCGAATGCCCGCGTCCTGCCAGCTCTTGTCAAAGCCTTCCAACATGTAGCGGAAGTGCACGCGCTGCGGGATCAGGAGACTTGAGGCGGTGTAGTCGAAGCGAAGGTTCTGTATGCCTTTCTCAAGTGTTATGCCTGAAGGAGCTAGATATTCATGGCCGTCGGCGACTAGTCGATCGACGACCGCCGTCGGTGCAATTGTATTGCTGGCGATGTGTGCAGGGTCGATCCACGTCAGCTCGTGGCGGGCTGCGAAGTAGATGCGCCCGTCTTTTGTGGCCATTGCGGTGGGCAGCGGCCTGAGTTGCACAGGGGTTCCCGTAAGACCGTCGAGGTAGTTGTACAGGCGCACAGTGACCCGATGCCGCGGATCGGCGAGTGCCTGGGCGACCTCATCGCGCGAGATGAAAATTACACCGGAAGCCTGATTCAACCAAAGGTTGCCGTCCGCAGACTCAACGATGCCGTTGACACCTCTGATAGATTCTTCGCTGCAACTCAGGATGGAGCCCACCGCACCGTTGCGGTAATAGGATAGGCCCTCAGTTCCGCCAAGCCAGACGTGGTCGCCGCGCTCAGCGATGGCTAGAATGTTGCCGGCACTGACGCCGTCGCGTGGTCCAAGTGTCTTTGTTGTGTCGCCCACGATCGCGACGTTGTTGTGGACGAAGCCCTGCCAGATACGGCCTTCGTGGTCGCGCATCATACTGAGCACGGCAAAGTGGTCTGCGTCCGGCGCTTTGAACTTTGTCCACCGGTCACCATCGAGCCTGAAGGTGCCGTGCCCGAGAATACTCGCCCACAAGACTCCCTTCGAGTCCGTGGTCATGGTCTGGATCTCGAGAGGCAGTCCGTTCACGTCCTCGGGCATGGGGATCTTTGTAAATCGGTTTTCCACCATATGCCATAGCTGACTCGTCACGCCGAGCCAGACGTCATCACCGCCTTCGGCATAGATGCTGGTGATGCCCTCCGGACTATGAGGGATTGGTACGAGCTTGTTGTCTCGCAGGCGAAAAAGCGAGGGGCCGCGCACATTCTTGACGCCAACGAGTAGCCCGTCCTTGTCTTGTGCAAGGGAGATTCCATTCGTTCCCGGTGGCATCGCTGCGGAGGACAGCGCAGCGGGACGAAACTGGTCGAGTCCTTTTTCGGTCGCGACCCACATACTACCTTCCCGATCGCGGAGGACCTGGATGCTCACATCAGCGGTGAGCCCATCTTTGGCCGTGAAGTTTTCTAATAAGGCGCGGTTGACCGGCACGCTGGGTAAGGGAAGAGGTGCAGTCAGGCGGAACACACCCGACTGGTCGGACCCCATCCAGAAGCTGCCGTCACGCGCCTGCGCGGCGAAACCCGGTGAGAAGTCCACGTGGGTTGGGTATAGTGACCAACTTCCATCGTGCGCTCGAACAAGCTCAACGAGATCATATTCACCGGCAAGCCAGATTCGGTCCGGCCTGTCGGCCAGGAGGCCCCAGAATTTGCCTTCGATATTAGTGTCATGGAACGCATGCTCCCCTGCCGGCAGGTACTGGAGCGTCTTGCCGTTGTAAGCCCAAAGCGTTCCTGATGCATCAAGGAAAGGGCGGAATACGGAACGTCCGTGAAATCCCCACTCGGGGCCCATCTGTTGCCATTGGTTGTGGGCAAACCGTGCCATGCCTTGTCCGGTCGACGTCCAAAGCGAGCCGTCTTTGAGTTCGAGGAAGCCCGTCGAAGAGGACGCAAAGATTCCTTCGGCGGGATAGTTCGTGATTCTGCCGTCCCTGATGAAACTAATGCCGCCGAACTGATACCCGAGCCAGAGGCCGCCTGTGCTCGGCGCGAACAACGTAATGATGTTTTCAGACAGAAGCGTACCGCCGTCGGCGGGCCTAAACTTGGTGAACTGTACACCGTCGAAGCGGTAGAGCCCTGAGTTGGTCGCGATCCATAGAAATCCGTCGGTCGTCTGCGCGATCCGCCAGATGCCGACTGGAGCGCCGTCGCGTACGGTCCAAGTGGAGTGATAGAGCTGCCGGATATCTTCTGCGGTGGGTGAACGCGCAGGATCGGCAAGCAACTGAGTGCACAGAACTGCAGAAAGAATACCTGCCAGTAGCTGCAGTGCCCTTCGCGTACCAATCACTGGAACCCCTCAAAAGAGGGTGCCGCAGAGATGCTAATGAGGGCTAGGCAAATTTTCATGGGAGATTTATCAATTCTACAGGGTTTCTATTTCCTCCGACCCGCCTAACAGACGCCACCTCTACGCAGCACCACATCCGGCGCTCGCTTCGCTGCGACCACGCGACGGCTCACGCAATAAAGCACTGAAAGTTAACGCTTTGAGGGTATGGGAGTTATGAAGAAAGCCGTAGTCGCCGCTCTTCTCACATTTGCTAGTTACACCTGGGCTGCCACCGTGCCAGGGTCGGTCTCCGCAACCGCCCGCGTCAACAGCCAGATCGATGACCGGGTGTTGGTGACATTGGTAGGCAATACCCACCGCGCAGCGCGTGACGCCGCGAATGACAGAGGTGCGGTTGAGGCTAACTTCGCATTGCCGCACATGCTGTTGCAGTTGAAACGCTCGCCGGAGCAGGAGGCAGCGCTGCAGAAGGTCATGGAGCAGATGCAAACGCCAGGCAGTGCGTCCTATCACTCCTGGATGTCTGAACAGGATTTCGACGAGCAGTACGGCGTTAACCGGGATGATCTCGCCAAGGTCACGACCTGGCTTCAGGGGCACGGGTTCACAATTGGGGGTATCACGCCGGACGGGATGGTGGTGGACTTCTCCGGCACCGCGTCAATGGTCCGGGAGGCCTTCCATACAGACATTCACCGCTTGCAGTTGCCCAACGGCGAGAAACATGTCGCGAACATGTCTGATCCGCAGATTCCTGCGTCGCTCGCGAGTGTGATCGTCGGCCCCACCTCGCTCAGCAACTTTATGCCTCATACCGATCACGTCGCACGCAGCAAGGCGGCGGTGGTAGAGAGTCGAAAAGCAGCGGGCATGGCGGGCTTCGGGCCAGACTATACGGCCCCCGAAGGCGATAGCACCTATCATTTGTTCACGCCTGGTGATGGACAGACAATCTATAACACCACGCCACTGCTGGCTGCGGGTCACACGGGTAAGGGACAGACCATCGGCCTGATCGAAGATGAAACCGCCTACGATCCAGATGGAACAGGCGTGTCCCCGGACTGGAAGACTTTTGTAAACACTTTTGGATTAGCAAAGTACGGCGGCAAGCAGACTACTTCGTTTCCTAAAGGACCGATCTTTTGCGGTCAGCCAGGAGACTACAACGACGGAACCGACATCGAGGTCGCTCTTGACATCGAATACGCCACAGCTATGGCGCCTGGAGCGAATGTCGTGGTCGAGGCATGCCAGGATGGTTACAGTACCTTCGGCGGCTTGATCGCACTTGAAAACCTCGTCTCCGCAGATCAGATCACCGCGCCGGTGCTGAGCATGAGCTACGGCTTCTGCGAAGCGGGCAACGGCGCCGCGAATAACGCTGCATTCTCCTACGCCTATCAACATGGGGCCGCTCGTGGCGTATCTATTTTTGTCTCGAGCGGGGACGATGGCGCACGCTCATGCGATGACGGAAACCCGGTCTCCTATTACGGCGCGGGCACAAGCGGGTTTGCGACCACTCCATACAACGTTGCCGTGGGCGGGACCGACTTTGGCGATACCTATGACCACAGATAGCCACATACTGGAACGCAACCAATAGCTCTGATTACTCGTCGGCTAAGAGCTATATCCCTGAGATCCCATGGAACGACACCTGCGCAAGTCAATTGATCTCGAGCTATCTCGGCTTCGGAACAACCTATGGCCCGAGCGGCTTCTGCGCAAGCCCTCTGGCGGCAACTCTTACTCCTCAGAACACGTTCGAATACATCGACGTAGTCGCAGGCAGCGGCGGCCCAAGCAGCTGCTTTAGCGGTACACCAGACATTGGTGGGGTAGCCGATGGAAGCTGCGCGGGTCAGCCTAAACCTTCGTGGCAAAAGGTCTTCGGCAACCCGAACGATAACGTGCGCGATATACCGGACGTGTCGCTCTTCGCCTCGAACGGTATTTGGGGACATTACCTCGTGCTGTGCGCGTCGAATCCGGCAGAGGCAAATGATGGCACCGCGCCCTGCACCGGCACGCCAAATACCTGGACAGGCGAAGGAGGTACGTCGGCTTCCGCTCCGATGATGGCGGGCATTCAAACGCTGATCAACGACTACACGAAGGAGCTTGCAGGCAATCCGAATTACCTCTACTACTCACTGGCAAACACTGAGTACGGATCTGCAGGGAGTGCCGCCTGTAACTCGACGAAGGGTACAAACGGCACGAGCGGCTGTATCTTTCACGACATTACACGTGGCGATATCGACACGCCCTGCAGCTACTTCGATGCGACGACCGACCTTGGGTTCAACTGCTTCGACATTGGCAACGATGTCAACATTGACGCTCCACAAGGCTATCCGGTCGGAGTGGGTTCAGTATCAAATACCTCCTTCAAGCCCACCTATGGCACCAACGTTGGTTGGGATTTCTCGACCGGCATCGGTTCGGTCAACGCCTGGAACCTGGCGCAGGGTTTCGCACACGCCTACGGCAGTGCATCGCCCTTCAAAGCTACCGTAACGCTTACTTCGAGTGTCGCCTCCTATGTCTTCGGACACGGACCTGCGAGCATTACCTACCAGGCAACTGTCAGCGGCTCGGGTACCTACCCCACAGGTACCGTGACCTTCGCGATAGGCAGCACTACGCTTGGGACGGCGAGCCTCGAGCCGACTGGCGGCTGCGCGTCCGGCGGAAGCTGCACCGAGGTAGCGAGCTACACGTATGTGCCGGGCACGCTAGCTGTAGGAGCTTACGCAATCTCGGCGACCTACTCGTCTACCAATGAGAACTACGCGTCAGTCACCAAGCAGACGACTCTCCAGGTGATCAAAGCTGGCACAGTAGTCGACGCAACGGCGCTGACCGTGTCGCCCGCGACATTGGCAGCAGGTTCTTCCAAGGTCACTTTTGCTGCAAAGGTGTCGAGTGCAACCGGCACTCCCGATGGCACGGTGACCTTCACATCAGGCGGGGTCTCGAAGGGCATCTGTACACTCGCGAAGGGAGCATGCTCAATCAGCTTATCCACTGCAACGTATGCGGCGGCAACCTACTCGGTGGTTGCTGTCTACAGCGGCTCTGCCACCTATGAGTCTTCGGCTTCAGCGGCGGAAAGACTGATTGTCACTAAAGCGGCAACCACCACGGTTTCGAGCGGCACGAGCTCCGTAGAAGCGGGCGGTATGGTGACTCTGGTCGCAAATGTTGCTCGTCCTGCAGGCTACACAGGCGTCGCGACTGGGGAGGTGCACTTTTACTCCAGCACTCTGTTGCAGAGCACACAAGGCGTGTCAACGCTAGACGGTACGGGCAAAGCTGTCTACGAACAAGTGCTGACAGGTGTTCCTGCAGGAACCTACGAGGTAGTCGCCAAGTATGCAGGGGATGGTTCAGATGCCGCCTCCAATTCTTCAACGCTCACTGTGATTGTGACTAAGGCGTTGACGGAGGTGACCCTCACATCAAGCGCGAATCCAGTCGCAGAAGGATCTCCGGTATCTATCACAGCGGCCGTGACACACGCTTGCTGCTCGACAGTGCCTCCGTCGGGTACGGTCGCGTTTCTCCTCGGGACGAAGTCACTTGGAACTCTCAACCTGAGCTCCGGCAGTGCAGTGCTCTCCGTAAAGACCGGGGGTCTCACACCAGGGACCTACAGCGTGATCGCGAAATATAGCGGCGACGCTACCAACCAGCCGTCTACAAGGAACTTCAGCCTGACCGTCGTCGCACCCGCTACAGCCGCGACGCGCTAAGGATGAGTGATTACAACATCGGCATTACGCAGTATTTCGGGGGTTTCGAAAGATGATTCGTCGACTGATTCAAGCCACTACCGCCGCAGCTATCCTGGCCGCATCTGTCTTGCCGGCCACAGCGCTGCAGAGCAAATTGGAAGCCTTCTCCGCCTACACCCAGCCTGCTATCGTGGACGTCTTCAGCTTTGAAGGAGCCTATCACTGCGGTGGAAGCTGCGCGCCGGACGGGGAAGGCTCTTCCAATAGCCTCATGCTCGCCAGCGACGGGAACTTCTATGGCGCGACCGTGTCGGGCGGCACGCTTATGAACGGAGTCTTGTTCAAGCTGACTCCGGATGGCACCTACACCGACATTCATAACTTTGGATTTACGCCCGACGGGGCGACCGTAGTCACCTCGCTCATGGAAGCCTCCGATGGCAACTTGTACGGAGTGACCGATTCAGGGGGTGCTAATTATCGCGGCACGATCTTCCAGTACAACCTCTCCACGGGGGTTTTCACGACCGTCTACAACTTTGTCGTCGGAGGTGGCTCATACAGTCAGTTGATCGATGATGGCAAGGGTCATCTTTACGGAAGCACTTCGTATGACGGACTGAACGGCCTTGGGAATATCTTCTCGTGGAACTACGAGACCAACTCCTACACCGATGTCTACGACTTCAAGAATGGCGTCGATGGACAGCATCCCTGGGGTGGGATCATTGTTGCGAGCGACGGCAGAATATACGGAACCTCGCGTTTCGGTGGCCCGACGGATCACACCGGTACGGGCTTCGGCGATGGCGTTGCCTGGTCTATCGATGTCCAGGGCACCGACTTCAAGGTGATTCATAACTTCGGAGCGAGTGCCACGGACGGGTACTCCCCCGTCCAGGGACTTGTCGAAGGGCCCGACCATGCGCTCTATAGCACCACTCTCTATGGAGGCAAGGACTGCTCGGCGAACGACAACAGCAACGGATGCGGCACGCTGTACAGGATCACGCCCAATGGAGCCAACCCCACCTACGCGCAGGTCTACGCCTTTAGCCTAAGCGCCGGCCAGGGTGTGAATCCGCAACACGGATCTCCGACACTGGGCGGCGATGGAAAACTCTATGTCGTCGGACCGCAGGGAGGGCCGACCGGCTACGGTCAGTTGATGGCTTTCACAACTGCAGGCGTTTATACCGACGTACACGACTTCGCCGCAGTCGGAGCCAGTGACACCTCCGGCACTCCCGCGGTTGCGGTGCTGGAAGACCAGCTTGGGAACCTTTGGGGTGGCACGATTACCGGCGCCGAGCACCAGAACGGTGACATTTTTAAGATCGAAGCCGGCATTGCGCCCGCAATCACACTGACGGCAAGTACAACGACTTCAGACGTTGATCAGACAGTCAAGCTCGTATGGGGCGTGACGAATGCCTTCAGTGATTCAGCGAAGATATGCTTCGCCGCGAGCTCTGATGGCAGCTTCGTCGGCCCGAAGTCGATCACCGGAAACACAACGGTTGAGCCGGCTAAGTCGGGAACCATCCTCTACACTCTGACCTGTGGCGGCACGCAAACGGCAACTGCGATGGTCGACGTCTTGCCGAAGATTGTGACCACGACAACGATCGATTCAGCGCCGTCGAGTCTGGTCTTCGGACAAACGGGCGCAGTCGATGTCTCGGTTACAACTCCATCCGGCGTGGCTTCGGGCAATGTCGTTCTGATCTCGGGCGGAAAGACAATTGCTACAGCGCAAGTAACAAATGGTGTGGCGCACCTTTCCTTCGCGACCGCGAAGCTCTCGGCGTCAACTTACAGCGTTCAGGCAAATTATGAGGGCAATCAGAAGTATGCGGCTTCTGTCTCGAAAGCCGCGAAGATCGTGGTTGCGAAAGCCACACCTGTAGTCAAGTTCACTCTAACACCGGCCAAACTGGCTGATGGCGAGCCAGCTACTCTGATGGTCTCTGTGACCAATGGAGCTACAACTCCAAGCGGCACTGTTGTCTTTTCTATTGCAAACCAAACGATCACCAGCACGGTGCTTAGTTCCGGTTCAGCTATCGTCTCGATCGACACGAGCAAATATGCAGCCGGGACCTATGCAGTGACCGCTAAGTATGAAGGGGATATCGACGACACGACAGCGTCTGCCGCGCAGACGATGACGGTCGCCAAGGACAGCACAGTCACTACGCTGGCAATTGCATCGTCGGTCGTAGTCGGCAACCAGCTGGTAGCGAACATTGCTGTGACGAAGCCGAATATACCGGGTATCCCAACCGGTACGGTGCAGTTGCTTAGAAATGGGCAGGTCATCGCTAGCGCAAGCTTATCCGGCGGTAAGGCAATCATCAAGAGCTCTACCGCGGGGGTTTCGGCCGGTACGTATACGTTCAGCGCTGCATACCTGGGGGATACGCACGATGCTTCGTCGTCCTCTCCTAGTGAGTCTGTCACCGTAACTAAAAAATAAACCCGGGCAAAACGCGGGCGCGAAGCGACGTACAGCGACCGCGTTTTCCTTTCCAGAAGATGACAGGGAGTGGTGAAACGTATGAAACAGGTTCCGGTTTTGATGCTCGCCCTAATCGCAGCGGCGCTGCCGTCTGCCGCTCAATCGAATCAGGCAGTCAAGGAGAAGCTCGCGCAGGGTGTTGCCGGTCTTGTCCCGGGGGCGCGCCAACTCGCACCGCCGACAAACATGGCGGTGAAGCCCCAAGTGGCAGCAGCAAACACGCCCACGCTGCAGCTCTCTGGCGGAGTCAGCCCTGCAGTGCTCCATACCTTCAATGTGCCCACTAGCCTGGACGGACAAAGTCCGGATGCGCCTGTAATCTTTGCCAGCGACGGCAAGCTCTACAGCACCACATCGGCAGGTGGGAAAAATGGCTGCGGCACAATCTTCAGCTTCGATCCGGCAACGCAGACTTACCTTACGCTCTACAGTTTGGACTGCGTAAAGGATGGCACCCTTCCTATCAGTGGGTTGATTCAAGCCGCGGACGGTTCCCTTTACGGAACAACGATCGGATTCGGTCCCGCCGCGACCGCGGTTCCGGGCGGAGGCATTTTTCGCTACAACATATCCACCGGCGTCTTTACGTCGCTTTATCGCTTCCAGCATGGCGGCACGCCGTATGGTGACATGATCGACGACGGCCACGGAACACTCTACGGAACGACATTTTCAGATGGAGCGCACGGAGACGGCAGCGTGTGGAGCTGGAACTACGAGAAGAACGCCTTCAAAACGCTCTATTCATTCACGGGAGAGCAAGACGGAGCTGGTGTGACCGGCGGTCTTGTTCTCGCAAGCGATGGGCGGCTCTACGGAACCGCGACTCACGGCGGAACGCTCGGTTGGGGAACAGCCTTTGTGCTCAATACCGACGGCACCGGCTTCAAAGCTTTTTACAACTTCACAAATTTTTACTCGGCACTCGATGGATCTTCTCCATCTGCAGACTTGGTGGAAGCCCAGGATGGAAACTTGTACGGAACGTCATGCTGTGGCGGCGACCTTAGCCTTCAGGGTGCATTTTTCCGTATTACACCGGACGGAGCAAATTCCACGCTCACCCCACTTGCAGTGCTCGGCCAAGATGTGTACCCGTACCCGTTTGCTGAGGGTGGGAATGTAAATCTTGGCCGACCTATGATCGCAGGGGACGGCTACATGTACTTGACCCCATCCTATGGCGGTACCAATCCAGGCGGCACGGCGTTGCAGATGGATACCTTCGGGAATGCAAATAGAATTTACAGCTTTGAAAGTCCCTACGACGATTTCGCTATAAGCCCGCACGGAGTGATGGAAGGGCAGGATGGCAACCTCTATGGAGACACCTACAATAGCGCCTTCGCCTCAGGGATCCTCTACGAGCTGAATACCGGCCTTCCACCCGCCATCACGTTGACGGCCAGCACATCGTCGGCGTATGTCGGTGTGCCGCTCACCCTGGCGTGGTCAGTCAATAATGCGTTTAGCAACAACTCCGCCGTATGCCTGGCCCGCAGCACTGACGGCACCTTCGGAGGAAATGGCGCGGCTGGACTACGTGCAATCGCAGGCAATGAGAGTGTTACCCCGGTTGGCAGCGGCAGCGTGACCTACTCGTTTACCTGCGGTGGAGTCGAATCAGCGACTACAACCGTCCAGGTGAGCAAAGTGGCAACAGTCACCACTATCGAAAGTGCTCCAGCTACGATTCAACAGGGCCAGACAGCAAAGATCAGCGTTGCGGTAGCGGCGCATGTCGGTAGTAACCTTCCCGGAGGAAGCGTAAGTCTCGTCGTTGGCAGCCAGACGCTTTCAACGGCGTCGCTCTCCAATGGAAAAGCGACGTTCTCGCTACCAACCACCACCATAGCTCCAGGCGTTTACCAGTTACACGTCACCTACGGCGGCTCTACTGCGTTCGTCAACTCAGTCTCCGCTAATGTCAAGTTGGATATCAAGGTCCTACCGACGATCACATTTCGAGCCAGCCCGACTACGACCACGCAGGGTCTGGATTCGACCTTCAGTCTTTTACTCGCCAATAAGGGAGCTCCGAGCCCGACCGGAACTGTGACCTTCAGCAGCCCAACCTATAACTTCGGAAGCACATCTGTCAGCAGTGGCATGGCGAGCTTTGTCGCGAACTTCGGCAAGATTGCCGCCGGCACCTACGTCGTGACTGCCGAGTACAGCGGCGACAACTACAACGAGGCTGTCAGCGCGACGCAGACCATCAAGATAACCAAGGCCACAACCACCACGAGCCTCACCGGGTCTACCACTATCAATGCGGGTTCATCGGGAAGCTATAAGGTCTCCGTTGCCCGACCGAACCTGCCTGGCACCGCGACGGGGAAGGTGACACTATTGTTCGGTACGACTTCCGTCGGTTCTGCCGAACTCTCGGGGGCTTCGGCAACTCTTGCGGTTCCGTCCACGGTAGTGAAAGCGGGAACGTACCAGGTCACTGCTCAATACTCCGGAGACGAGAACAATACGCCATCCAGTTCTCTTCCCATTGCGGTCACGGTTCGTTGAGCGTTGGTCCGCCAAGCGGGCCAACAACCACACGGTTGGGTGTTCCAGAGTCGCTTTGTCCTTCGCCAAGCTCACAACTGGTTGAGTGGTTTCTTAATTAACAGAGCTGCAGCAACGTGCATTGATCCTGATGAGGGGCAACTTGGAAGTTGTTCACTTGGACGTAAAACCGGGGCTTCTCGTTGGGGCAGTCGCCAGCGTGAAGCCAGGATACCGTATCGCTGAAGAATTCCATCTGGTATCCGATAGCTCTTGGTTCAGTACAGAGTGCACTCACCGAGGCATACCGTAAGTCGTCCGGCCGTCTACTACGATTTTCGTTAGGCCCAGTTCTTGAGTTCGGGATATTGGGCATAGATGCGATGCTGGTCATCAGGAGTAAACTCTCGCAACCGCCTTGGTTTGTCTTGAGGCCGAGTGCCTTTCTGATTCAACATATTCATCAGGCTCCACTCACGCTGAAGGTTGTGAGGTTCTTCTGTCTTCAAGTCATAGCGGGTAAAGTCGATCGCCATTGGCGGGCTACTGGTCTTCCAGTCATGGAGCAGCGCCAGTCGAAACTCCCTGTTCATGAACCACTGGATTTCCAGCTCCTTTTCCGAGCCTGGTGCCCCGGTCCCTTTAGCATCGAAACGGTAGTTGAGCGTCGCATTGTTCGGAGTGCGTCTCCTCCACTCCATGCCGAAGTCCCCTTCAGTGATCACACGGGTGTCGGGCCACCTGTCTCTCACAGCCTCGAGCCAATAGGTTAAATCCTCATCGTGACCAATCGACACCTCCCAGATTGCCGTCACCCAGCCGAAGTTGTTCATCGCATGGCCACCGTCAAAGTGCACCGCAGTGGTTTCGAGCATCTCCCTGCGACCAGCGGCTGTTCCGAGATTTCCCACGGTCTCGATCGGTCCCACGCCCATCCTGCTATTGAAGCCACCTTGAAAGCCCTCGCGTCGCGCGGTCAGAAAGTCGCAGGTCCAACCGTCCAGGCAAACACAGTCAATAAAATCCTCCGGACCCTGAGCCGGTTTCAGGTAATGCTCACGACTCGGGTAGTAGGGATAGCAGATGCCGCCGTCTCCATCACCGTGATCGATCCCGTGCTGGCTCCAGATCTGGCCCTGGCACACGTGAATGCCCTCATCGGCGGCGAGGAGTCGCTGATTTTCTGCGTCCATGAAGCCCGCTATAAGGCATTGGGGGCGGTAACCGCTCCCTACCATTTCTGATATCTGGCTTAACGCTTTGTGTATCGTCTGCCGGTTGTGCTCGCGCGTGTCGTACATCGGTGCGAAATAGCCGCCAGGAATGAAGGTGATCTCGTCGCCAAAGCGGTCGTGGTACGAGGCAAGCAGCCGCCGCGCCTCCTGATACTCCTTTCGGCCGTCATTGAGCGCGAGCCAGCTGATAGCCCAGGTCATCCTGCCATCGGGGCAGCCTGCGGCGAATGCCTCTCGACGCGAGCGAATGCGATCAGGGCGATTGTCGCTCGATTCGTCTTCGCCAATGGAGCGATCGGGAGTTACCTCAATTTGATTCACGCGTACAACCGAAACGTGGGTCAAAAATCGGCCGCGCATGGCTGAAGACTCTCCTGCCTGCGCATCAACGCTTCCTGCAGTCCCCGCAAACGCCAGGGACGTCGCAGAGGCCGCCGCTCGGGTAAGGAACTCACGTCTTGTGCAGTCGCGTCTCATGACTCTCCTCCGCTCTCGTCTGATTCCGACACCTACGTGCAGTTCTTCTCCGGCAGGGATCATACACGAATCGATCTCTTACGCTTCGAGTCGCGGATGACCATCCTGCGTGGCTCGTGGCGGTTGGTCTGATCTTGCTCTTTAGCCTCATCCCTGGGGTGTAGTCGCTCTTCCGGAGGCTGCGCTTTAGTTTGACGAGCCTCTGTAGAATTCGGACACAGGGAGGCGGAGTGCCCGTACGTCTCAAAGACATTGCGCAGGAACTTGGCGTCTCGACCGTTACCGTGTCGAAGGTGCTGCGGGGAAACCCCGATATCGGAGCCAAGACTCGCGCTCGCGTCCTTGAACGCCTGAACGCTCTTAATTACCGGCCAAATATGGCTGCGCGCGGTCTTGCGACCGGCAAGACCTTTACTGTTGGGCTGATCGTTCCTGATCTGCTGCAGCCGTTTTTCGCACACTTCGCCAAGGAGCTGGGCGGCGTTCTGCGTCAACACGATCGCGCTCTTTTGTTAGCTTCCTCAGAAGAAGATCCCAAAATCGAGGCGCAGGAGACTTTGGCACTCATACAACGAGGAGTGGACGTATTGGTGCTCGCCTCATGTCGCGATGAGCTTCTCCCTGTTCCAGAGCTTAGCGCGTTGCCGGTGCCCCTGGTGTTGTTCGACCGAAGGTTCAAGCGTATGAAAGCTAACTTTGTGGGATCCGATGACGTGGGTGCAGGGGAGCTTGCCACCAGACATCTCATCGAACTGAACAGGAAGCGGATCGCCTGGTAAGCACTGCTAAGAAAGAGATCGATCACGAGACACGCCTCAGCTAGTTGGCAGCAACGCGGGCCGGGCGCCAATTGCTTGCCCACTGAGAGGGCTTAGGTCCCATCCTCAGGTGAAGCGTGGCTCCTGATTGAATCTGCTCCCATGTGATGATCGGTACGTCGAGGGGATGGCCGTCCAGGGAAGCCGATTGAATATAGACGTTCGTTGAACTGTTATTCACTGCTTCGATGCGGAAGACTTTGCCGTTCGCCAGCTGAAGAGAAATGCGCCCGTACAAGGGACTGCCAATCATATAATCGCCACTGGCCGGATTCACGGGATAAAAGCCCAAAGCAGTGAAGATCAGCCAAGCAGACATCTGCCCGCAATCATCATCTCCATCGAGCCCACCTGGGCCATAGCCGTACTCCTTTGCTGCGATCTCCCGAACCTTTGCCTGGGTCTTTGATGGTTCGCCGCCAAAGTCATAGAGATATCCGAAGTGATGGCTTGGCTCGTTGCTGTGTACGTTGTAGCCGTCCCGGAAGTATTGATCCAACTTTTCGTCGTAAGCCTTCGCTCCACCCATTAATTCAATCAGGCCAAGTTGATCGTGAAGCGGTGACCACGTGTAGACCCATGCATTACCTTCAGTCCATCCGGAGATGGAACGGTTCGCTGTTGTGTCATCCCTGCCACCCAAGGGAGCCCAGGTGCCGTCGGAGAGTCTGCCATTCATGAGCCCAAGCTCGGGATTGAAGAGATTTCTATCGTTGAGCGAGCGTTTGATGAAGAATTGATAGTCCAAATCACGCCCGAGGAACTTAGCGACTTGAGCGACACACCAATCATCGTAGCTGTCTTCGAGGGTGCTCGATGCGGCTTCATCGGTCTTATCGGTAGGGATGTAGCCGAGTTGCTTGTAATAAGTCAGACCGCCTCGGGCTTCGTAGGGAGTGTGCTCCTCCCGGTCCAGCCAACGCCTTTCGGTGTCCTGATCGGGAGGGACCATCGCGTCCTTGTAGACCGCTTGCCAGGCTAGCTCACGATCGAAGCCGTGAAAGCCCTTGCGCATCGCCTCTGCAACAAGGGAGTCGGCGTGAGTGCTGATCATAATGTTTGTATAACTGGGATTCGGCCACTTGGGCATCCATCCGCCCTCCTTGTAATCCTGTAGGAGAGCAGAGACCATGCCGTCGATACGCTCCGGGGCCAGGAGGGTGAGCAGACTGTTCTCCGCGCGAAAGGTGTCCCAAGTGGAGAATGCGGTATAGCTTTCGCCACTGTGGATGCTGTCGTCAAAGGCGCTGTAATAGTGGCCATACTCTGAAAACAGGCGGGGATACAACAGAGCGTGATAGAGCGCGGTATAGAGTCGTACCTTATCTCGCCTTGTCGCTCCATCAACCTGAAGCCGGCTGAGCTTTTCGTTCCATTCGGCCTGGAGTCTCTCTCTTGCAGCGGAAAAGTTCCAGTCAGGCAGTTCGTGCGCGAGATTCTCTCTGGCCTGCTCAACGCTAAGGAAGGAAGTTCCGACGCGCATGAGGACGGTTTCGCCCGGGTGAAACTCCGCATATGCGCCACGACTTAACCGAGCCGATGAATCATCCATTCCATAAGTGCGCACGGCGGCAGGATCGTGCTCGAACTGAACTACAAAGTAGCCCTTGAAGTTCGGCAGCAACAATGGGCCAAGCCGATCGTCCATCCGGTGCGGATTGTACCCGGTAATCTCATGATGCTCCTGGTCCACTGAGGCGTGGCCAAAGATACCGGGCCGTGAAGCTTCCACTAGAATTCGTGATGTTCCTGACCTGGGGAAAGTAAAACGGAAGAGAGCACAGCGAGGGGTCGCAGTCATCTCAGCTCGAATCGAATGGCCGGACCCTGCGTCGAGTACGACGCTGTAATAATCGGGGTGGGCCTTCTCTTGGCTGTGGCGGTAGGGAAGCCTCCGATCATCTGGCGATACATGCAGCGGACCGGACTGAGGCATGACGACGACATATCCATAATCACCCATCCAGATCGCGGGCTGGTGGGTCCCGATAAATCCCGATATGGTCTGGTCGTCATAGTTATATGAAGTGACACTAACTCGATTCTGCCGGGTCTGCGCTGTCCAGTCGGTCATACCGAACGGAGCCATCACGAAGGGCATCGTGCCACCATATCCAATTGAGCTCTTCTGTGTGCCGATGAGCGGATCAACGTAATCCAGGGGCCGTTGCGCGTTAAGTGACCCGATGCTCAGTTGAGCCATGACGAAACCACAAGCCGAAAGTTTGAGTAGGAGATTCATACCAATAAAAGTCAATTATGCGTCCAGCCTCGGCATAATCGTCCACTCCCGTGCGACAAGCAGGCATTGGAAGAGGTGGGGAAACGAGAAACCAATAGAATACCTTCGTGTCGAAGAGTCGCCAGTCTGGTTACGTGGACGAGAGACAGCTTATCGGACACCTGGAGCCTCGGAGTATGAAACTGGTTCATCGTTTTGCAGGCGTTTCTGCAGGCTCATCGATCTTGAGGATTTGATCTGCGGGAATATCATTGAGGGTCTGTACGATTCCACTAGGCCAATGAACTTCGATTGTCTTTACCCTTGTGTCTGAACCTAAGCCGAAATGAACTCTCCGATCACTGGAGGAGAGATAGCTCCCGGCTGTAGAAACGATGTTGTATTGTGGGCCGAGCGAGGTAGTGATCTTGATCTCTGCGCCAATCCCGTCACGGTTGCTGCGATGACCTACCAGGGTCAAGGTGATCCAGTGATTCGACGTTGGAGTTTCGTTGCGCAGCAGGTAAGCGGGACCGTCATTGGTTGTGACAACAGCATCGATACGGCCGTCGTTGTCGATGTCCCCTACGGCTAACCCTCGGCCTGCCCAGGCTTGATGAAAAACGTCTCCAGATTGACTTGAAACATCAACAAAGCGTTTGCCAGTGTTGTGGGCCAGAAACATCGGTTCCTTATAACGAAGTTGGGGATAGTTGAGTTGGATCGTATCAAGATCGTGGCCTTGCGCGACCAGCAGGTCTTTTTGCCCATCGTTGTCGTAGTCGAGGAAGTGGATGCCCCAGCCTGAATGCAAGAGAGTCATGCCTCCAATCCCTGTCATGTAACTGTCGTACGTAAAGCTACCGTCTCCGTTATTGCTGTAGAGGGCGTATTTTTGGTTAGCAAGGTTGGTGATGATGAGATCAGGCAGGCCGTCGCCGTTGAAGTCCTGGAAATCGATACCCATGCCGGCGTAGGTTCGACCTTCGCCATCAACGGCAATCTCCGCTGACAAACCGACTTCCTCAAATGCTCCATTACCCTTATTTCGATAGAGGAACTCCAGCATGGAATCATTCGCTACTGCTATGTCGATCTTTCCATCTCTATCGAAATCACCGATGGCGATGCCTAATCCCTTACCAGGCTTGTCGAGGCCCATCTTTGCCGAAACTTCACTAAATTTCCCGCCCCCGTCGTTGTGGTAAACGAGCGCAGAGATCGCGGGAAAGATATCTGGATGGCAGTACGCTCGATAGCCCTCCCTGTGCTCACCGCACCAGACGTCGTCAAAGTCCCAATTAACGTAGCGCAGAACAACGAGATCCAGAAGTCCATCATTATCGAGATCGACCCATGCCGCCGAGGTTGACCATCCGCTGCCACCCGTATCGGATTTTTCGGTGACATCGGTAAAGGTTCCATTCCCGTTGTTGTGATAGAGGCGATTGCCGCCATAAGAGGTAACGTAGAGGTCTTCGTATCCGTCGTTATCGTAGTCGCCGACGGCTACGCCCATTCCATAACCAATTCCCTGGAGGCCAGCCTTCTCTGTAACATCTTCAAAGGTTCCATCTTTTTTTTGATGGAAGAGTCGATTCCAGTACTTCGAATCGGTCTTCTGCGGAATGGTGCCCTTCGGCGTCGTGCTGGACAAGGGGGCACCATTCACAAAGAAAATATCCAGTAGACCGTCGTTATCGTAATCAAAGAGGGCTACCCCGGATCCCATGGTCTCGATCAGATACTTCGTCGGAGTATGGCTCGCTTGGCTGTTGAAGATGAGATGGCTTTTTGCCGTGATGTCTACAAACTTACCTGGGGAGGCAACTGTAGGTGCGGATTCCGACGATGTCACATCTTGAGCCTTTTTTGTCTGCGCTAACGCAATAGAGACCAGGAGCGGGTTCAGCAAACAAAAGACGATCAAACGCCTGAACATCAGATCCACTCTCCTTTTTGGTAGAGGAAATGAAGATAACATGCAGGGCTATTCTTTAACGCCATGCGAACGGATCGCCTTTGGACCGTCGCGATGGCAGCAGGTGAAGTGGACTATCGTTATCTTCGGGCGATCCAGGTTGAATAGCTGTTAGGGAGAGAGATGAATCGCAGAGTTTTTTCTCAGATGATGGCGGCTGTAGTGGCTAGTCCGCGATGGCTGAAGGCCGAGGTGTCTGCGGCGAAGGGCGTGCGGTTTTCTTTTATGCTGTGGGCCCTGGAAAGGCAAGCTCCCTTCGACCGCTGCGTGGAGATCGTCGCGGAGGCCGGTTATCAGGGAATCGAGCTGACGGGGGAGTTTCAGAAGTGGTCCCCGGAGGAGAGGCGGCGCATAGTGGCGCGGCTACGTTCGCTGGGGCTGGTGGTGGATTCGATGAGCGGTGTTCGAGCGGGGTTCGCGGTGCCGGAGGAGACGGAGGCGTTTCGCGAGCAGTTCGTCGAACATCTTCGCTATGCGAAGGAGCTCGAGTGCCCGCAGGTGATTTTGTTGTCCGGCAAACGGATTGCTGATGCCGTAGTACAGCGCGCGACCGCAGTTGAGAATTTGAAGCGTGCTGTGGAGGTTGCTGCGAAGGAGAACATTGAGATCGTGATCGAGCCGATCGATTTGATTGAGAATCCGCCGATCTATCTAGCGAGTGTGCGCGATGGATTCGAGATTGTGCGCGCTGTGAATATGCCGCAGTTGAAGCTGCTTTACGACTTCTACCATGAGCAGAGGAGCTTCGGGAATTTGATAGAGAAGCTGGAGAAGAATGTGGATCTGGTGGGGTTGGTTCATGTGGCGGATGTGCCGGGAAGACATGAGCCTGGGACGGGAGAGATCGACTATGCGACGATCTACGCAAAGCTGGCGGAGCTGAAGTACAACCGGTGGATCGCGATGGAGTACTATCCGACGGAAGAGCCGACGGCGTCGCTGAAGAAGGCAAAGGCGGACGCGCAGAGGTTGCTTGCATGAAGTTAGGTGTTGCCTCAGGCGAATGGCACGAATTCTCCAAAGGGTGAAACGCCGCGAAGAAAGACGATTGCATGAAACGCCAAGTAGATGCCCACTTTGTTGCATTAGCCCTCTCTTCTCTATGATGGTGGCTGCGCTGGATCGCCAGAATGCAGGCGCCGGCTATTTCGCCCAGCGGAGATTGCCTGATGAAAGCACTGCTTCTCTCTGAATATAACGATCTCCAGGTGACCGAGATGGAGCGCCCTGTACCAGAGGCGGATGAAGTATTGGTAGAGGTTGCGGCATGCGGTATCTGCGGCAGCGATGTGCACGGTTACGATGGCTCCAGTGGTAGACGGATTCCTCCCATCGTGATGGGACATGAGGCGGCTGGTATTGTGGCTGGCGTTGGCTCGCAGGTGAGCGGACTGTCCGTTGGGGATCGGGTAACGTTCGATTCGACGGTTTATTGTGGAGAGTGCAGTTTTTGCCAGAGGGGCGAGGTCAATCTCTGCGACCACCGAGAGGTGATCGGGGTGTCATGCGGGGATTATCGCCGCGCGGGTGCGTTTGCAGAGTATCTTGTGGTGCCGGCCCGAATTATTTATAAGTTGCCCGACAAGTTTTCGTTCGCGGAGGCGGCGATGCTGGAAGCGGTGTCTGTCGCTCTGCACGGAGTTGCGGTGTCGGCGATGAAGGGCGATGAAGAGGTTCTGGTGATTGGCGCGGGGATGATTGGACTGCTGTTATTGCAAGCGGCTAGGACCGCGGGGGCAGTCCGGGTCTTCGTTTCAGACGTTGATGAGACGCGGTTACGTCTCGCGAAGGAATTGGGGGCTGATGCAACATACTGTATGTCCGGGGCAGCACTGATCGACGAGATGGCTCGTGTCACCAAGGGCCGTGGTGTGGATGTTGTACTGGAAGCGGTAGGGCGTGAAGAGACGATCCGAACGGCAATCGACTGTGTACGAAAGGGTGGTACGGTGACTCTGGTAGGAAATATCTCTCCGCAGGTAGCATTGCCGCTGCAGAAAATTGTGTCAAGGCAGGTACGGTTGCAGGGATCGTGCGCATCGGCGGGTGAGTATCCAGAGGCTATCAAGCTCATCGCGGAGGGCGTCATCAAGGTGACGCCGTTAATAACCGCGGTTGCTCCACTCGAGGAAGGATCGTCGTGGTTCTCACGTCTGCACGCGCGTGAGCCGAACCTGATGAAGATTGTGCTTGATCCTCGCATGCGAAAGGACGAGAAAAACGTGCAGGTGACACGGTGAGAACGAGGTTATTTGATCTGACGGGGCAGGTGGCATTGGTCACTGGTGCGAGTCGTGGGTTGGGCCAGTATCTTTCGCGGGCTCTTGCTGGAGCAGGTGCTGATCTGATTCTTACGAGCCGACGAAAAGAGGATCTGCTGCCATTTGTTCGCGAGATTGAAGCGATGGGCCAGCGCGCTGTTCCGGTGGAGTTGGATGTGAGAGACCAGAACAGCATCGAGCAAATGGCGGAGGCCGCGCTCGCAGCTTATGGGAAGGTTCATATCCTCGTGAATAATGCGGGATGCAATGTCAGGAAGCCGGCCTTCGAGGTGACCTGGGATGATTGGAATCTAGTGCTTGATACAAATCTGCGCGGCAGTTTTTTCGTCGCTCAGCAGATCGCCAAGCGGATGCAGGTGGAACAGTACGGTCGTATCATCAACATCGGATCGGTCACGAGCGTCTTCGGTTATGCGGGACTTGCACCTTATGGGGCCAGCCGCGGTGGTATCCGACAGCTCACGATGAGTCTGGCGGATGATTGGGGAAGGTTTGGGATTACGGTGAACTGTCTTGCACCCGGCTGGTTTGAGACCGCACAAAATCGTGTGATGTACGAGAACAAGGAATGGGTTGAGTATCTTGTTGATCGAATTCCTTTGAAGCGGCCGGGCGAGCCGCACGACCTTGACGGCGCAGTTGTCTTTCTCGCGTCCGAGGCGAGCCGTTACGTGACAGGTCAGACGTTATTAGTCGACGGAGGCATCTCCACCGGGGCCATGCGCGCCACGATCAACAAGCATTCTGCGAACGATTCCGACATTAGAGAGGGCTAGATGATTCAAAGGGTCGGCCGTCGGCTACAAGAAGCAGTGGTTTCGATAGCCATAGCGCTTCTGTCTGGCGCGGCGTGCGCGCGAGTGCAAGCTCAAGACATTCCCCATGCCGTCGCGAGCGGTACGCTGCGAATCTTCTTTGTCGATGTAGAAGGCGGTCAAGCTACGTTGTTCGTTTCACCATCTGGGGAGTCGCTGCTCATCGATGCTGGCTGGCCTGGTAAAGATAGCCGGGATGCGAACAGAATCGTCGCCGCAGCAAAGGAAGCGGGAATCAGCAAGATCGACTATCTGCTGATCACTCATTATCACGACGACCATGTGGGCGGTGTTCCGCAACTGGTCGCCAAGATTCCTGTCGCAACTTTTATCGACCATGGTCCGAACCGGGAGCTCGATCATGGAGTTACTGAACATGGTTATGCAGAGTATCAGAGGGTTTTGGCTTCGACGGGCGCGCACCATATTGTGGCTCGGCCAGGTGATAGATTGCCGATCCACGGCCTTGATGTGGTGGTGGTGAGCGCGGATGGCAATCTGATCTCCGAACCTGTGAATGGTGGCGGTCAGCCGAACTTGTTTTGTAAAAGCTCCGAGACTCGTCCTGCCGATGAGACTGAGAATGGTCGATCGCTTGGAGTATTGCTCACCTTCGGCAGATTGACGATTCTTGATCTAGGCGATTTGACCTGGGATAAAGAAATGGAGCTAATGTGCCCGGCCAACAAGCTTGGACGTATCGATATCGATGTTGTTTCCCATCACGGCTGGTATCAGAGCAACAGTCCTGCGTTGATCGACGCGGTTCATCCTCGCGTTGCCATTATGGATAACGGGGCGAAGAAGGGTGGGTCTATCCCCACTTTGACGACGATCGCAAGCGCACCGGGACTTGAGCGTCTGTGGGAGCTTCATTTCTCGGAAGAAGGTGGACGCCGGTTCAATACTGAAGAAAAATATATTGCTAATCCTCTCGGCGCGGACGGCCACTTTCTCGAAGTGAGTGCAGATCGTGATGGGAGCTTCAAGGTTCGCAACTCCAGAACCAGCTTTACGGAGAGATACACCGCACGTTAAATTGCCAGAGATCTGATTAAATCTCCTGGCGCCACGAATTTTAGATTACCGATGAAGTAGTGCAATTACTTCTCGCGACGAAGGGTCGAAGCGAAGGGTCAACAGCAGAGTGTTGAACACACCGGGTTTTGCGGCGTATCTAACCTTTGACTAAACCAGTTGTCTGTCTCACAACGAGTTCGGTTGAGATCCGGTACTCTTTCCCGCTGTTTACGTGTTTGTGGCTGGCTGCGTAGAGGGCAGTGAAAGCGCTAATCGCAATCTCCGCACGCGGGACACGAATCGTACTCAGCGGAGGCTGCAGAAAATTGCTAATCTCGATATCGTCGAAGCCCACCACGGAGATATCTTCCGGCACGCGCAGCCCTGCGGCGTGAATCGCACGCATCATCCCGATCGCTGTCAGGTCATTCGAAGCCATTACGGCGGTTGGAGGGCTGCTCAACTTCAGAAGTCGTGCCATCGCGACCTGCCCCCCGTCTATTCGATGGTTGCCTATTTGCATATAGTTGGCGCTATGCCTGAGTCCGTTCTTCTCGAGAGAAAGCGCGAAAGCGTTGCTGCGGATTTTGGCAGACGAGAGGGTCCTCGGGCCGCTAACGAAAGCAATCTTAGTGTGTCCCAATGAAACCAGGTGGTCGATGGCTTGTTCGATACCGCTGACGTAGTCGATGAAGATGTTACTGATGTTGGGTCCCACCCGCCCGGTGTCGAGGAAGACAATTGGAACGCCACGTCTGTTCAGTAACTGCACGAGTTTGGGATCCATCTCGGATGTCATAATGGCGACGCCATCTACTTTGCGCTCTAGCATCCTGCGGACGCATACTTGCATTCGTTTTGGTTGATAGTCAGTATTCGCGATCAGAAGTTCCTGGCCGTGTTCTACCGCGATCTGCTCAAAGCACTTCGCAATATCGGGGAAGAATGGGTTCGCAATATCCGAGATAATGAGGCCGTACATATGGCTTCTACCGGAGCCTAAGGTACGTGCGTGCGTGTTGGGATAATAGCCGAGGGACTTTATCGCGCTGCGCACCTGGCGCACAATTTGAGCGCTGACCGGAACGGTTCCATTGACAACTCGGGAGACAGTGGCTGTGGAGACCCCGGCTTTTTTTGCTACTTCTCGAATGTTCACGTGTAGGTTGGGGATCCATCGCCTTTCTGTATTCGCCTAGGCGGCAAAATGCAATATTGGACTGAAGCAACCATCACAATCACCCGCGCGTCAGGGGATCACAGCCACTATAGCCCATCACTGAACATTCACCTTGCGAGAAACCGGGTCTGGCGCGCTCCGAGTCGAACCGAGCTTGGGGTGACAGACGCCGGACAACTGCAGGATATTTCAACCACGCGCCGGCTTCGAATGCCCTACCAGCAGGCCTGTAACCGATTGCATCCAAAAGGATGCGGTCATCACATAGGCATGAAGATTGATGCTCAGGGAATACTAATCATTTCGCTCTGATCAGGTAGCGGTTCCTTAAATCGACACATCGAGCACCAAGCGCTACCCTGATTCGGGTTCGGCACGAAGCGCGGCACCTGTTCGATGGCAGCGGTCAGGTATGGAGACCGAATGTCTCAAAGAGCCGGTGGCTCTGCTAGTGAATATGCAATAGCAGACGAAAAAAGTGCAAGCCCGTAGAATAATCGACGCAGGTGAAATTAGTCCCGGGATGAATGGCTTTCACAAGTCGCGGCCTTCCTCTGAAATCGGGAGCTCTCGGTGTCTCCCGGGAACTTCCGCAATCATCATGGCCTTGATTGGGATATTGTCTTTCACGTTAGTTGCCAGAAAAGCTCACGCGCAACACTCGGATGAAGTCACGATCCAGGGGAACGTTCTCAACCAGGCGGGCAACTCGATTAGCGATGTATCGGTACGGCTTGAGCGAAAAGGTGTTCTCGAGCCTGTGGAGACAAAAACGAATGCTGCAGGTGCCTTCGCATTTACCGACCTCCCTACGGGGCAGTATCTACTCAGTGTGGAGAAATCAGGGCAAAGGAGTCATGCTACTACCGTTCTCGCGCTGACTAAGGGAGATCGAAAAATTATCGACGTAATCCTCGAGGCCTCTGGAGATATTCATCTGAATTCAACCGGCTCTTCGCCGCCTCTCCCTCAGACGATGCAATTTTCCGATAAGCCGAATTTCACCATTGCGGGAGTTGTTGACTGGACAGCTGTAGGAGGGCATGGATCGGACTCCGCCTTGCGAACCAGCGAAGATCTTGCGCGTCAAACTCTCACCCTGAAAGCCGAGAGTCCCAGGTCCAACGGGTCGGTCCCACCGGACAGCGCAAAAATAACGGATGAGTCCGAGAGCAAACTCATTGCCGCACGCGCAAACGCTCCGGGGAGCTTCGAAGCAAATCATCAACTTGGTGAGTACTATTTCCATGCTGGTAGAGCCCGAGACTCTATCCCGCTATTGCTGGCTGCATACCAGATCAACCCAACGATCGATGGCAATGCATACGATCTGGCGGTGGCTTACAAAGAAGCAGGCGACTTCTCGCGCGCCCGTGAACAGGTCCAGAAACTACAAGTTCACAATGACTCTGCGGACCTGCATCGCTTGATGGGTGAACTTGATGAGAAGCTTGGCGATCCGTTGGCTGCCGTCCGGGAACATCAGCAGGCCGTCCATCTCGATCCAAGCGAGCAAAATTACTTTGAATGGGGCTCGGAGTTATTACTGCACCGGGCCGTTTGGCAAGCTGTAGAGGTCTTCAGAGATGGAACGAAAGCATATCCAAAATCGTCTCGAATGCTGACTGCGCTCGGTACTTCTCTCTTTGCGGGCGCTCTCTATGATGAGGCAGCCCTTCGACTCTGTGATGCCTCCGATTTGGATCCGTCGGATCCGGAGCCGTACATCTTCATGGGCAAAATTGAGATAGCGGCACCCACGCGATTACCATGCATAGAGCAGAAACTAGCGCGATTTGTGCGGGACCAACCTGAAAATCCTCTCGCGAATTACCTCTATGCGATGGCAGTTTGGAAACGGCAGGAACAATCGGCAGACAAGCAGGCCTTGGAACAAGTAGAAGTCCTGCTTACGAAGGCCGTGACGATCGACTCCAACTGCGTGGATGCCTATCTGCAACTTGGAATTCTTTATTCTTCACAACGTAGATACGAAAAGGCTATCGATTTCTACATGAAGGCAATCAAAGCTGATCCAGAATTAGCTGAGGCACATTATCGACTGGGCGTGGCTTATGACCGGACGGATGAGCCGACAAAGGCTAGGCAAGAGTTCGCGCTTCATGATGAGATCGAGAAGAAGCAAGCTGCTGTTGTTGAGAGCCAAAGGCGCGAGATCAAGCAGTTCCTTGTTGTTCTGCAGGGGCGGTCGACAGATGCCACAGCGCAGTGAGTACGCAAGAACGTTGGCCCGGCAAGTAACTAAATCGTGACTGCTTCGTAACAGTTGAAGCCGAAGTTATCTCATTCATGTTTAACAAGACTCTACTGTGAAACTGGCTTTAGGCTGCCGACAATGCCATTCCCTTCGCGAATAGTGAGTATCTGATTTGCTTTGACCTGTGTGAATCGTTCAATCTTCTGCGTAGTCGGCCACTTGATTTCGACCACGTCCACGGTATCCACCTTCCCCAGTCCGAAGTGAAGGCGTAGGTCATTTTGTGACATGACGCTTGAACCGCTATTAACTTCGTCCATCTGGATATGTTTACCTGTGATAACCCGCACCCTCGCTCCAATAGCTGTGCGATTACACTTAGTCCCCACGAGCTTGATCTTGATCCAGTTCTGCTTGTTGCCCCCGTCATTGCGAAGGAGCGATGGCAGATCGTTCATATTCAAAACCAGCGCGTCCATATCGCCATCGTTGTCATAATCTCCGAAGGCCGCGCCCCGGCTGGAAAACTGCTCGGTGATACCGGGTCCCATCTCCGCCGACACATCCTTGAAGCGTCCATTGCCGAGATTTTTGTAGACCAGGCGCGGATTCTTGAACGTTTGATCGAAGTGGTAGTTATCAATCTCCGGGTATACATGTCCGTTGACTTGAAGAATGTCCTGCCAACCGTCATTGTCATAGTCAATGAACCCGCATCCCCATGCGACATAGCGATTGTTGACTCCGACGCCTGCAGCAAAGGTAACGTCGCTGAAAGTTCCGTCACCATTGTTGTGGTACAAGTTGCAGGTGTCATCAGCAAAATTAGTTTTGAAGATGTCGAACCAGCCATCGCAGTCGTAGTCGGCGACGGCGACGCCCATCCCGGCTTGTTCATGGCCGCCATCGCTATAGGCGCAACCAGCCATCACAGCAACATCGGTGAACGTGCCGTCATGGTTGTTCTGAAACAGAATGCTCGGTTGAGAATCTACCGCGACATAAATATCCGGCCATCCATCGTTATCGAAATCATATGAGACGGAAGTGATGGAGTACCGAGGGCCAGGTTTTAGAATGCCGGACTTTTCCGAAACGTCGGTAAAGGTGCCATCCCCATTGTTGTGGTAAAGAATGTTCGTATCGCCAGGAAGACCGCGCGGGCCACACATGATAGGAACGCCCTTCCACTGGCAATAGTGCGTGTCGGCAGCAGCGGCAATCTTCTCGGGATCCAGCCTGATGTAATTGCATACAAAGAGATCGAGGTGGCCGTTCCTGTCGTAATCGAGAAAGGTACAGCCCGCGCCCCAACGAACCTGCTCCTGACGGAGACCGGCTTTGCGCGTAACATCAGTAAAAGTTCCATTTCCATTGTTGTGGAAGAGAATGTTGTGTCCCCAGAAAGTGCAGAACAGGTCGTCCCATCCATCGTTGTCGTAGTCGCCGACACAGACGCCGGTCTGCCAGCCTGTAACTCCCAGCCCTGATTTCTCCGTGACGTCGGTAAAAGTGCCATCTCGATTGTTCTTGTAGAGATGAGATGTCGGCGCCTTTCCAGCCGGCCAATGCGCATCGAGCCGATTTCCATTGGTGAGATAGATATCCAGCCATCCGTCGTGATCGTAGTCAAAAAACGCGAGGCCGCTGCCTTTAGCCTCAATGATGGACCGCTTGTGGTCAACACCACCCCACACGTTGGGGACGTTCAGTCCTGCCTGCTGCGCGACATCCACAAACTGGACCTGAGGTGGAGCGGGATTCGAGACCGCGGCTTTTACGAGTGTTGGATCTCTCCACTGCCAAAGTGGGGTCGCCAAAGTCTCCATCAACGTATTGCCAAATACAAAAAGAGATGAGCCGAGAAAACGTCGGCGGGGAAGATTCATAGGCTGCGATTATAAAGGCACGTCGAGCCTTCGATCTCATCTTTTGAAATGCCCATCAAGGCGTTTTGCTTAACATTTCCATTGCTTGAATCGCGCCAACGTTCTGTGGCTGCATCTTCAGCAGATCCTGCAAGATTTCGACAGCTTTTCCGTTGTCATTCTGCAACGCATAGAGGCGCGCAAGGTTGAGATAAGACTGATCAAAGGTCGGGACGAGACGGATACAGGTCTCGAACTGCTCCTTCGCCTTCGCATAATCCTGCTCACGCACAAAGAGAACACCAAGATTGTTCAGAGCTTCCGGATAATCCGGACGCAGCTCAACCGCTTTCTGCAGGTAGTCCGATGCACTCTGCATCTGGCTCTGCTGCGCGTAGAACATGCCGAGACTGTAATTGACTTCAGGATTGTCCGGTTCAATTGCGAGCGCACGGTTCAAGCAATCAAGTGCCTTCTCAAAAGCCCCCTGCCGCCGGAAGACATTTCCCAGGTTCAACAGAGCGATTGCATAGGTCGGTCTCAGGAGTAACGAATGTTGAAAGCTTTGGATGGCTTCGTCCGGATGGCCTTCCTGTGCAGCCATCATTCCGAGATTGTTCCACGCCTCCGGATAGTCTGGACGCAGCTTCAGTGTCTGTTGAAGATATTGTCGCGCCAGCTTGAAATCATTTTTCCGTAAGTTGAGAGTTCCCAGATTGTAATATCCTTCGGGATCATCCGGTTTGGCGGCGATGACCTGTTGAAAGGACTCGGCGGCCTGTTCCAGGTATCCGTGTTGATAGAGCGCTACACCGTAGGTGAAGTCATTACGCTGGAACCCTCCCCGATAGAGAACTCCGCCCAGGGGCATTGCTTTCTGCATCCGACCAGCCGTTGTGGTTGGGACAGCTCTTACATCATCAAGCAGACGCTCAGGGCTAATCGGTCCCTGATACACCTTAACGATCATCCCCTCTCTGTCCAGCAGGAAGGTGGTGGGAATAGCGAGATCCCTGCGGCGATCGAACAGGTAACGATAGATGACGTTATAGATTCCAGCCACATCTTCTGTTGCAAAAACAACGGGAAAGGAAAATTTTTCCTGCGCCGTAAAGGAGCGAGCCTTGTCAACATTCGCGACCTCGTCAACGTTTACCCCTAGAATTTTTAATTGGTCTGCGGCGAGTGCGGACTCGTGACGATGAAGTAGTCTCAACTGGTCGCGGCAGAGAGGCGCCGTTGTCGTCCAGAAGTTAAGCACCACGAAGCTGCCCCTCAACGATCGGAGTTCTCGAACGTTGCCAGCAATATCTGGAAGGGAAAACTCCGGTGCCAGCAAGGGCTCAATGAGCCATGTGTCTACCTGATTTGGTAACGGTTCTAACACCGGCGGCAGCGTCGTCTGCGCGTAAGAAGGGTTCGTCGGTGCGAAAGGCTTAGCGGTAAAGGTGTCCGCACCTTCCTCAAATTCAATCCGATGGTTTACAGGCAGGCGTTCAAATCTCTGAGACAGGCCGCTAGGCCAGCGAATCGTGCACCGAATCGCCCCTTCCGGCTTTCCAATTCCGAAGAACACCTCTTTCGAATGCTGAGCCAGAAACCCAGAGCCCGCTTGCAGATACTTCGTCTGCTTGAGCGTTCCTGCTTCGACCGTAATGGCCGTTCCGATCGCATCGCGATTGCTCTTAGTCCCACGCAAGCGAAATACAACCGAGTCGCCGAGGTCCTTCATCCCGTTGTGAAGAATCCGTAGCTGCGGTGCGTTTCGATTTTTGAGAATGAGTTCCAGGCGGCCGTCATGGTCGAGATCGGTGAGAACGAAGGAGCGGCTGTCCTCAGGAAAATCTAGTCCAAGCACGCCTGAAACTTCGGAGAACGTGCCATCACGATTATTCACAAAGGCTACATTTCTTTCGTGGCCGCTCCAGGATGTATCCGACCGGATCAATTCGTTAAGAGCGTTCCATCCCTTCTCGTAGGCGAGAGATGGAGTCGAGTCATTAGGAGATTTTGCCACCACCTGCCGCCAGAAGAAGCTGCCCAGATCGCTCCGCTCTAACTTTGGCTCCGGCGCTGAGATGTACCCATTGGCGACGTACAGGTCCGGGTATCCGTCGTGGTCGAAGTCCCAAAAATCGGAACACCAGGCCCAGCGGCCCATTTCAACCGCGGCTTGCTGGCTAGCGTTTTGAAACTCCCCATTCCCCAGGTTTCGATAAAGTGCATTGCCTCGTGCATGCCGCCGATAGAGCGCCCGGATATCCTCAGGAGCTCTCTCCTGAAAATACTTTTGTGTTGAAACCCTCTGGCCCGCCGCAGACCACATATTGGCAACATAAATATCCTGCTTTCCGTCGTCATCGAAGTCCGCCCAGCTCGCACTCATTCCGGCGCCAACATCCTCAACGTGGGCAGAACTCGAAACTGTGCTGAACGTTCCATCACCATTGTTGCGATACAAATTATTCCGACCGAAATCATTGGCCACATAGAGGTCAGGCAAGCCACTGGAGCCAGAGTTGCCCCACGCGCAAGCGAAGCTGTAACGATTGTTATCCACGTTCAATCCCGCAGCTGCGGTCTTCTCGACAAAGACCGCATTCCCTTCGTTGTGCAGCAGGCAATTGGCCGGGCCGTTGCGTGCGTCGAAGTAGGGAACTGGGTAGTGATACTGATCGAGCCCCAAATAGTAACTGTACAAACAGAAGTAGATATCGAGACGTCCGTCGCCATCGTAGTCGGCAACAGACGCATGTGTGAACGATCCTTGAGGAGCATTTGCAAACTTGAATGCGTCGCTCTTGAGAGCGAACGTACCGTCCCCTTTGTTCAGGAAGAGCAGAGGACCGCTGCCACAAACCACCAGAAGATCCTGAAGTCCGTTGTTCTGAAAGTCGGCAAACAGCGCGCACGCGGTATTGTCCAGCACTCCGACGCCCGACTTTTCTGTTACGTCTTCAAAGGTTCCGTCGCCCCGGTTGCGATACAGCCGGTTGGGCAGTCCCGCCGGCTGGCTGACATAAAGATCGTCGAATCCATCGTTGTCGAAGTCACCCGCGGCCACACCGTTGTTGCCGTAAACATCAATTCCACATGCGCCGTCGAGGACGGTGCGCCAATAATCGGATCCTCGAAGCATCTGGGTTTTATACGACTCCGTTCCACCGAGAGCGTGAGACGTAACGTCGACAAATACCTGCCCACTCGCAACACTCAGGGTCTCCTCACCTGCCTCCCATCGGTGGGCCTTCCAGGCCTCGGGGACACTGCTGGCTTCATCATGCGCCCACACAGTGCGCCACGATCCAACCCGCTCCTCGCGACGTTGATCGCTTCGAACACCAACAATGTCATATCGAATATCCAGCCGGACGGTGAGTGGAGTGTTCGTAACCGCTTCGATGCTGGTAATTTCGAACTCCGCTGTGTCTACGCGAGAGACCTCCCCCAGCCACCCCTGGATCTCCTGTAGAAATCGCTCGCGCCCAGAAACGAAACTACTCCCGAACCGTCTCCGTACGACATCGATCCCCTCTCCGGAGCGCACCGCCTTCTTCTCTACCGGAACTAACGACGAGGCTTCAATCGAAGGATCCAGCGATCGAGCCAGGGCTGAAAGATCGTGTGCTGATGCCTCAAGAGCCCGCTTCCACCCGTTGAGTTGTACTCCGATCTCAAAGGCGTATCTCTCAGTGATGTACTCATCCGAACCGGGGGCAACCAGGCGAAGGGTATCTTCCAAGGGAGATTTTGCCGGGTAATGGGGTGTCAGCCTGATATCGGCGAAGGAGAAGTTCGAATCCGTACTTGGGAAGGCTTTGGATGGGCTAAACAAAAAGGACGACGCATAGAAGGGCGTCGGATGGAAGAGCATAGGCGCCAAACTTAGGCTTTTGAGAAGCCTGCGACGGGAAAAAAGATGATTCTGACTCTGGTAATGCGTCATTTCAAAGGGGTTCCGTGTTGCGGCAATGTTAGCACCAGGCTGAAGGCAGCCCGAAACCACGTCCATCGAGCTAAGGACGAGAATTTCAACCTTTTGATTGACAAAAGTTATTTGTTTGTTCTAGATTCCTCCCCGGCAGTGAAGTAACCGGTTACATCGGCGGTAAAGCTCATCGGAAACGCACTGCCAATACCTCCAATCAGCAATCAAGTTCGGGAACGCGCAATGACCATGGAATGAAAACTGAGGTTATTCGGATGGCTACTGATCGCAACGCAATAAGTCGGTTTAGATTTCTTGGCTACATAACCGTCGCATGTTTGGGTCTTTTGCTGATGCAGACTCAAACTTCATTCGGCCAAGTGGACGAAGGATCAATCAATGGCACGGTCCAGGATGCCGCCGATGCGAATGTTCCCAATGCGCATGTGACCCTGTTGAATACGGACCAGGGAATCACCTTGGAGACCACGACGAACAACAGCGGTGTATACATCTTCTCTCCAGTGAGGATTGGGCACTACACTCTAACGGTCACGGCTCCGGGCTTTTCCACCACCAGCCAGAAAAATATGACGGTGTCGGTGGGACAGAACCTGCAGGTCAATGTGCAACTGAAGATCGGCGAAACCAGCACGACAGTAGACGTTACGACTGCGCCACCGCAACTGGAGACGGACGAATCGTCGGTCGGACAGGTTATGACCGAACGTAGCGTCAATAGTCTCCCTTTGAATGGACGCAACTTCACGTTTCTCGCCCAGCTTGGTGCAGGTGTGAACACATCGCAGGCGGACACACGCGGAAACGCGGCCTCCGGAGCCTTTACGGCAAACGGTCTGCGACCGGCACAGAACAACTACCTGTTGGATGGCATCGACAACAACTCCAACGCAGTCGACTTTCTGAACGGAACAAACTTCGTCATTCTCCCTCCGTTGGACGCGATCCAGGAGTTCAAAGTACAGACGGCAGACTTTAGCGCCGAACTCGGTCGTTCGGCCGGAGCCGTTCTCAACGCCACGATCAAGTCCGGCACAAACAGCCTCCATGGCGCGGTATGGGAGTTCTTCCGCAATGACGTACTCGACGCGGCAGACTACTTCGAAACCAAAAAAGGAGAGCTGAGGTTTAATCAGTTCGGAGCCACCGTCGGTGGGCCAATCATCAAAAACAAACTCTTCTTCTTTGGTGACTATGAAGGTTTTCGGCGCGTCCAGGGTAATACTCAGTCCGGTCTTGCGGTGCCGACCAACTTGGAGAGAACCAGTGGCTACCAAAATCTCTCTGACCTCATCACTGGTCAGTCGGGACAGCCGCGCATTGACAATGTAGGCCGGTCGATACCGTTTGGCGCAATCATGGACCCGGCAACAACGCGTGCAGTTACGGCAGGTGTGCTTGATCCTGTCTCAGGCTTCGTAGCTACGCAGACTGGCTATGTTCGCGACCCGTTCGGTTCGTGCGGAGCAGGCACGAAGACGTTCACCCTGGCGGGTTGCAACCTGAACCAAATCCCTGGCTCCCGCCTGGACCAGAATGCGATTAATCTGCTGAATCTATACCCGTTGCCAACCGCTTCGGGCATCACTTCGAACTATGTAACAAGTCCGGGTCTGTATGAGCATCGCAACGCCTTTGACGTGCGCGGTGACTTCAATCCCACACAAAAAGAACAGATATTCGTACGCTTCAGCTATGTGGATGATCCGCAATTTATCCCGGGACCCTTCGGCGGTGTTGCAGACGGTGGCAGCTTCCAGCAGGGCCTTCAGACAGCCAAGTCCGATCAGGCTGTTGCCGCTTGGACCCACGTGTTTACTCCCGACATCGTCAACGTAGGGCGTGTTGGCTTCAACCACTTGCACACCACTCGATTCGGACCAGAGGGCAGCACCCAGGGCATTCCTGCAAAATACGGCATCCAGGGTATTCCGCAAAACTCCGAGAACGGTGGACTTCCGGCGATCGTCATTGGCGGTCTACAAGAGTTGGGCAGCAACGACTTCCTGCCTTCGGACGAGGTGAGTCAGACCCTTCAGATCACGGATGACTTCACGAAGATCTATGGAAAGCACAGCTTCAAGATGGGCATCGAGTTCCAGAATGTGCACTTCAACACGCTGCAACCCGCGTACTCACGAGGTGAATTCGACTTCAACGGCAACTTTGCCGGTGTTCCAGGACAATCCGGCGACCAAACCGGACGTGCCCAATTCCTTTTGACTCCAACGGCAGCAATTTATCCGGGTGGAGTTAGTTTTGTGGGAGGAGCAAACGAAATACATGCGTCCAATATCAGTAAAACTTACGACACCAGGAAGTACACCGCTCTTTACTTTCAGGATGACTGGAAGATCAGCCCAAGACTGACTCTTAATCTAGGCCTGCGCTGGGACTACTTCAGCCCCATCTCCGAATCGAATGGTGCCCAGGCTAACTTTGTTCAGAGCGGTCCACCAAACGGAGCACCGGTATATCTAATCCCCGCGTCAGGGAAGGCTGATAGATCCTTGTCTTCTACTGCAACTGATCCATCACTAGCCGGCAATGGCTTCCTCGACCTGTTGGCGAAAGACGGAATTGCGCTTGGAGAAACCGACAGATACGGTAAGGGACTCACCAAGGCTCAAAGGAGCAACTTCGCGCCGCGTGCAGGCTTTGCCTATCAAATTACCCCGAAGTTTGTCTTCCGTGGCGGTGTTGGACTCTTCTACAACGCCTTTGAGAATCAGGGTTACGGCCCCAACATCGGTGAAAACTATCCCTTCGTTTACAACTTCGACTACAAAGGAACCACCGACGCCGCACCCTTTAGCAGCGGTTCCAATCCCTACGGCGCGTGCGCGACCGCTGGTCCAGGCGGAAGTGCGCCGATCGGCGCCGGTCTCAGTTGCAGTTCCTTTACTCCTCTTGCGGTCAATGCTAAAGGCTTGGGTCTCCAGGGGCTTCAGTTCAAATACATAACCCCAGTTACTCTCAGCTCTAACTTCACTTTTCAATACGCGATCACTCCTACGATGTCTGCGCAGGTCGCGTACGTATTTACGAACGTCAATAACTTACAGGTTGGTATCGGCGACAATAACGTCTCTCAATTGCTACCAGCCAACACCAGTGTGCTTCCTTACCTGCCGTTTCCGGATTTCGGCCAGAACGCAAGCTACCAGCAAACTCTCGGACTCAGCAACTACAGCGGCCTGCAGACCAAACTTGAACAACAGTTCTCGAATGGATTGAATTACCTCGTCACCTATACCTATTCGAAGACGCTCTCCGATGCCGCCGACCTCCTCAACGGAGGCAGTACAGGTAATTCAAGCGGATACCGGGCAGCTTATGTTCCGGGACTTGGCCCCAGATTCGACTACGGGTTGGCCGACTTCGATATCCGAAATGTGGTCCATTTGAGCGGCGGTTATCAGCTACCCTTCGGCAAAGATAAGAAGTTCATGGCCGGCGCTGGCAAGCTCGGGAATGCAGTTGTCGGCGGGTGGAGCGTGAACTGGATCGTAACCCTCCAGGGCGGCCAACCGATCACTCTTACTTGCCCGACCGCCACAACATCTGGAACGTATTGCAACGATGTGCAAGTCCCTGGACAGAGTCAGAAGCTTGGCCTGCATCACGATTCGAACGGCAAGCTCAGTTGGTTCGGAAATCCGGCAGCCTTTCAGCAGCCGTGCCCGCTGGGAGCAGTCGCACCCGCTGGATGCTTCCCTCTAACCGGCAGTGCAATTTTGGGAGCTGGACCGTCAACAACCACAGGTCCGGGATTCCATCGGTTCGACTTCTCATTATTCAAAGCTATGCAGCTTAGTGAGCGCGTCTCTCTGCAGTTTCGGACCGAGTTCTTCAATATCTTGAATCACCCGAACTTCAACTCACCTAACTTCGGCGGCAACGGAGTCACTGCGATCGGAAACTCGGGCAACTTCACCAGCTCCACCTTTGGCGAAATTGGTTCCACTCGCGATGCACCATACGATCCGCGACAGATTCAATTTGCTCTCAAGTTGTACTATTAATCCCAAATTGAATAACTCCGGAAGAGGCATCTGCAAAGGTGCCCCCGGATTTGTTCTCCAAAGGGTTACTCGCGCGTAGCATCTGGCTTATGCGCGATGACAGAGGTGAACTGTGAGCAATAGGCCCCGGTGGCGGCTGGTAGTTTTTGGCAGCTCGCTTCTGGTTTGTTCGGCATTGTCGGCCCGGCACGCGTTGGCCCAGGAGAACCCCAGCCAGAACCTTGACCAACAGTTTCAGTCTGCGTTAGCCGAATATCAGGCAGGAAAGCTTGCAGAAGCTTCCGCACAACTGCAGAGCCTCTTACCTCACGTTCCCAAGAGCTTTGAAGTCCACGAACTTCTGGGGCTGACCTACGCTGCACAATCGCGGAACGAAAAAGCAATAGAGCAGCTAGAAATAGCCGCTCGACTAAAACCGGACTCCGCTGCTGCGAGAACGAATCTGGCAACGGCTCTGGCAGCTTCTGGAAAGTTGGAATTGGCCGAGACACAGTTTCGTCAAGCCCTCGCTCTTGAGCCGCGAGACTTCGACGCAAACCACAACCTGGCTGATTTCTACCTTCAGGCCAATAGGTTGTCGGATGCGCTTCCTCTTCTCGAACAGGCGCGGCGTATCAATCCGTCCTCTTACAACAACGGATACGATCTCGCTCTCACGTACTTTCTCATGGGGCGACGCAGCGACGCGCAGCAGCTCATCCAGACCATGATGCAACAGAGGAACACAGGCGAACTGCACAACCTGCTGGGTCAGATTGACGAGAAGGATGGAAAGTTCGTAGAGGCAGCGAACGAGTTCGAAATCGCTGCTCAAATGGATCCGAGTGAAGACAATCTCTTCACTTGGGGAAGTGAACTTCTCCTCCATAGAACATACGAGCCGGCTATCGATGTGTTCCAGCAAGCAGCGAAGCGCTATCCAACTTCACCGCGACTGTTGATCGGCCTTGGTATGGCCTTGTACTCACGTGGCAGATACGAGGAGTCGATCAAATCCTTGTTGGCCGCAGCAGACCTCGATCCAACCGATCCCCGCTGCTATCTTTTTCTATCCAAGTCGTACCTTAGTTCGCCGAATCAGGCCGACGATGTAATTCAAAGGTTCCGACGCTACTCAGAGTTACAACCGAACAACGCTCTGGCCCAGTATTATTACGCCGTGAGTTTATGGAAGGGAAAACGGCTCGAAGAAACGAGCGTAGATTTTCACGCCGTGGAATCCCTGCTGCAAAAGTCAATTACATTGGATGGAACACTTGCCGACGCACACCTGCAGTTGGGCATTCTCTACGCAGACCAGCACGAGTCGGCTAAATCATTGCCGGAGTATCAGCGCGCTTTGGAACTAAATCCCAATCTCCCAGATGCTCACTACCGTCTCGGGCAATATTATGTTCGGGCGGGGCAGAAAGATCAGGCACAGAAAGAATTTGCTATGTATCAGCAGCTTCAGGCACAACATATGGCCGCAGTGGACAAGGAGAGGGCCGAGGTTCAACAATTTGTGTATTCGGCAAAGCCCGCATCCGTCACCAAGCCTTGAGTATTGCGCTTCGACGATTGAAAGTAAACGAACGATAGAGACCGAAAGATCATTAGGTGGGTTCAGTTGAGCGCTTCATCATTCAGCAAGGCGATACCGGCACGACACGAAGCGGCTAGGCATCTGGGTCTCACCAGACGCGAATTTCTGCGGACGACGGCTGGGCTTGCACTCGGAAGTACCCTCACAACCGCTAGTCCATTTGTGTATGGGGAGGCCGCGGCGAAGAAGCGAAAAGTCATCGTCATCACGTTTGGAGGAGGCGCTCGCGATCAGGAGACGTTCGCCCCGGACGGACAGCAGAATATTCCACACATGCTTCAGGAGCTAGCTCCACAGTCCAGCTTCTTCACCCAGGTGATGAATCAGGGAATACTCGGCCACTATGTGGCGACCGCAAGTCTTGCGACGGGCGTCTACGAAACGCTCAACAACTTTTCGGCAGTTCCACCCGAACATCCCACCGTGTTCGAATACTTTCGCAAGGATCTGAATCGCCCATCCTCCAGCGCGTGGGTCGTCGCGCCCAGCAACGGATTTAATCGGATCGGTGAGAGCGACTATCGCTCCTATGGGCCCGGGCTGGGCGCCAAAGTCATCTTGCCAAAACATCTACTGAACGCGGCAACATCCGGATCGACGGACTACAACCACTTACTGCATGACAACTACGAGACCCCGCTCTACGCGCCGCAGATCGGAGGGGGCGAATTCGAGCTGCAGCAGATGGAAAGAATATTGAAGCTCTCCGTCGATGACTTCATGGCGCATGCACGAACGGTCTCGAGCCCGGACGAGCTTTCTGTCTACGTCGCAAAACGTCTGATGCATCAGGAGTCGCCCAATCTGCTCTGGATCACGATGCACGATATCGACATCGCTCACTCCGGCGCCTACTCGCTCTACGTTGACGCTATTCGACGCACGGACCGTCTCTGCGCAGAGCTATGGAAGGTTGTTCAGGCCGAACCTGAATACGCGGGGAACACGACGATGTTCATCCTCCCGGACTTTGGACGAGATGCCGATGAGGATGCCGGCGGCAATGGATTTCAACATCATCGCACCGGTGACGCAGCGTCACGCACCACTTGGATGTTGACGTTGGGCGCAGGCGTAAGGCCGGGAATGGTATATGATCGCCCATTGCAATCGATTGATCTCGTCCCCACCCTCGGCGCGATAATGGGCTTCTCGCCGAAGCTGTCACAAGGCGTCCCGATTCACGAATTGTTGTAGTTATGTTGCCAAGCGATCTCAAACCCGAACAGTTTGCCGCGTATCCACCCAAAGCAGGGAAGCTCGCTGCAGCTCACCTGAGCACGTTGCAACAGCTGCCCCTTAGCTTTGTGCCCAGTTTGCTGCGAGAGATCATCGACTACGACTTCAAGTTCCCCGCAGAGCGCGCTGCAATCGACCAGGAGCTTGGCACGCTCAGCTCTCTGACGCCGGTGCAACTGAAAGATTGGTTTCAAGCATTCTCGCAACTTTCGCTCTCACCGAAGCTTGCCCAACTCAATTGGGTCAACCAGCCGGCCCAGTTCGTTGAACAGCTCTCAGCCTACCTTTGGACAACCCATCAACTCGATGCGTACAGGGAGGCAGCCTTAGATTACGGGAATCGTACTCAGAGAACGACGCCGTCTGAACCGATCGCAGTACGCAGGTTGGGAATTGCGATCGTGGGGCAGGGCGTCGTCTCGTACGACGGACCTCTTTTTCTCAACCTTCGCAAGCACGGCACCTATTTCAATCAAATCAACCCGGAAAACGGAGTGGAGCTTTTGCTGGCTGCAGTCGAAGCCAGGGCAAAGGCTCACCCGCTGCCCTATGGACATTGGTACATCGATGGTGGGCAGGCAGCCGATCATAGTTCTCTGGTCAGCAGTGTTTCGTATCAGCAGATGGAACCCGTCCGCGCCGCATTGCTGAAGAATATGCAGGCTGAGATTGAAAAGCCTGGAATGGGCCCGGAAGAACTGCGCACACATATGGCACGTCTGTCTCCCACCGACCTCGGAATCGGCAAATCAGGTGACGAGGTGCTGGAACGGTTTAAAGTCAGGCTGCTCACAGAGGGGTCCGGCACCCAGATATTCAGCACGACCTTTGTCCAATGGACGGCGCGTGAAGTACTGAGACGGGCGCAGGCGCAAACCTTACTCGTACGCTTTGCCCCAAGGCAACGGCAGAGGCCAATGAACGAACTGCTGTCAGCCAGCGGCAGCCGTTCCGAGTTCGATCCCGTCGGCTCCCTCGTTGATGCAGACATGGCCGCCTACTATCAGTGGATCAACCAGCAGCGGCTCCCCCAATCCGAACAGTCTTCGTTCCTGGTGTGGTTTGAGGGCCATCATCAAGCCCTTGTGGTTTCCCCGTCCCTGCCACGCGGTACCGAGTCAAGCTCCGCCCTTGATCTGCAAGGATTGCTCTCACTAGCTACTGGATAAACCGGACAATACCGACCGCAGGAGCTAGTCTTCGGACTAACTACACCGGCTTTGGGACCTCAATCAAAATGCATTGTCCTCACAGCCATCAGACCTGGTGGCTCTAAATCGCCTACTGCGTACGAAATCCCGAAACGGGAATGCCCAAAATAAATCCAGAATTTGTGTCACATTTTTGAGCACTGGAAACACGGCTGCTTAAGTACCACGTTTACCATGCATTCCACCACAAATTGACCATCAAAACACCACGTTCTAACCCTCGTTTTTCGCAAAAACCCCCAGCAAAACACACTAACCCATCGGCCAAAAAAACATTCTCGTTTTCACATAGACTTTGCTTCTTCCCAAGCTTCTAGCGGAACTACAAAACTCAAAAAAATGAAGCTATTCCAGCCACCAGCTAGCCCTATTTATAAGTAGAATTTGGCATGGCTGATTTTGCTAATTTGATGGATAGACGCGATTTCCTCCGCACAGCAGGAACCCTACTGGCAGCGTCGACACTACCCGGTATTTCCGCCTTTGCCGAAGAAGTTCCCACATACGGACGAGCGATTCTACCGATCAACCGCGGTTGGCGATACCATCCTGCACAAGTCGCTGGTGCCGAAAAGCCTGAGTTTGACGACTCATCCTTCGAGCAAGTGGTTATCCCACACACAAACATAAGGCTTCCGTGGCACAGCTTCGACGACAAAGACTACGAATTCATCTCGACCTATCGCCGCCGCTTCAAGACGCCGCCTGATTCTCAAGGTAAACGTATCTTCGTCGACTTCGAAGGTGCGATGACGGCATCAACCGTGTGGATCAACGGCTTCTCGCTTGGCGAATATAAAGGCGGTTTTACCCCGTTTTCCTTTGAATTAACCCCGCATCTGAGCAAAGACGGAGAGAACGTCCTCGTTGTCCAGTTAGACTCAACTGAAAGAAACGACATCCCACCGTTCGGCAACGAAATTGATTACCTGACCTTCGGGGGCATTTACCGCGAAGTCTCGTTGCGCGTAGTGCCAAGCCTCTACCTGGACAATATCTTCGCGCATCCGAAGAACGTGCTGAGTGCTAAACCCACGCTCGATGTGGACTGCTTTCTCGCCGGTACGTCTCCCCGCGGTGATGTGGTGCTTGAGGCAGAGTTGCTCGACGGAGAACGTACTCTCGCAAAGACGACCAAGACTTTCAAAGTATCGACGGGCAGTGATCCGAATGCAGCGGCCGACCCGACCGCAAGTGCTCCGGTCTACTCGAGCACGGAGACGGTCGATGACCCCGCGAAGCAGACGCTATCTTTTAGAGAGATTGAAGGGGTAAAGCTCTGGGATATAGCAACACCAAACCTTTACACCGTTCGGGTACGTCTCCTGCACTCGGGAAAGATCATGGACGAGGACAGCCGTCGCATCGGTTTCCGCGATGCTACCTTCACTGATCACGGTTTCTCCTTGAACGGCAAAATCATTAAGCTGCGCGGCCTCGACCGCCACCAGACTTTTCCGTTCGTTGGTCAGGCGATGCCGGCCCGCGTGCAACGTCAGGACGCAAAGATTCTTCGCCATACTCTCCACTGCAACATCGTTCGGACCTCTCACTACCCGCAGTCCCGGCATTTTTTGGATTGCTGTGACGAGATCGGTCTGCTTGTGCTCGAGGAAATTCCGGGTTGGCAACACATCGGCCCCGAGCCGTGGAAGCTCATCGCCATTGATAATGTCGGGCGCATGGTCCGGCGGGACTGGAACCATCCGTCGATCATCCTCTGGGGTGTGCGAATCAATGAATCTCCAGACGATCACAGCTTCTACACTCGCACCAACGCGCTTGCCCACGCACTGGATACGACTCGGCAAACGGGCGGCATTCGTAACTTCAAAGAGTCGGAGCTTTTGGAGGATGTGTTCACCATCAACGACTTCGGCTTCCCGTTAAGAAAGCCGAATCATCCCCTGTACCTCAATACTGAGTTCGTTGGACACACTTTTCCCACCAAGTCGACCGACGACGACGAACGCCAGCGTGAACACACGTTGCGGCACGCTCGCATCCACAACCAGCTCGCATCTGACCCGCAGTTCGCGGGCGGCATCGGATGGTGTGCATTTGACTACAACACACACGCGAACTTCGGGGCAGGGGATCGCATCTGCTACCACGGCGTGACGGACATCTTCCGAGAGCTCAAACCTGCCGGGGGCTTCTATAAGTCGCAGTGCGACCCCACCGAGGAGATTGTTCTCGAACCAGCCTTCCATTGGGCCAATAGTGATGAGTCGACCAACTTCACCAAGGCCGTCGTCTGCTCGAACTGCGATCATCTGAAGTTCTATGAGCGTACCGACAGCCTGGTAACGAGTTCATGGGACCTGATCGCGGAACTCGACCCCGAACGAGGGGAGTTTGATCACCTGAAATACCCACCGTTTATCCTCGATCGCAGCCAGGTAAAGCGAACTAACCGGCATGGTTGGGGGGATCTGAGGATCGATGGCTACCTGCAGGGGAAGCAGGTGGCGTCTAAGACCCTGTCTGGACTGGGTGTCGACCAGAAGTTTACTCTGCTTGCCGACGACACAATGCTCCATGCTGACGGCGCTGACACGACACGCGTGGTGATGCGAGTAACAGACGAGTTTGGAGCCATGCGAACCTATGCAAACGATCCTGTCGTCTTCAAACTGGAAGGTTCTGCAAGCTTGATCGGAGATAATCCCTTCGCGTTAATCGGAGGAACAGGCGCCGTTTGGTTACGCGCTAAGGAACAGGAAGGAACAGTTCGGCTAACAGCAACTCATCCGCGTCTAGGCTCCCAAACCATCCAACTAAATCTCATCGCCGTCGAAGCAGAACCCATCTAGGCGCTGGTGTGTCAGAGACATCGATCCCGGCGGGGCCCGAGGTTTCGCGCCGGCTTACAAACGAGATTTTTCTTCCTGGACTCTCAGGATTGCAGCCGGTAATAACGTGCCCGCCAGAAGCCTTTGTGCATGGCTTGGGACCCAAACGCTGAGAAAACACCATGCACGAGAACCGGGAGATCTCCAGCGTGCTTGGTCTAACGATCAAGCCTTCCACCCTCCCTCGACTTGGAAAGGGCGCCACGCACAAAAGAGAAGGGCCGCCATTTTACGGCGGCCCTTTTGAGGTTGTGAG
>CAZZZG010000013.1:0-62442 GCA_964658525.1 uncultured Edaphobacter sp.
ATCGGCGGCGACATCGAACGCATCGACCTGCCCCAGCTCGAAGCCTTCTACTCACACCCACCTGAATTCCACGCCTCCAACCTCACTGCCTCTCGTAACGAATTGGCTTACGTCCACGACAGCGACCCACCCGAGCCCACCGGCTCCAACGGCATGGCCATCGCCCCTTCCAACACACGTGACCACCACGCACTCCTCCTCATCAATCCCCACACATCCTTCTTCTTCCGCTCCGAGCTCCAGATGTCCAGCGACCAGGGCCTCAATGCCTACGGAGCCGTCACCTGGGGCCAGTTCTTCATCTATCAAGGCTTCAACGAGCGAGCCGGATGGATGCACACCTCCAGCGGAGTCGACGCAGTCGACGAGTATCTTGAAACCATCCAGAAGAAAGACAATCGCCTCTTCTACAAATACGGCAACGAGCTCCGCCCCCTCACCACAGAGCAGATCACGGTCCTCTACAAAACCGATCACGGCCCAGCCGAAAAGAAGTTCACCATCTATCGCACCCATCACGGCCCCATCGTCCGCGAGGCAGATGGCAAATGGGTCAGCATCCGCCTGATGCACGAGCCCATCAAAGCGCTCACACAGTCCTACATCCGCACCAAGGCAAAAGACTACAAATCCTTCCGCCAAACTCTCGAGCTCAAAGCAAACTCCTCCAACAACACCATCTTCGCCGACGCCGACGGCGACATCGCCTACTTCCACGGCAACTTCATCCCCCGCCGCGACACCGCCTTCGACTTCACCAAACCCGTAGACGGCAGCAACCCGGCCACCGACTGGAAGGGCCTCCTCACCGTCGACGAACTACCCCAACTTCTCAACCCCGCCAGCGGCTGGCTCTACAACAGCAACAACTGGCCCTGGTCCGGCGCCGGCACCAGCAGCCTTCGCAAAGTCGACTATCCCGCCTACGTCGAAACCGGCACCGAAACCGCTCGCGGCCTGCACGCCATCCGCGTCCTGCAAGACAAAAAAGACTTCACCCTCGACTCTCTCATCGCCGCCGCCTACGACAGCTATCTCCCGTGGTTTGACCAAACCATCCCCGCGCTCCTCAAGGCCTACAACGCGCTTCCATCCTCAGACCCTCTCAAGACCAAACTCGCCGATCCCATTCAGCAACTCCGTACGTGGAACCATCGTTGGGCCATCGACTCAGTCCCAACCTCAATCGCCGTCTTCTGGGGCGAAGACATTCGCCACCACACCATCGACGACGCCAAAGCAGCAGGCCTCTCCGTCGAAGACTACATCGCCACCAGGGCCACGCCGCCGCAGCTCCTGCAATCACTCGCCGACGCATCCGACCGCCTCACCACCGACTTCGGCACATGGAAGACCCCATGGGGCAACATCAATCGCTTCCAACGCCTCACCGGAGACATCCTCCAGCCCTTCAACGACGCAGGCCCCAGCATCCCCGTCGGCTTTACCTCCTCCTTCTGGGGCTCCCTCGCCTCATTCGGAGCCCGCCCCTACCCCGGAACAAAGAAGTGGTACGGCACCAGTGGTAACAGCTTCGTGGCCGTCGTCGAGTTCGGCGAAAAAGTCCACGCGAAGGCCGTCACCGCAGGCGGCGAAAGTGGCAACCCCGCCTCCCCTCACTTCAACGATCAAGCGAAACGCTACAGCACGGGCGACCTCCGCGATGTCTACTTCTATCCCTCCGATCTCAAGGGGCACATCGAGCGCCAATACCACCCCGGAGATTAAAGCTTCCGTTAACTTTGAGTTGTTTCCTTGACCCCACCACACGGTCTCGAGTCTGGAGTCGTGTAGAATCCTCCAGACCACCTCCATCATGATCAAGCTGGCTAAAATCCCAAACCTTACTGAGCTTACCTACCGGAGCATTAAGCAGAGTGTGCTGAATGGGACGCTAGGAGAACTATCCCGGCTCACCGAAGAATCCCTTGCCACCCAACTCGGAATCAGCAAATCTCCCGTACGCGAAGCCCTCAATCGATTAGAGGCTGAAGGCCTCGTCCGCATCGAAGCGCGGCGCGGCGCCTACGTTCGTCAGTTCTCCGCGAAAGAGATCAAGGACCTCTACGAACTCCGCGAAGTTCTCGAGACCCACGCCATCGACGCTGCCCACATCACGCCGAAGTTGCTCAGCGATCTATCAGCCAGCATCAACCGAACCAAGAAGTTTCTCAAAAACGGCAACAAGCTCGAGCACATCGAAGAGGACATGCGGTTTCACAACCTCATCACCACGGCCACCGGCAACCAGGAGCTCTGCCGCGTCCTCGAAAACGTCCAGCAAAAAGCCCTTCTCTGCCGTTCCAAGTCGTACGAACTTTCCGCAACAACGGCCCCCGTCGCCCACACGAAGATCTACCAGGCTCTCAAAAAGGACTCCAAACGCGAGGCCCGTCTAGCCATGCGCGACCACATCGTCTTCGTTCGCGAACGCTTACTGGCCACCTTTAAAACATCGAGTTGAGTTTTTAACAGCCCGAACCCCAAACCATACGGCCACTGCGAGGAGGCATACTCCTCATAAGGTGGGTGCAGTATCACGCTGCAGCGGAAACATCGTCTGAGACGGATCGCCTGGAGAATTCAGGATGATCCGTTGCGACGTACTTTCTGCCAGTGACAAGACGCCTCCCCAGTTCGTTTTTTCGAAAATTAGTAGTCTCCGGCTCTCCGACTCTCATCCTTCTTTCTCTTCTGAATGGTTGATGAGTGCGCCAGTGCGTGAATCCCGCTGCCAATCAGGGTTTCAGAAACCGGGCATGCGGTAGGACCTCTGCGGATTTCAACTTTGTGCTTGCATGTTTGTACAGTTGTCTATACTATTTGGCTTCAAAAGAATTCATCGTTTTCGGCACGTCTAAATCGGTATCGAAAATTTTCTGCTCGCGGTTTTTTGCAGGGGTTCGCCGACAACCGCTATGTCCGAGGGAATGCTTTACCAAACGAGACGCAAAGGATTGAAGTCGCTGCGCAGCTACAAACTGCCGCGCTACTCAACCTCAGGCGCAAACACACTCACAGAGACCTGAGCAACAGCTCGAAAGAGAAAACGGAATTGGAGGCCACCAATGAAAGTACGCATCGCTTTATGCAGTTTCTTCATGTGCCTGATTTGTACCTTTGCCCACGGGCAGGACATCAGCGCTAAGATCACCGGAACAGTCACCGACGCCTCGGGCGCCGTCGTCGCAGGCGCGCAGGTCACAGCCCGCGACGTCTCCAGAGGCACCACCTACGACACACGAACCAGCGCCTCCGGCACCTACTATCTTTCACCCCTCCCTGTAGGCCAGTACACTCTCAAGATCTCAGCTCAGGGATTCTCCTCGTCCGAACGTCCCGCCTTCACGCTCGACCAGGCACAGACCGCCCGTATCGACATCGCCCTGACCGTTGGACAAGCCTCGCAAACAGTAGAGGTCACAGGCGCCCCGCCTCTCCTCCAAACCGATGACAGCTACCTTGGCACGGTTCTCGATGCTCGCGCCAACGTCACCCTCCCACTCGCGACACGCAACTACAACCAGCTCACCCTGCTCTCGCCCGGCGCCGTCACCCTGAACCCCAGCTCCTTCACCGGTCCGCAGGCGAGCTTCCAGGTCGGTCGCCCCTACATCAACGGCAACCGCGAGCAAACCAACAACTACATCCTCGATGGCATGGATAACAACCAGATCGACAACAACGACGTAGCCTTCGCCCCCAGCGTCGACGCCATCCAGGAGTTCAATCTCATCTCCCAGAACGCGCCATCTTCCTACGGCAACTACCTCGGCGGTATCGTCAGCGTCACCATCAAATCCGGAACCAACCAGTTTCACGGCGACGTCTTCGAGTTCATTCGTAACGACGTCTTCAACGCCAACACCTGGGCCAACGGCCTCCTCAAGACCGCCACCACCAGCGCAGCTCCCACCCCGGCGCTTCGCTGGAACGAGTTCGGCGGATCCGTCGGTGGTCCCATTATTAAGGACAAACTCTTCTTCTTCGCCGACTATCAGGGCTCTCGCTTCGACCAGCCCGCAACCTCGGCGCTATTTACTGTCCTCACCACGGCCGAGCGGAACGGCGACTTCTCCGCTCTCTGTACTGCCGGCTTCAACGCGCAGGGCATCTGCAATAACCTGGCCCAGCAGCTCTACGATCCCCACTCCGCGGGTCTCCCCACCAACCGTCTGCCCTTCCTGAACAACCAGATCAAGAGCAACATCAGCCCCGCGGCCTCCAAGATCCTCAACTCGCCGCTCTATCCTCAACCCATCAACTCCCTGCTCACCAACAATCAGATCAACCTCACCCACAGCTCCACCAATTCGGACCAGGGCGACCTCAAGATCGACTGGGTAGCCACACAAAAAGATCACATCTACGGTCGCTACTCCCAGCAAAACATCTCCAATCCCACCACCAACAGCCTCCCGCTGCAGGGTAACTCGCTCAGCACCTACCCGCTCTATAACGGCGTCATCGATTACTCCCACACCTTCAGCTCCACGCTCATCAACAACCTTCGCTTCGGCGGAAGCTACTTCCCCGTCACCTTCAGCAACACCAACCCCACCGGTCAGGATCTTCCGGCAACCTTCGGCATCGCCGGAGCGGCACCCGGACAGACCTTCCTGCCACAGATGCTCTTCGCCGGCGCCTTCAACGCCTCTGACTTCGGCAACGATAACCTCGTCCAGCAGTTCCACGACACAGTCGTTCAGGTCGAAGACACCGTCACCGTCGTTCACGGTAAACACACCTTCAACCTTGGTTTCGAGTTCTTCCGTTACATCACCAACATCCTCTACGTCGGCAACGCTGGCCTCGCCGGTCAACTCACCTTCAACGGCTCCTTCACCGGCAACCCCGGCGTTGTTACCGCAAGTGGCGGCACTCCCAGCGGCTTCGCCGAAGCTGACTTTCTCCTTGGCCTGCCCCAGAACGTGGCCGTAGGCACGGGCGACGGTCATAGCCTGCGCAACAACCTCTACTCTGGCTTCGCCCAAGACGACTGGCACGCTCTCCCCAATCTCACCCTTAACCTCGGTCTCCGCTACGAGGTCATCAACCCCCGTGCCGACGCCCACAACGAGGCAGTCAACTATGGACTCTTCACTGGTAACGTCGAAATCGCCGGCATGAACGGCAACTCCTCCGCACTCTATAACCAGTACAACGGACCCACCAACTTCCAGCCTCGCGTCGGCTTCTCCTGGCAGCCTAATGGCGATAAAGCCATGGTTATCCGCGGAGCCTACGGTATCTCGAACTTCAGCGAGACCACCGGCACCGGCAACCTGCTCTTCCAGAACCCGCCCTTCGCCATCCAGCCTAACGTAACCAACGCTGGCGGCACCGTAGCCCTCCCATCATCCACACTCGATCAGGGTTTCTCCACCTTCCCTGCCTCAGGCTGCACCATAGCCTTGGCCATCGCACAGTCCCCCCTGTGCTTCGCCAGTGCCGGCATCCACGCCTTCGACCCCAACAACACCCGCCCTGCCGTCTCCCAACAGTACAACCTCACCATTCAGCGGCAGATCGGCAACTCCTCAACCTTCTCCATTGGGTACGTTGGCCAAAAAACCGACCACCTCATGGCCATCTCACTCATCAACCAGAAGGTCCTGGAGGCCAACGGCACCATCGCACCGAGCCCTTACCTCAATCCCACCCTCCAATCCCTCGTCGGTCAGGCGCGTCTCACTTCGTCTGTCGGTTACTCAAACTACAACGCGCTCCAGACCAGCTTCCAGCAGCGCCTCAGCCACGGTCTCGAGTTCCAGGCCAACTACACCTTTGCCAAGTGTCTCGGCAACACCTCCGGCTTCTTCGCCCAGTACGGAGACTCCAACGCCTCCTTCACCCAGGCCGGCAACAACCACTTCTTCTTCCAGAACACCTACAACCCCGCAGCCGACTACGGACGTTGTGACCAGAACGTCACCAACTCCTTCAACGGCTTTGTCACCTACGACCTGCCCTTCGGCCGCGGACGCCAGTTCGGCTCCAACATCCCGCGGGCTGCGGATCTCGTCATCGGCGGCTGGCAGGCAAACACCATCCTCCAGTTCCACGATGGCTTCCCCTTCACCGCGCAGGCCACCGACAACTCCGGAACCACCTCCGGCTTTGCTCGTGCCGACTGCAATGGTCCAGCCGTAAACACGCCCTACCACCGGTCAACGATCGCCGGCAGCCCCGGTTACACCTGGTTCAACCCCAGCTCTGTCTCTCAACCCACCAGCGGCTTCGGCAACTGCGCGGTTGGCAGCTTCACGGGTCCGGGACTCCAGGCTGTTGACTTCAGCGTCTCCAAGAGCTTCCACATCGTTGAAAGCCAGAGCCTGCAGTTCCGCGCCGAAGCCATCAACGTCCTCAACCACCCCATCCTGAACGCTCCCAACTCCTCCATCGGGCCCAGCTTTGGTCTCGTCAACGCCTCGCAGGGAGAACGCAATCTTCAATTCGCATTGAAGTACATGTTCTAACCTCACGCAAACGGTTTCCCTTGGGGGAGAGCGCGTCAACAATCTGCGCCCTCCTCCTCTTTCTTTAACGGAGTAACTAATCTGAGTCCCAAAAGGTCTCGTTCAACCGCCTTGACCAATCCCCAAAGCCGTCGTTAGCCTTTCCTCAATTCTCCCTAAATTGAGCATCATACGGCTTAATAAGCCCCTCGTTCCCATCGAGAGACCTCACCCGAAAGCCAAACTGGTACGACCAGCAATGCCGGAATGTCACTGCATACCCTTTGCAGTCAACCCTACGCCAAAAACTTTCTTGACAAGCAATAGCTCAATCCAGCAGAATCCTCAGCCGGGGAAGACTAGCATCATTTCCTCTACTCAAACGTTTGAAGTAAATGCACTACGAGCTTCACTTGCATCAAAATAGGACGATTTTTCCATAAAACAGCAAAATGCATTCCTAGTTTGTTGAGCAGAATTCAACGAAACTCTGCCAGCCAAGCACTGTAACGAGAAATCGACTTAAACGATTTACAAACCAAGCACCGAAGGGCAGGACAACCAAATGATCTACGATTCGAAAACCCAGATGAACCGCATAGGCCAGTGCGGACGCAGAATATCTCGGGGATGGAGTAAGCCGGCTTATCTCTTGGCGCTCTTTGTCCTCTTTACCTCAGCAGCCTTCGCGCAGCTGACCACCGCCGACATCCTCGGTACCGTCACCGATGCCACAGGCGCCGTCGTTCCGAACGCGACCATCGTCCTCACCAACAACGGCACAAATGAGAAGCGCACTACGACTTCCAACAGCACCGGCGACTACAGCTTCAACATTCTGCCGGTCGGCCACTACTCCATCTCCGTCAAGGCATCTGGTTTCCAGGCCGCAATTACCCGGGATCTCTCGGTAGAGGCCGGCGACCGTGCCCGTAACGACGTCCACCTCCAGACTGGTTCTGAGAACACCGTAGTCGAAGTCACTGCGAGCACCCCGCTCCTCCAGGCTGAGAGCGCCACCGTCAGCAACACGGTGACCGCCAAGGCTGTGCAGGATCTTCCCCTTAACGGTCGTAACTTCGTTCAGCTCGTCGCCCTCACCCCTGGCGCCAATGAAGGCCCAGGAAACGGACTCTCGAGCGGTGGCCGTCCCGACGATCGCCGTACCAATGCTGCCGGCCTCTCCGTCAACGGACAGGACTCGAGCCTCAACAACTGGGTAGTCGACGGTGTGGACGATAACGAGCGCGTCATCGGAACCATCGGCATCAAGCCGAACGTCGAAGGCATCCAGGAAATCACCGTCCAGAGCAACAGCTATGCCGCAGAGGCTGGCCGTACCGCTGGCGGTGTCATCAACATCGTCACCCGCTCTGGAACGAACCAGTTCCATGGTTCTGCCTACGAATACTTCCGCAACGACATCTTCGACGCGCGCCAGGTCTTCCAGACCACCGGAGCCAAGCCCGAACTTCGTCAGAATCAGTACGGCGCCAGCATCGGCGGACCAATCATCAAGGACCGTGCCTTCTTCTACTTTGACTGGGAAGGTTTCCGTCAGGTCGCCGGCACCACCGACACCGGTACCGTTCCGACCTACGGCGAGTGGGCGAACATCAACAGCGTCGGCGCTGGCAATCAACCCTCGAACCTGCTGAATGCCGGGAACGGGACCGCTGGTCTTCCGATCAATCCGATCGCTCTGAACTACTTGAAGCTGTTCCCCGAACCCACCTGCGGTAGCGGCCCGCTCCCTGCATGCCCATCCGGCAACGGCCTCTCCAACAACTTCACCATCAGCCCCAACAAAACGCAAAACTACAACACCTACGACGCTCGCGTTGACTTCAAACTCAACGACAAGAACATTCTCTTCGGGCGCTTCACCTACAACACCGTCGATACCGTCACCCCCCCTGCCTTTGGCGTAGTCAATGGCGTTCAGATCTCGGGTGGCCGTTACAACTTCGACGGTCCCGCAACCAACATCGCTCAGCAGTACGTACTCGGCTACACCCACATCTTTACCCCCGCACTGCTCGTCGATCTGCGCGCAGGCTTCACACGCATCAATAACCTCTCGCTTCCACTCAACTACGGCACTGGAATCGATCAGACCATCGGCTTCCCAGCCTCGATGACCTCCTTCAGCCCCTTTGCTGATTCTCTAACCCCAGTCTCGATCGGGCCCTTCGGTGACATCGGCGACGGCGCATACGTTCCGCTGCAGGATATCGACAACACCTTCCAGTACAACGGAACCGTCAGCTGGACCAAAGGCAATCACAACTTCAAGTTTGGTGCCAGCTTGATTCGTCGTCAGGCCCGCAACGTGCAGAGTGCTTCTGCAGTTGGCGCCTATCAGTTCAACCTGCCGACCGACAACAACTCGGATCAGCTGACGCAGCAGAACAATCAGCTCGCCTCAACCTTGGTGGGTGCCTTCCAAAGCCAGTCCCGCAACTTCAACATCACTCCGCCTGACTACCGCAGCTGGGAGCCAAGCGCCTTCGCCCAGGATAGCTGGAAGGTTACTCCAAAGCTGACGCTTCTCCTCGGTGTTCGCTACGACGTCTTTACCCCATTCACCGAAGCGCATAACCACATCTCCAACTACGACTACCTCCAGGCAATCTCCAACCCATCCACAGCTACCAACAGCGCTCTGAAGATTGCCGGTGTCAATGGTGTCAGCGATACTGCAGGCATCCCAACCAACTACGACAACGTAGCTCCCCGTGTTGGCTTCGCCTATTCGGCCACCCCAACAATCGTCGTTCGTGGCGGCTACGGACTTAGCTACTTCCCTGGCAACTACACCTCGAACGGCGACCTGAAGAACGCTCCGTTCACCTCCGTATACGGTCCTAATTGCCAATCGGCCCTCGCGGTTCAGATCGAGACTGCCAATGGAACGAAGCCATTGCCGGCCGGCCAGAACCCAGACTGCCTTCAGGCGCCGTATGACACTCTGTCCGCTGGAATCCCCGTTCCAGCACCGCCCACTGCAGGCCAGCTCGCTGACCTATCCACCCTCCCGGGTGTCGGTTTCGTGGCAGAAGCTACTAACTTCCGCTCCGCCATCATTCAGCAGTTCAACCTGCAGGTACAGCAGGCGGTTGGAGCCAACGTCTTCACTCTCGGTTATGTCGGCCTCATTGGTCAGCACCTGCCGGAGTCCATCAACAACATCAACCAGCGGCTGCCGTATAACCCTATAACAGATCCCACAGGGGGAATACGTCCGCTCACTCCGATCTTCGGGAATTTTGGAGCTGGAACTAACGCGCCGGGTGGCATCAGCTACCTGGCCACCGAAGGCGTTAGCAACTACAACGCTCTTCAGGCCTCGTTCCAGCGTCGCTTTACCCATGGTTTGGCATTCGACGCAAACTACACCTGGGCAAAGACTCTGAGCGACATCACTGGCTTCTCTGAACAGGGAGACCAGGGTTGGAGCAACGCGAATCCCTTCGACATCCGTGGAACCGAATATGGCATCGATGAAAACGATATCCAGAATCGGTTCGCTCTCTCGCTCAACTACGACGTCCAGTGGGGCAAAGAGTTCACCGGCATCAAGAAGGCCTTCCTCGGTGGCTGGTCTGCAAACATGATCAGCATCTGGCAGAGCGGCAAACCCTTCTCGATCACCAACAGCGGCTCAGGCGTGGACAACCCGGAAGGTTTGGGATTCAGCAACCGTGCAGTTGCCCAGAACAGCGGCGGAGCTGATCGTCCTGATACCATCTCGGATCCCCGCAGCATCGGCAACAGGAACAATGCGCACTGGTTCAACACGGCAGCCTTCGCTCCTCAACCCCTCGGAACCATTGGCAACACGCAGCGGAACTCGCTGTTTGGACCCAACTTCCGTCACGTGGACATGTCCATCTTCAAGAACTTCCCTGTAACGGAACGGGTCAACCTCCAGTTCCGCGCAGAGAGCTTCAACATCTCCAACACCCCAAGCGACTACATCGCGAACAACAACAGCGGCAACCAGCAGTTCGGCAATAACGCCTTCGGCACCATCTCGTCTGCCGATCCCAACTACACACCGCGTCAGTACCAGTTCGTACTCAAGGCGCAGTTCTAAACTCAGCAACACAACTACCCGTCGGCGAAGAGAAACCCACTTCGCCGACGGGTAACTTTTGCCTCGACCTCACCTCCTCTATCGCGGCCTGAAAATAAATCTCGAAATTCTGTCACATTTTTCGGCCCAAAAAACACACCATCCAAAACACCACGTTTACACGCATCCCACCACAAACTCACCATCAAAACACCACGTTCCTGACCAGGTTTTCCCCGAAACCCCCTTCAAATTCCGAGTTTTCCCCGCTCCAACATTTTTTTCCAAACTTCGTCCACAAAACGATCCGCCCGGAGACTACCTGACATGAACCGCCGAAGTTTTCTCACCCAAACATCTGCGTGGGCTGCTGCCGCCGCCCTTCCCAAGCTCTCCGGAGCCTCCATCCTCCCCTCACTCAACGCCTCCGCGGCCCAGACTCCCACCGCAGGCGAAGTCAAATTCCCCAAGGACTTTCTCTGGGGCACCGCCACCGCCGCGTATCAAGTCGAAGGCGCCTGGAATGTTGACGGTAGAGGAGAAACAGTCTGGGATCGATTCAGCCACGCCCCAGGCAACGTAAAAGGCGCCTACACCGGCGACGTCGCCTGCGACGACTACCATCGCTACCCCGAAGACATCGCCCTCATGAAACAGATGAACATGCGCAGCTATCGCTACTCCATCGCGTGGTCACGCATTCAACCCACTGGCGAAGGCCCCATAAACCAGAAGGGAATCGACTACTACAAGCGCCTCACTGATACAGTTCTCAAGGCCGGCATGCGCCCGCTCGTCACCCTCTATCACTGGGATCTCCCTCAGCCTCTCGAGGACAAAGGTGGCTGGCCCAACCGCGACACCGCCGCCCGCTTCGCTGACTACGCCGAGATTGCAGTCAAGGCGCTGGGCGATCGCATCAACACATGGGCCATCTTCAACGAGCCCTGGGTCTTCACCTATCTAGGCTACGGAAGCGGCGTCCACGCTCCCGGAAAACAGGATTTCGACCTCTTCCTCAAAGCCTCACACACCGTGAACCTCGCACAGGGCGACGCCTTCCGCGCCATCAAAGCCATCGCTCCAAAGTCCAAAGTCGGATCGGCCTTCAGCATGTCTTCTACAACCCCCGCGACATCTTCCCCCGAAGACGTAGCAGCAGCCAAACGTTTCGACGCCTTCAACAACGTCTGGTTCCTCGAAACCGCCTTACGCGGACACTATCCTGAAGCCTTCGTCCACGGTGTTCCTCTCGAGGCCATGGGCGTCCAAAACGGCGACGACAAGCGCATGACAGCGCCACTCGACTACATCGGAGTCAACTACTACTTCCGCCAGATAGTCGCTAACCTCACAACTCCTGCTCCCACTAAACCCTCGTACGAAGCGATGGGCTTCATCCACTACAACGGAAAAGAAGGCCCCCTCACCGAGATTGGCTGGGAAGTCTATCCACGCGGGATGTACGAGATCGTAACGCGCGTCTCGAAGGACTACAACCTCCCCATCGAGATCACCGAAAACGGCTGTTCCTACGGCGACTATCCCGACGCAAGTGGTCGTGTCGCCGACGTTCGCCGCATTCACTACTATCGCGAGCACCTTCGCGAACTCGCTCGCGCCATTCAAGATGGTGCCGATGTTCGCGGCTACCACTCCTGGTCCATCCTGGACAACTTCGAGTGGTCCGAAGGCTACACGCAACGCTTCGGCATGGTCTTCGTGGACTTCCCCACCCAGCATCGCTTCATGAAGGACTCAGCCAAGTGGTACGCCCGCGTCGCCGCCACGAACACCGTTGAAGCCACCGCTGCAACAACGTAACCAGCCACCGGCGAGGCACAGAGGGTAAGCGATAATACCTCTGTGCCTCCGTCCGATCGTTCTCCCTCCGAAGAATACAAACAGCGCCAGCAAGCCCGCGAGCGACACGTCGCGCACTTTGAAGAACTGCACCGACGCTTCGGAAACCTACGACTCCTCATAGTCATTGCAACTCTGATCGCCGCCTGGTTCTCTCTACACAACGACGCCTTTTCACCCTGGTGGCTATTAACCGGCCCCGCGTTATTCCTCGCGATAGCCATCCTTCACGCGAGAGTCCTCCGTAAAAGCGCCTGCGCCGAACGCGCCGTCGACTTCTATCGCAAGGGTCTCGCCCGCATCGAAGACCGCTGGACGGGCACTGGTCAGACCGGCGCCCGCATCGACACACATACCAGTCTCTACGCCACCGACCTCGACCTCTTCGGCTCCGGCAGCCTCTTCGAACTTCTCTCATTAGCTCGCACGCGGATGGGCGAAGACACCCTCGCCGCCTGGCTCCTCGCCCCAGCCCCAGTCGCCGACATCAAGCAGCGCCACACCGCCCTCTCCGAGCTCCGCACCCGCCTCGATCTTCGGGAAGACGTCGCCATCCTCGGAGAAGATCTCAAAGTCGGCATCCAAGCAGAAGCCCTCACACACTGGGCCGAAGCACCCAATCAACTCAAACATAGTGCTCTCCGCTGGTTCTCTCTCGCCGTCTCCCTCGCATCGATCGCATCAGCCATCTATTGGGCCGAGCGCGGAGAAAAAACTCCGTTCTTTCTCGTCCTCGCTCTCGCATGCATCATCACTGCCTCGCTTCGCAAACAAACCGCCGAAGTCCTTCAATCCACCGAGCACGCCCTCAAAGATCTCCAACTACTCTCATCTCTCCTCGCGCGTCTCGAGCGTGAACACTTCGAATCCCCTCGTCTACAGACCCTCAAGCGCGATCTCTTCTCTCACCACCTTGCCGGCTCTCAGGCCATCGCCCGCCTGCGCACCATCGTGGAGTACATCAACGCGCTCGAAAACCCCATCATGCGCGCCCTCAACGTGCCTCTGCTCTACGCCGTTCAGGTCGCCTACGCAGCCGAAGCATGGCGCAGCGGCCACGGAGCCGCTGTCCGCACCTGGCTCGCCGCCATCGGCGAAGCCGAAGCGCTCCTCTCCCTCTCTGCCTATACCTACGAGCATCCCGCCGATCCCTTCCCCGAGTTCGTCGAAGGGCCGCCGTGTTTCACCGCCGAACAACTCGGCCATCCCCTCATCCCCGCCGCAAAGTGTGTCCGCAACGACGTCAGTATCTGTGGCGAAACTCGCGTTCTCCTCATCAGCGGCTCCAACATGTCCGGCAAAAGCACCCTCATGCGCGCCGTCGGCATCAACACTGTCCTCGCCATGGCAGGCGCTCCCGTCCGCGCCAAAGAATTGCAACTAACGCCGCTACAAATAGGCGCCAGCATCCTCATCAACGACTCCCTCCAAGAGGGCAGTTCCCGCTTCTACGCCGAGATTACGCGTCTCCGCCAGATTTGCGACCTCGCCGAAAATCATCCTCCCGTCCTCTTTTTACTGGACGAACTCCTCCAGGGCACAAACTCAAAGGACCGCCTCATCGGAGCCCAGGGAGTAGTTCACGCCTTACTCGACGCTGGCGCCATAGGCCTCATCAGCACCCACGACCTCGCCCTCACCAACATCGGCGAACAGCGCGACGACCGCCTCCACAACGTCCATCTTCAGGACGAGATCGAAGACGGCAAGATGAAATTCGACTTCAAGCTGCACGAAGGCGTCGTCACCAAAAGCAACGGCATCGAGCTCATGCGTCTCATCGGCCTAAAAGTTTAATTCCCCAGCAGAACTGTTCCTTCCTCCGACCAACGGGAGGACCAGTGACCCACCCTCACCAAGACCGGTACACAAGTCACGAAGTGACCGCCTCCCGCGCAGGGAGCCCGTCCGGCAGGACAGCGCCCTAGCATTCAACCCACGCGTTGACGAACTGAACGCTCATTCAGTATCCTTCTCGCGTTGAAGCAAACCTCTTTTCGCAGCACTGATCTAACGAAACCGCGTCACTCTCGATCAAAAGCAAACGCGGCATCGGCTCACAACGCCAGGCCGCTTCAGAGAGTCAAATCACACGACGCACAAGAATGATGCAGGAGAACACATGCGCATATTGACCTACATTCGGCAGGTACTCGATGCCGAAGAGAGCGTGCACATCGCGAATAACGCCGTCGCGCTCGAAAACAGCAAGCTCGTCATGGATACCATGGACGAGTATGGTGTCGAAGAAGCCCTGCGCCTTCGCGAGAGCGGCGTCGAAGCCGAGATCGTCGCCGTCGCCGTAGGTCCCGCCCGCGTGCAGGATGCCCTCCGAACCGCCCTAGCCATGGGCGCCGACCGCGCCGTCCACGTCGAAACCGACACCCGTCTCGACGCCATTGCCCTCAGCAAAATCCTCGCCCAGCTCGCCACGCAGGAACAAGCAACCCTCATCTTCTCCGGCGGTCAGCAAGCCGACTGGGACTCGCACGCCCTCGCCGCCGCAACCGCCGAACGCCTCAACTGGCCGCAAGTCACCTGGACCAGTGCCCTCGAACTCAAAGGCGCCACCCTCACCGGCAAGCACGACGCCGACGAAGGCAGCGAATCCTTCACTCTCGAACTCCCCGCCGTCGTCACCACCCAGCAGGGCCTCAACGAGCCGCGCTACCCAACACTCCCCAACATTATGAAGTCCAAGAAAAAAGAGCTACGCAAAGAGTCTCTCGACCAGTTCGCAGTCACACCAAAGCTCAACTTCGTCAGCGCCGAAATCCAGGTCAAAAATCGCCTCAATAAAATCCTCGACGGCAAAGACGCACCCGCCGCCGCCGCGCAGCTCGTAGAGCTTCTCCGCAACGAAGCAAGGGTGATCGCATGATTCTCATCGTCGTGGAGTACGCCAACGGCAAGGTAAGCAAGAGCACCTGGGAGATGATCACCGCCGCCCGCGAATCCGGCCGCGAAGCCCCCCTCACCGCACTCGTCCTCGGCAGCAACATCGCCGCCATCGCTGCCGAGGTCGCCCGCGCCGTCGATCAGGTCCTCGTCGCAGACCTTCCCGCCCTCGCCCAATATGACCCCGAACTTTGGTCCGCCGCCGTAGCGCAGATCGCGACCGAAGGCGAAGCAAACCTCGTCCTCATCGGCGGCAGCCGCAGCGGCCGCGAATACAGCCCCCGCGTCGCCATCAAACTCGACGCCCCTTTACTCGAAGATGTCATAAACCTCAAAGCCACCGGCGAAACAGTCACCGCCCAGCGCTATACCTTCCTCGCGCGTGTCACTGAAACCATCGAGTCCACCGCACCCATCGCTGTAGTCACCATCAAACCCGGCGTCTTTAATCCAGCAACACCGAAGGCAGAAGCCGCAGAACAGTTCGACGTCGACCTCAACCTTCCCACGCCCCGCCTCAAAGTCACCGGCAAAACAGCCGAGCGCAGCTCACGCATCTCGCTCTCCGAAGCCGAAATCGTCGTCTCCGGCGGCCGCGGCGTCGGCAGCGCCGAAGGCTTCACCCAATACGTCGAAGGCCTCGCCGACCAACTCGGCGCTGCCGTCGGCGCAACCCGCGCCATCGTCGATGCAGGCTGGCGTCCCTATTCCGAACAAGTCGGCCAGACCGGCAAAACCGTCCAGCCAAAGACCTACATCGCCATCGGCATCTCTGGCGCTGTCCAACATCTCTCCGGCATGAACAAGAGCAAAACCATCGTCGCCATCAACCGCGACGCTGAAGCTCCCATCTTCAAGATCGCCGACTACGGCATCATCGGCGACGTCAACCAGCTAGTCCCCGCAATCCTCACCGAATTAAAAAAATAATCATGCTGGAAATTTACTAACCACAACGAAGCCGTCATCGCTGACCCTGAGCGAAGCCGAAGGGGAAGAATCTCTATTTGCTGTTGTTCGTGATCACACAAAATCAACTCCAGAATTCAGTTTGCACGGAAGTGATCCCGAGCTAACCTGAACAACGAACGCGAACGACGCCGGCCCAATGCTTCCATTCCCTCAGAAGATCGCCTTCCTTCTCTTCGCCGCGATCACCCTCACGCTAGGCTTCTGGGGCTTCTATCGTCTCTATCTCCGCATTCGCCGCGGTACAGCGGACCCCGAAGCACGCTTCAACCATCTCCCACGCCGCTTCTTCTACGCTCTCATCACCACGCTCACCCAACAGCGCACCTTCAAAAAACGCCCCACAATCGGCCTCTTTCACTCCTTTATCTTCTACGGCTTCGTCTTCTACGGCTTGGTCAATCTCGTCGATGCCGCCGAAGGCTTCCTCCCTATATCTTCCGGCCAAATAAGTTTCTCCTTCAGCCATCTTGCTCTCAATCAGGCGTTCCTCTACACCCTCATCACCGTCCTCACAACCTACAGTTTCCTAGCCGACGTCCTCAGTTTCCTTGTCCTCCTCGGCGTCGTCGCCCTCGTCATCCGCCGCTTCGCCTTACCCAGCCGCGCCGATTTCCGCTTCAATCTGCGAACCCTCCTCCATAAAGACGTCCAACAGGAAAAGATCACCCGCGACTCCCTCATCGTCTCCGCCTTCATCCTCTTCCACGTAGGCAGCCGCGCAATCGGAGCCGGAGCCCGCATCGCAGCCGAAGGACCCTCGTACCACGAGCCCTTCGCGACACTACTCTCCCACCTCTTCACTCCCGCCAACGCCGAAGCCTTCCGCATCTTCGGCTACTGGGGAGCGCTCGGCTCCGTCCTCGCCTTCCTCGCCTACTTCCCTTACACCAAACACATCCACATCTTCATGGCTCCGGCCAAGTACTTCGTCGAGCGCGAACCCACCTCCGGAGTTCTCCCTCCTGTAGCCCTCAACCTCGACGCCGACAGCGAAGCAGAAGAAGCCAACGCCAAAACCATCGGAGCTGCAAAACTCGAAGACCTGGCCTGGCCCCGCCTCCTCGACGCCTATGCCTGCATCCAGTGCAACCGCTGTCAGGACGTCTGCCCCGCGACAGCCACCGGCAAATCCTTAAGCCCAGCTGCGCTCGAGATCAACAAGCGCATGGAGCTCAACGACCTAGCCGCTGCACAAAGCCCCTTCTCCTTCACCGCCGCTCCCTTTGAAAAAAACGCTCCCAGCCCTCATCCTCTTCTCAAATTCGCACTTACCCCCGAAGCCGCCTGGGCCTGTACCACCTGCGGAGCCTGCATGGAGGTCTGCCCCACGCAAAACGAGCAGATGCTCGACATCATAGACATCCGTCGCAACCAGGTCATGATCGAAGGAGAGTTCCCCAGCCAACTCCAATCCGCCTTCCGCGGCATGGAGCGCGCCCAGAACCCTTGGGGCATCAACCACGAGCAGCGTCTCGCCTGGGCCGATGGCCTCAACGTCAAAACCACCGACGAAAATCCCAACCCCGACGTCCTCTACTGGGTAGGCTGCGCCGCCAGCTACGACCCCCAGGCCCAGAAAACCGCCCGCGCCTTTGTCGAACTCCTCACCCACGCTGAGGTCAACTTCGCCGTCCTCGGAAAAAAAGAGTGTTGCACCGGCGACAGTGCCCGTCGCGCCGGTAACGAGTACCTCTACCGCCAACTAGCCGACAAAAACGTCTCCACGCTCAACACCGTCCAGCCCAAACTCATAGTCGCCAGCTGCCCTCACTGCATGAACTCCATCGGCCACGAATACAAACAGATCGGCGGCGACTACAAAGTCCTCCACCACACCGAGTACCTCGAAACCCTCGTCGCCAACAAGCAGCTCACCCCAACGCCGAGCGAAGCAACCATCACCTACCACGACCCCTGTTACCTCGGCCGCCACAACGGCGTCTACGAAGCCCCCCGCAATCTCCTGAACATCCTCTCGAACAACACCCCCGAACTCCCCCGCAACAAGGAAAACTCCTTCTGCTGCGGCGCCGGCGGCGCCCAGTTCTGGAAAGAGGAGGAGGAAGGGAATGAGCGCATCTCCGACAACCGCTTCCGCGAAGCCCAGCAGACCCTCGCCCTCGCCACAGGAGAAAAGGTCCTCGCCGTAGGCTGCCCCTTCTGCAAGAGCATGCTCGGCAGCACTCCCACCAAAGCTGACCCTGAAGACATCGTCATCAAAGACGTAGCCGAACTCCTCCTCGAAGGCGTCCGCCGCAGCAAAGGCCTCACCCCCGCCCCGCAAAAGAGCGAACCCAGCACGCCTCCCATCTCCCAACCAGTTCCCGAACCCGCCGTCGCCACCGTTACGGCAACACCGTATCCCACAGCAGAGATTCTCCCGGTCGAACTCCCCCAAACCGCCGCACCCTCCGCAGAACGAAAGAAGTGGCAACCCAAAGCCGTCACCACAAGCCATCCCACCGAGAATCCTCCCGCAACAATTCTGCCCGCCGGCCAACCTTCAGCAACTCAGACCGCTAGCCAATCTCCAGCGACTCAGATCACCTTACCCACTGCAACTCCCGAACGAAAGAAGTGGCAACCCAAAACATCGACGCCTCCACCTGAACAAACGACCGCCCCAGCTCCAGTCTCCGAAATCACCCCAATCGAAGATTCAGCCGCTGCGCCTGAACACGTGCCTGCGTCTGCAACCAACCTGAATCTCTCGCCCGCACCCCCAGCGCCCGAACGGAAGAAGTGGCAACCAAAGTCCACCACTCCCTTCGCTGCCCCACAAATCCCATCCCCCTCACCCGAGGAATCCGCCGCTCCCACCGACCCCGCCCCGGCCCGCAAAAAGTGGATCCCAAAGAAACCCAGCTAATTTGCCTTCGCCTTTCTTGTTGTTGCCTTCGTCTTTCTTGTTGTCATCCCCGAAGGGGATCTGCTGTTGTTCTTGTCTCTTCGGTTGCGTGTTCTTTCCTTGTCCTCCGCATCGCCACGAAGAAACTGCCGCCGCAACCTTCTATTCCACACACCCGGCACACCAGATTCCTACCGGCCTGCCTTCACCCACTCCGCAACCCTCCGCAGCATCTCCTTCGCCTGCGGCAAAAACGGAAATTCATTCGCCGAAGCCGCGAACCCATGGTTCATCCCCTCAGCAAACACCTCCGTAACCTCCACTCCCGCCTCCGCCATCCTCTTCGCATAAGCCTGCCCCTCGTCCCGAAGCACGTCATACTCCGCCGTCACCACAAACGCCCTCGGCAAACCAGCCAGCGAATCCGCGAGCAGCGGAGCCGCGCGAAAGTCCATCCCCTCACTCCTATCATTCAGATAGTGATCCCAAAACCACATCATCCCCAACCGCGTAAGCCCGTACCCCACGGCATTTTCCAGATAAGAAGTCGTCGGCGGATCATAATAGGCCGCAGCCGGATACAGCAAAATCTGACCCGCCAGACCAGTCACGCCCTTATCCCTCAGCAACAAAGCCACCACAGTCGCCAGCGTCCCCCCGGCGCTGTCGCCCCCTACCATCACCCGCGACGCATCCCCACCCAACTCCCCGGCATGTGCGAGCACCCACTCGGTCGCCGCCAGGCAATCCTCGAGTCCCGCCGGAAATTTATGCTCCGGCGCCAGCCGATAGTCCACCGAAACCACCAACACTCCGGCCTCTTTCGCCAGCGCCCGGCAGTAAGGATCATGCGTCTCCAGATTCCCAGCCACCCACCCGCCACCATGAAAAAACACCACAACCGGAGCCGGCCCATCCCCACCAGCCGAATAAGCCCGCACCCTGATCTTCCGCCCTTCCGCGGCGATCATGCCCTCTTCCACCCACACGTCGGCGTACTCCGGCATTGGCACAAACCGCGCCATCATCTCCACCCGATGCACCCTGGCCTCCTCCGGCGTCAGTTCATGCGCTGGCGGATGGCCCAACGCCTTCGCGTCATCCAGAAGCATCTGCAATCGGGGGTCGAGCGGCATAGAAGCAATATACCCGCAGCCTGTAAACAGACGCACTCGCTCGCCCGAGGAAGAAATCCTCAGAAGCAGGGAAGCGCAGCTAAAGCGGAGCCAAACTCAGCCGATAAGTTCGGAAAGCTTAGTTCTGGTAGGTCAGTAATTCCAGTCTCACCGGATCGACGCCTGTATTCACCATTCGCAGCTGTCTCGCCGCGGCAAGCGACAGATCGATCACCCTGCCAGGGAAAAACGCCCCCCGGTCGGTAATCGTCACAATCACGGAGCGCTGGTTCCGCAGATCGGTCACCTTCACCTTGCTGCCGAACGGAAGCGTCTTGTGAGCCGCCGTCATCTCGTTCATATCGAAGATCCGGCCGCTGGCTGTCCGGCGCCCCTGCCACATGTCGCCATACCAACTCGCCAGTCCGCTCCTGATCCTCGTCAATACCGTAGCCTTTGGCATTCGCACCGTCGTGACAATCTCAGATGTCGTGACCTCATGCATCACCGGCACCGCTTCCGCTGCTCGCACCGTTGCCGGGATGGCATTGTCCGTGGCAAAGGCTGACAGAACTACCATCGCCGCTAAAGTGAAAGCGGTTCTGGCCCTTCCTGTCAGGGTTGCTATACGTTCATTTCCAAGTCTCGGTTCCATCCCTTAAGTATAAGAAATTCAAGGCTTAAAGGGTATTTTTAATACACAAAAATGGCCCTCGGTTCACCACACCTGAGCCGCCTTGTCAACCGTTTTTGGGGTTCCTCAAACACAAAAAAAAGTGCAAAAGCTTCCCATTTTTGCAACCCAAGGTTACTAAAGGGGTTACCAGGCATCCCCTGAACCTTCGCAAACTCGGCACAGATCCACAACGCCGCTATTTTTCCAAGGCCCCGCCAGAGTCGCCAGTCGAGGCGATGAAGATTCTCGATGAGGCAAGGCAAAGCGCTGTTGGAGCGGAGCGATTCGGGTTGGACTTGCTTTCATAGAAGTCCGGGCAGATACTTTCGGCGGGACGGAATTGCGTCTGGCGACCGTCGCATCTTTCCCGAAGTCCCAAGCGGCTCAATGCGCTTCTGTTCTGCGTACCTCTATCTGGCACCAGTGGGCCACAGAAACTAATCCAGCGGAAAAAGGAAATCCTATGAGATGTGGTTTGCAAATCGTACTTGCCGGTGCACTTTTGTTGGGGTCCCCAGTCATCGCTCTTGGCGATAACGTGAGGACCGACTACAACCATCAGACTAACTTCAGCCAGTACCACACCTATTCCTGGGGAAAAGTCACGACAAAGATTCCTTTTTATGCCGACCGTATTAAGCAGGAGGTCAATCTACAGCTCCAGGCGAAGGGCTGGCACCTCATGGACTCGGGCGGTGCAGTCACCGTTTTTGCCTCCGATAGTCTTCATAACCAGCAGGAGACACAGACGATGTACGACGGCTTTGGCGGCGGATGGGGCGGTGGCTGGGGCTGGGGTGGCTGGGGGCGGAGGATGGGCGGATCCTGGGCTCGCCACGACCACCACGACCAACCAGCAGACGACCAACCTCGTGATCGACATCTTCGAGAGCAATTCGAAGAACCTGCTATGGAGGGGACTCGCCACGGCGGATCTTTCGGGCAACTCGTCCAAAAACGCGAAGTCCATGGACAACGACATCTCGAAGATGTTCAAGGGCTTTCCCCCGAAGCCGACGAAGTAAACCAGACACGTCCATTCAACGCTCCCGTGATTGGGTTCATGGGAGCGTTGGTGTTGCGTACACGAAGAGCACGAGACGCGATGGTAGTTGCGTTTGTTTCTTCTCTTGCGTCCTGATACGGACGTCGGCGATCTCGATTGAACCGGATATAGAACGAGGCGAGGACCGGCAGGCAGCAATTCACGGATTGCTGATAAGCTTCTCGCTCCCCGGAATCAATCGAATCACGAAAGGAAAGTCTATGAAGATGAGATATCTGGCAATCCTGTCGATTCTTGCCGCGCGCCTGGTGCCGCTAAGTTCGGCAAGTTCCGGTCTTCAAATTCGATAAGACGAAAAGCGGGATTGAGTTCAACGTAAAGGCTTCGATCCCCATCGCCGGTAAATTCGACAGGTGGGACGCCACCATGACCTTCACTCCACCGATCCCACAACAGGTGTCTTGGACATCAAGGCTCAGGCTGATAGTGTCGTATCTAACCGGTTAGATAGTCAAGCCACTCGATAACAAATATTTACGCTCTCAGAGTCGCGAACCATCTTTCATCGCGACCAGCGGGAGCGCCAACCAAAGGGGTACACAAGTCACGAAGTGACCGCCGCCCGCGCAGGGCGCACTTTACGTTAAAAAAAGCGAGAGTCAAACCTCGAACCCCAAAGACTCTGTCAAGCCCCAAAATCGTATAACCAATTTCCATTCAAATACATACGCTCTGCGCATGAGTTACAGACGAGTCACTATAATGGATACATAGAAAAAGAAGCCCCGGCTCTAAGCGCCGGGGCTTATTTCTATTGGCAACGTACTAGTCTGCGGCTAACTAATTGATAATAAGTATTTTAGGCGCAAGTCTTCTGTTTTCTATATTTTGCAGGCAGTACCCCTCTGCAAGTTACTGAATGGAAGGACTTTACCGCCAAGATACCCCCCAGGGGGGAGGGGGGTACCCAAGGGGATAGAACCCGGAGATTCAATAAAAGGAGTTAAACAAACACCAGGCATTGTGGCCGCGACAATGGAAAACTCTTACCCGAGTCCGTCAGCTTGCCCGTCTTCGGGTCACGAGCGAGCACCGAAATATTGTCCGACTCCTGATTGGCTATCAGAAGCCAATGCCCACTCGGGTCGAGCGCAAGATGGCGGGGAACCTTCCCTCCGCACGGCATCCGGTTCAACAGAGTCAGCTTTCCATCGGAGGGTGAGATGGCAAACGTGACCACAATGTCGTCGAAGCGGTCGGTCGCATAAGCAAACTTGCCCTCCCGGTCGATCGTAATATCGTCCCCGTTCGTCTCGCCCTGGAAGTCGGCAGGCTTCATCACAACCTCCTGCACGGTCTCGAGCGCTCCCCGCTCCGAGTCCCACCGCAGCACCACCACCGAGGACGCCATCTCAGTGACGCAGTACGCAACCTTGCCGTTAGGATGAAATCGCAGCGCCCGCGGACCTGATCCCGGAGCGGAACGCCAAGCCGCCGGCTCATTCAGAACAAGCTTTGCGGTTGACGCATCGAGCCGATAGATGTGAATTGCATCGAGCCCCAGATCGTTCACCAGGAGGAACCGGTTATCCGGCGACACCGTCACCCGGTGGGCATGTGGAGCCTCCTGCCGCGCCTTGTTCGGACCCTGTCCGGTGTACTGAAAGAACGAAACCGCGGGACTCAGCGTCCCGCCCGACCCAACCGCAAACGAAGCGGCGCTTCCGCCGCCGTAGTTCGCCGCAAACGCATCCCGCCCGGTGTGGTCGAACGCAACATGGCAGGTCCCTCCACCAAGGGAAGCAACCTGATTGACCTTGGTCAACCGCGTCTTGGTTCGGTCCAGCGTAAAAGTCGACACTGCACCACCATCCTTGCCCTCGAACTTATCCAGTTCGTTCGCAACAAGGAGGACCTTGCCATCAGGAGCCAAAGCCAGAAAGGTAGGGTTCGCAGTCTCGGCAGCTAGACCAAACGCAGTCAAATCCCCGGTCTTCTCCGAGAACGAGTACGCATAGATCCCCTTGCTCGAACCCGAAGTCTGAGTTCCAATCAGCAACGGAACCCCCTCCCTCTCAGCCGCAAACCCAGCCCTGCCAGCCACCGACAACGCTGCCGAACCGAAAACAAATCCACGCCGACTAATCTGTCTCAATCTACGCTCCTTCTTTCCCTCATCCACAATAAACCGATTTGCAGATAATCTGTCTTCTACAGCCGTTGCATGAGCATTTCCCTCAACAGCTGCGTCCAAGAAAGCAAGCAAAGTGTCTCAAGCCTCAAACGCCTCCTTCAACTCGCCATTCCAACAGCTTCATGGCCGCATCGTCGTCTCCTGTCAGGCCGATGAAGGCGATCCGCTGGACGATCTCAACACGCTCATCCGAATCGCAACCTCAGTTCTGCGCGGCGGAGCTGGTGGTCTCCGCGCTGAGGGCGCAACCCGCATCGCAGCCTTCCGCTCTCTGACTGATCTCCCAATCATCGGTATCATCAAGACCTACGACGCCAACGGAGACGTCTACATAACTCCCGACTTCCGCTCCGCCAAGGCCATCAGTGACGCCGGAGCTGACATCATCGCCCTTGACTGCACAGCGCGCCGTCTCACTGCTCCGGAACCCTGGACCGAACTCATCCCCCAAATCCACGCCCACCTCAACCGTCCAGTCCTAGCCGATGTCGCCTCCCTCGAAGACGCCCTCGCCGCCCAGCACGCCGGAGCTGATGCCGTCGCAACCACCCTTTACGGCTACACCGCCGAGACTGCCGGCATTCGCACCCCTTCCTGGCCGCTCCTCCAATCCCTGGTGACACACATGACGGTCCCCATATTCCTTGAAGGCCACATCACAAACCCCGCTGAGGCCCTGCATGCCCTGACCCTGGGTGCCACCGCCGTCGTTGTCGGCTCTGCCATTACCCGCCCCGAGAGCATCACTGGCCGATTCGTAACGGCCATTCGACAGAAAGATCTCCAATTTTCGAGCGATCGAGCTGTCAACGCAGTATAGTCATCTAGACATATCAAATGTACTTTGCGTGCAAGTAGGGGACAGAAATGGCAATTGGAGTGGTGGGAGAACGTTCAATTACAACGGCAGGCAACGTCGCCAGGAATTACACCGTTCCGCTGATGCTGATGGTCTCTCTCTACTTCGGCATTGGTTTTATTACCGCGCTCAATGACATTCTGGTTCCTCACTTCAAAGATCTCTTTCATCTCACTAACGTTACTGCACTGCTGGTCCAGTTTTGCTTCTTCGGGGCGTACTTCGTCATGTCAGTGCCTTCCGGATGGATCGTCGGCAAAATTGGCTACAAATCAGGGATCGTCGTCGCACTATCGGTGATGGGTCTCGGCCTCCTTCTCTTCCTGCCCGCTTCGGTCGTCATCTTCTATCCCCTCTTTCTCTTCGCTCTATTTGTAGTTGGTAGCGGCTTGGCACTTCTCCAAGTAGCAATCAATCCCTACATTGGAGCGCTAGGATCTCCAGAGACTGCCTCCTCCCGGCTCAATCTGGCAGGGGGGTTCAATTCGATTGCAACGACCATCGCACCTAGGGTAGGCGCAGCCTTCATCTTTATCGCAGCCGGTGCTTCGGCAGCACAGTTAGCCCATTCTGTCCGGATGCCCTACGCAATTCTGGCCATTTGTGCCTTTGCCATGGCGACCATTACGGCCTTTGTACAACTACCGGATGTCATCGAGAAAGACGGAGTGAGGTCCCAAGCGGGTGGAAGCGCCTGGAACTTTTCACATCTTCGTCTCGGCGCACTTGCCATTTTCTTCTACGTCGGCGCCGAGGTTGCCATCGGAAGCATCATGATTACCTACCTCAGCCAACCATCGATGGGAAGCTTGAGTCACGAGGCAGCCGCCCGATACGTCTCCCTTTATTGGGGAGGTGCAATGGTTGGCCGCTTCATCGGCTTTGTTGTGCTACGCAAAGTTAGAGCTCAGCGAGCACTCTCATTCGTCTCGTTGGTCGCTGCTCTTTTGATCGGAGTGGCAATTGCGACTCACGGGCATGTTGCGATGTGGGCTGTTGTTTCATGCGGGCTATTCAACTCCGTGATGTGGCCATGTATCTTCCCGCTGTCGGTGAATAGGTTGGGACGCTTCACGAGTCAGGGATCCGGGATCCTCATCACCATGGTCGTCGGCGGCGCAGTAATTCCGGAAATCCAGGGTTTTCTGTCGGATACCGTGGGCTATCAGCGCAGTTTTGCTATCGTCTTGCTCTGCTACGTATATATATTCTTCTTCGCAGTCAGAGGGCATCGAAATTTGAATGACGCGAACATTACGTCCCCGGTCATCTCAGGGCTTACTCAATAGAAGTGGTTGGCACGCGGATCGAAGCCCGATAACGATCGCCACGGTAACGGGAACAGGCGACCTCGATTGGAGTCTCTTCCGTAGTCATAATTGTCCGTGAGATTGAAAGGATGCTCGCCTTCTTGGGAATCGTAAGCAAATCGGATTCTTCGCGGGTTGCCGGTAATGCTTCGATTACCTCATCCGCCCACGCCACCCGAACGCCGAATGTTTCACGAAGCACGAAGTAGAGAGATTGTTTAGCGAAGTTGATCTTCTCCAGACCTGGAAATTGCTTCAGTGGAATGTGCGATTCTTCTAGCGCCATCGGAATTCCGTCGGCCAGCCGCAGCCGCCGTAGCCGCATGACAATTTCTCCTGCGTCCAGTTTCAATTTTTCCGCGAGTTCTGCAGGCGCTTTTACCGCCGTTTGCTCCATTAGTTTTGAGCTCGGTACCATGCCGAGATGTTTCATATCTTCTGTAAAGCCACGCAGATGCATGATGTTCTTCTCAAGCTTTGGCCGAGTGACAAAGGTGCCGCGCCCCTTCTGACTAACCGCGAAGCCGCTCGTCTTCAAACCGTGGAGCGCCTGTCGTGCAGTCATTCGGCTTACCCGATAGAGGCGCGCCAGTTCCTCTTCGGAAGCTAGAGGGTCGCCTGTCGATAGTTCTCCGGAGTGAATCATTTCCATGAGAGCTCGTTGAATTTGGTAATACAACGGTATGAAGCCGCTTTTATCCAGAGGACGTACTGTTGAAGCAGGTTGAAGTTCAGGCTTCGGCACTCTAGCTCCTGAGACGTTTCGAAAATCACTTATGTCTCGATGATTCGCGACTGTATGGGCGGCAGTTTCTGGTCAGCATCTTGACATAAAACTTTTCGATGATTCGCTTCCCTTGTCTTTTTAGTCTTATCCCAGTTCAGTTGTCTATACATACTTGTTAGGAGGCGCGGCCGACCCAACGCAATCGGCAGATTGGCCACTCATTTGATTCCACGCAAAAATAAGAGCTTACACTTATGCGATCGCTGATCTTCCCGCCAAAAAGGTTTGCATGACCTGCGCTGCTGGCGACAACACTGTAATATCTGCGCCGCGACCCACTTCGAGACTGCCCCAACTCTCGTCAATGCCCATCAGCCGTGAAGGATTGTACGATGCAGCAGCCACCGCGGTACTCAGGCTCGCGCCCGTAAAGTCGATGAGATTCTGTACTCCGCGGTCAAGGGTCAGAACACTGCCCGCAAGTGTGCCATCGGAGGTGCAACGCCCGTTGTGCACCTGCACTTTCATATCACCAAGCATATAAGTTCCGTCGGGCATTCCGGTAGCACTCATGCCGTCGGTCACGAGAATGACACGATCTTTATCCTTGGCTTTTAAAAACAATCTGACCATAAGCGGGTCAACATGAATGCCATCACAAATGATCTCTGCAAACAACGATTGCTTATCCAGCACGTATGCGGCCAATCCTGGCTCGCGATGATCGATCGCACGCATTGCATTGAATGTGTGCGTCGCCGAACGCGCTCCAGCTAAAAAACCAGCCTCTGCTTCACATACTTTGGCATCGCTGTGTCCCATGCTGCAACGAACGCCTAGTGTAGTCGCATAAGCGATCAATTCGGTCGCTCCGGGCAGTTCGGGAGCAATCGTCATAAGGCAAATTTTCCCTTCTGCTGCTTGCCAAAAACGATCGAACAGAGAGATGGCAGGAGCTTCCAGAAGAGCTTTGGTATGTACGCCACGTTTCAGATGCGAGAGAAAGGGGCCCTCAAGATGTATTCCGAGCGGAGTAGCACCATAGTCGGTCGGCTCGGCCCTCCGTTTGATCTCATTCGCGAGCCCAGCCAAAGCGCGCAGTGTCTCATCTTTGGGTGACGTCACAGTCGTGGGAAAGTATGCTCCGACACCGCGGCTGGAAAGATAAGAACCAATCGCACTCAGAGCTGGCGGATTGGCCTCCATCACGTCGTGTCCAGCACAGCCATGAATATGAATGTCGACATAGGCTGGAACGAGTGTGGCCTCACTAAAGTTATATGTTGCCTGTACTCGTTCGTGGTCGGCGGCGTTCAGGCTCTCTATTTGGCTGATGCGGCCATCTTCTATCGTGACGAGCGGATACTCCACCACTGAGTCTGAACTTATGAGTCTCCGCGCCGCTATAGTACTGATCATTGCTACCCTTTCCTGATTTCACCTGAACGCAGGCTCTAGTTAACCATGTTTCTGAATCTTCGGCGCCGCCATGATGAAGACGGTGAGTCTACGACGTCTGGCCGGCGAATAATCCTATCTTTGATATCGCGAATCCAGTATAGTCGTACATACAAGTTTGATGATGTAAAGATTTATCCGTTCGTTCGGAATGGCGTCATAGACTTTGATTGGATCTGCCATCGTCCAGTTTAGACGATAGCGCTCATGTATCGACTTGAATAGGTCGGCAGGCCGTTACGCAGTTAGAGAAAGCAGTTGGATGCCAAAGCAAATGACAGAACCTACGCCCGCATCGCAGGATCCCGTGTTATTTCCTCATGCTATGCTGCGTGAGATCTATGAGCAGCCTCAGGCTCTAGCCGCGACCATCGAACAATACGTGCCGGGCGGTCTTTCAACAGCAGAGACGTTTCAACCGGTTGTCGATGCTCTCGGAAGTCGAGAACGGCTCGTTATTGCCGCCAGTGGTTCCAGCCGACACGCTGGCTTGGCTGGTGAAATCATGCTCGAAGATCTGGCTGGGATCTCTGTCGACGTCGAATACGCGAGTGAATATACCTACCGCTCTACACATACTCTTCATAATCCCGGCGTTGTGGTCATCTCGCAGTCCGGCGAGACTGCCGACACGCTCGCCGCTCTCAGAGAGGCACACGCGCGGGGACTCGCGACCGTCGCAATCACTAATAAGGCCGATTCCAGCATGGCCACCGAGGCGAGTGCCTCATTGCCCACCTTTGCTGGTGTTGAGAAGGCCATACCGGCAACAAAAAGTTTTACCACCCAACTCGCGGTACTCTACTCTCTCGCGCTTCACCTGGCGAGAGTCCGCGGACGTATGACGCTGCAGACCGCTGAAGCTCACGGCCGCCAGTTGCGAGAGATCCCTGATCTTATCCAGGCCGCACTGCCTGGCTGGCAGAAGCAGATTGAAGCCTTGACGCCTCAACTGGCAACTTCTAGCACGTTACTCTATCTCGGCCGTGGTGCTCACTATGCGATAGCAAGGGAAGGTGCGCTCAAGCTTAAGGAATCCGCATACCTGAACGCCGAAGGATATCCCTCAGGTGAATTGAAACATGGCCCTAATGCTCTCGTTAGCAAGGACTCTCCGTTGATTATGATCGCCACCGCCGACGCGGGTGATCCCGATTCTCTCCTGCGATACTCAAAGGTCCTTCAATTAATGAAGGATATGAGAGCGCAGGGGGCAAGAATTATTGCCTTGGCGACTGAAGGCGATCGGGATGTTCCTCAGTGTAGTGATTCCTGTCTCTTTATTCCTTCAAGCAACGACCTTCTATCAACTATTTTGGAGGTCGTGCCATTTCAGCTCCTCGCTTACACTCTGGCGATTAGTCGTGGCATTGATGTTGATCGGCCGAGAAATCTAGTCAAAGCCGTCATCGCAGAGTAGTTTTCATACAAAGCCTCCCCTCGAATAGATTCTCTGACTCTTACCTACGACCTTACGTTTCCAAGGTTGAAGTTGGACTATGCTGCATTATCCCAGCGCCCGAAATACCTGCAAGGTAGGCTGCTACGGGTGTTAAGCGTGGGGTAAGCAAGCCCTCTTCCATTCCAGTCCTAACTTGTGAAATTGCACGTGCGAGCGCGACCCGGGCCATCGGCTCCTCGTTCCGCTGCAACTTTCGTGTAATAGGTGAGGGCCAACTTGGAAGGTTACGTTGAGTACTAAAGTTTGGTCGAAGTAACGAGCCAAGGGGATTGCTATGACACGCTTGTCTCACCGTTCGCCTTGTTTTTCTGTCTCGACTTTTATGAATCTCTGCCGCACGCGAGTATTTTTTTTCCTCATGTTGTTATCAGTCATCTCGCCCGCGGCCTTCGGAACAACGCCCACCCCAACAGCAACTGCCACAACGTTGGCAATCTCGGCGACTTCTGTTGCCTATCAGACTCCGATCATTCTGACCGCAACGGTAACAGCAGGGATTTCGCCAATCACAGCTGGGCTAGTGCTCTTTTGTGAAGCGACGGCGAAGTATTGCGAAAATAACTCTGCTTTGGGAATCGCCCAATTGACTTTTCCCGCAGCTACCGCGTCGGTCAAAATCGGCAGCGGGCCGATCGGAAATCACAGCTATAAAGCGGTGTTCAGGGGGAACAACCTCTACGCAAGCAGCGAATCAAACACGGTTACATATTCAGTGACAGGTACGTACGCATCGTCGTTAACTTTGACCTCAGCAGGATCTATCGGCAACTACAGTCTTACTGGAACTGTCGCAGGTTTTGGCTCTCTTAACACAGGCCCCAGCGGCTCTATCTCGTTTCTGGACACGAGCACGAGCAATAGCTTGCTTGGCACCGAAAGTCTCGTAGTGTCGACGCTCTCGACGACATTTGTTCAAAACCAGCCATTCGCAATAGGTGGCAATGGCACAACTCTTCGGTCAGTCGCCATCGCATCGGCTTATCTCAATACCGACAACAATCTCGATGTGGTCACAGGGGATGCCGCACAGACGATTTCCGTGCTCCTCGGCAATGGAGATGGGACCTTCCAGCCGAAGGTAAACTACGCCGGTTGTAACGTTGGAAAAGCGCTCCAGATTGTCCTTGCGGATTTCAACCGTGATGGGGTCACCGATATTGCACTTGGCTGTTCCGATGGCACTAATGGCGGCCTGGTTATTATTCTCGGTAGTGGTGATGGAACCTTCAAGACTCCTGTCTATTATCCTACCGGCGATGTCGCGAGTATTGCCATCGGCGACTTCAACAACGACGGTCTTTTGGATATCGCGCTCTCCAACAAGTCGCAAGAGAATGTCACATTTTTCCTTGGCGACGGCACGGGTAAATTCGTCCAGGAGAAGAATCATATTTCGACTCCTGCTCTTGCCCACGGTGTAGTAGTCGCGGACTTTAACATGGATGGCAACGACGATGTTGCCTACGCTGTCGATACAGCGACGCCCAACAGTTCGTTATCAGACCTCTACCTCGCCTTCGGTAATGGTGATGGAACATTTCAGATTCCGACATCTCCCGTAGCCACGCAGATAGGGGAGTTCCTTACTGCCGGAGATACAAACGCCGATGACTTTCCAGACGTTGTATCGAGTTCCATTACACGACCTGGGAGTGGCAACAGTAATATCGGAAACAGCCTGTTTGTCCTTCTTGGAAATGGGAAGGGAACTTTCCAGACATCCACCTATGTTTCGGATATTCCATCCGATCCTCATCTTGCCGACGTAAATGGAGACGGAATTCCTGACATCATTGCAGGAGGTAGTACCGGCGCTCTCGTCTATCAGGGTAATGGCGACGGAACCTTCCAAAATTACCAGGAGCCAGGCATTGGCGGCTTCGCCCTCACATATGCCGTCAATGCCGGAGACTACAACAACGATGGCAATGCAGACCTCATTGGAACAGACGCAGATACCCCCCGCGCCGCTGTTTCCTTGAGCCAGGTTCAGCAAACATCTGTCGCCTCTGCCCTTACTCATGTAGCTGTCTTCCCGCTTGGCAGTGGAATTCACAATGTGGATGCGAGTTACTCTGGCGATTCTGTTTACATAGGTAGCATTTCCGCCACGGTGCCACTCACAGCCGCACCAGTAAATACAACGCTCACTTTGACGTCGTCGGCACTCTCATCAATTTTTCCGGGTCAATCTGTAGTGTTGACGGCTATGCAACGACCACCAACAATGAGCTTGTCACATTCTTCACAGGAACGACTTCCCTGGGCTCCGCCAAACTAGTGAACGGCGTCGCGACGTTGACGACAACTTCCCTGCCAGTAGGTGCCGACGCACTTACCGCCGTTTACGTTGGAGATTCTAACTACAATCCCAGCAACTCGAATACGGTTACAGCCACAGTCTCTAACGTCCTGCTAAGCTCTTCCCTCAATCCTTCGAATTATTTACAATCAGTCACCTTCACTGGAACCGTACCCACGGGGAAAACCGGGACAATAGTCTTCTTCGATGGTTCAACTAACATTGGAAGCGGACTTATATCCGGAACCACCGCAACATTCACGACGTCTAGTCTTTCGGTTGGTTCGCACAATATCACCGCGCACTATAACTCAAATACCTCAGATGTTCTCGTTCAGGTTGTGAATAGGGAGACTCCGACCGTAAGCGTTACCACCTCCGGCCCAAGCCTCTACGGTGGTTCGGTCACAATTACTGCGACGGTTCCCTCAGGCACAACTGGCACCATTACGATCACCAGCGGGGGAGTAACTCTTGGCTCCGGCACAGTGAATCCGGCCGGAACAGTAACTATCACTACTACAATCCTTCCAGTGGGGAACGATCCAATCACTGCTTCTTATGGCGGTGACACGAATAACAATCCGGCTACGGGTTCAACGACGCAGACGGTGACGAAAGCCTCACCTGCCGAGACGCTATCCTCCTCGATCAATCCCTCGGCCGCAAATCAGTCAGTCGTTTTCACCGCATCTCTTCCATCGAACGCGACCGGAACCGTGACCTTTACCAATGGTTCGACCGTCCTGGGCACGTCAGCTTTGGCAAATGGCGTAGCAACCGTAAGTACCGCCACCCTACCTATAGGTGCTGACCCGATCATTGCGACATACAACGGTGATGCAAATAACAACACGACGACAGCAACGTTAACCCAGACCGTAAATAAGACAACCCCGACGGTCATCGTCACCACGTCTGGTCCGAGCACCTATGGGAACCCCGTCACGATTACGACGACCGTTCCGCCTGGCACCACCGGCACAATAACAATTACTAGCGGGGGAACGTCTCTGGGCTCGGGCACGGTGAATCCGACGACTGGCACTGTGACCATCACAACGACGACTCTGCCCGTCGGCACCGACCCAATTACAGCCTCTTATGGAGGGGATGCCAACGACAACCCAGCCACTGGCACTACGACTCAGACTGTGACAAAAGCTACCCCGACAGTAACTCTAACCTCGTCCACCAATCCGTCGACGGCAAATCAGTCTGTGACCTTTACCGCCTCGCTTCCCTCTGGCGTAACGGGCACGGTGACTTTCACCAGTGGTACGACTGTCCTGGCAACAACATCACTGGCTGGTGGAGTAGCAACCGTATCCACTTCTACCCTGCCATCAGGAAACGATCCCATCACCGCTACCTACAACGGAGATACTAATAACAACTCCGCATCCGCTAGTCTCACCCAGGTGGTTGGCAAGGCCAAAGTTACTCCGACTGTGACTGTCACGACCTCCGGCCCGAGCATTTACGGGGGCTCGGTCACAATCACGGCAACGGTTCCTTCGGGAACCACCGGCACAATAACAATCACTAGCGGCGGTACGACCCTGGGCTCTGGCACGGTGAACCCTACAACCGGAACAGTAGCCATTTCTACGACCATTCTTCCAGTGGGCAACGACCCGATAACTGCCTCCTATGGGGGCGACACAAACAACAATCCCGCCACTGGCACAACCACACAGGCGGTAACCAAGGCCTCTCCAAAAGAGATGTTGTCCTCGTCGCTCAATCCCTCCCCTGCCAACCAGTCCGTCGTCTTCACCGCATCTCTTCCATCGAATACGACCGGTACTGTGACCTTCACCAGCGGTTCAACAACTCTGGGCACGTCAACTTTGGCCAATGGCGTGGGGACCATAAGCACTTCTACCCTGCCTATAGGTGCAGACCCGATCACTGCAACCTACAACGGCGATCCAAATAATAATACGGCAACAACAACTCTGACCGAGACAGTTAACAAAGCTACCCCACCGGTTACTGTTACTACTTCCGGTTCGAGCAGCTACGGCAACCCCGTTACCATTACGACGACTGTACCTCCCGGCACAACTGGAACGATCACCGTCACCAGTGGCGGAACGACGCTTGGCTCCGGCACGATAAACCCAACGACAGGCACCGTAACGATCACAACGACGATACTCCCGGTGGGCAGTGATCCAATCACGGCTTCTTATGGCGGCGATACAAACGACAATCCAGCTACCGGAACAACCACCCAAACTGTGACAAAAGCAACTCCGACGGTGGACCTGACTTCTTCAGTCAATCCCTCTGCATTAAATCAATCTGTAACCTTTACGGCTACGATTCCTTCTGGTGCCACCGGAAATGTAACCTTCACCAATGGTTCGACAATTCTGGGCACCTCAGCGTTGTCCGGTGGAGTAGCAACTGTGGCCAGTTCTACGCTCCCAACAGGAAGCGATACCATTACTGCCACCTACAATGGAGATGGAAACTACAACAGTGCGACGGCGACTCTCGTCCAATCGGTCGGTAAGACGACTCCAACGGTCATCGTCACCACCTCCGGTTCGAGCACCTTCGGCAATCCGGTCACGATTACAACGACGGTTCCCCCTGGCACCACTGGCACCATAACAATTACCAGTGGCGGAACGACTCTAGGTTCCGGCACAGTGAACCCGACGACCGGGACCGTCATCATCACCACGACGACTCTGCCAGTTGGCAGCGACCCGATTACTGCCTCCTACGGAGGTGATGCCAACAATAATCCGGCAACGGGTACTACCACCCAGATCGTGACTAAGGCCTCCCCGACTGTAACTCTAACCTCTTCGACCAATCCGTCAGCGGCAAACCAGTCCGTGACCTTTACTGCCTCGCTTCCCGCTGGCGTTACTGGCACTGTGACTTTCACGAACGGTCCAATTGTCCTGGGGGCATCTCCGCTGACCAGCGGAGCTGCAACTATCTCTATCTCCACTCTCCCGACAGGAAACGACCCGATCACCGCCACTTACAACGGAGATCCTAATAACAACTCCGCTTCCGCCAATCTCACACAGGTAGTAGGTAAGGTAACGCCAATTCTACCTCCGCCAATCGTCTCGTCTGCTAACCTTCCTGTCGATACGCCGGAGACGATCACCGAAAAAGTCCCAGCAGGTGTTACTGGCACAGTGACCTTCTCCGATGGCACGACAACGCTAGGCACCGCGCCTATAGTTGATGGGGTCGCAACTCTTACTGTTCCTTCGCTGCCGCTTGGAGTTGATTCCATTACAGCAGCCACCTCGGGCGACGCGAACGACAACCCAGCTATCTCGCCGCCTACCCTCGTTACAGTAGGGAAGAAAGCCTCCGTGGTGACTCTAACTTCGTCGGCTAATCCGGCGGCATTGAATCAACCGGTAACTTTCTCAGCCTCCATGCACTCTGGAGCAACCGGCGCAGTGACTTTCCTCGACGGTTCAACCATTCTGGGAACGGGAGCGCTAAATTCCACGGGAGTCGCAACATTTTCCACATCGACGCTCGCGATCGGATCTCATCCAATCACAGCTTCTTTTGGTGGCGATTCGAACTACAACTCTTCGACATCTTCGGTACTGGCGCAGGTCATCAATAAGATCCCGACTGTTATCACAATTACTGCAAGCACACCTGCCCAACTGGTCAAGACTGGAATCACCTTCACGGCCAATGTGACCGCTTCGAGTCCTAATGCAACAGGAACAGTGACCTTCTTGGATGGGACAACCGTGTTGGGAACGGCGTCCCTCACCGCAAATGGAGGGGTCGCAGTGTCGCTCAGTACGAATGCGAATGCGGCTCTGCTCACCTCAAACCTAGCCATGGGAACGCATCAAATCGTAGCTGTCTATTCAGGGGACAGCACCTTTGCTCCCAGCACGTCAGCTCCCGCTAACGACATCGTGGAAGACTTCACAAACACAAATAGTGGTCCCGCTAGCCAAAATGTCTTTCCAGGTGCGTCGACAAGCTATAACTTTAGCCTCGCTCCCATAAGCGCCACCACCTTCCTCAATGAGGTGACTGTCACAGTGACAGGCTTGCCACCAGGTTCAACCTATACTTTTACTCCCTCTTCAGTTGCCGCTGGCAGCGGTACCACGGCAGTTGTCCTAAACGTGCAAACCAGCAACTCCCTCAGCGCGCGAAATTCCCCATTGCAAGGCACTCCTTCTTCAAAAAATGAACTATCGGTCGCTCTCGGAATGCTTTCCCTTCTAGGCCTCGGGACAATGAGGAAGCTGCGAAAGAGGATGCCCCGTGCTTTGATGCTAACCCTCTTGGCCCTCGGTTCGCTTCCGCCAATCGCTGCACTTAGTGGCTGCGCAGGCGGGTATTTCACTCTTACCCCCACGACCTACACCGTAACGGTCACCGGCGTCGAAGGCACAGTCCAACATGCGGCAACCGCCACTTTGATTGTTCAGTAGGAGAAGGAAGATGCATCTTCGAAGCGTCCTGCCAATGGCACTTTTATCCGTACTTTCCGGCGTGCTCCATGCCCAGGCGATATCCATGGGCGGGTCTCACGATGACATACCTCGGTTCGAGGTCGGTGCCAACTATAACTACTTCCACGCGAACGCGCCTCCGGGCCAATGCGGCTGCTTCTCGCTCAACGGAGGAAGTGGAACGATACTTATGAACGTAACCGCAAAATGGGCTGGCTTAGCAGATATCGCTGTTGCCCACGCGAGTCAGGTAGACAACACGTCGCAGGACATCACCATTGTTAATTATCTGTTCGGTCTGCGGTACACTCGGCGCAATTCCAGCCGTTTCGTTCCTTACGGCGAAGCGCTATTTGGCGGAGCGAAGGAGGACGTGAATTTTCAGTTCACTATAAACCGTAACTCGTTCGGCTTGGCGGCGGGAGGAGGCGTAAGTACACAAATTAAGCGAAGGTGGGGCGTGACACTTGGTCAATTTGACTATGTCTATACCCAGATCCCCAACGCTAAGAACGACCGTCAAAACAACATGCGAGTGAGCACCGGTGTTATCTATAATTTTGGCTTCAAGTAGCCTGTGTCAACTTTAATCTCAAACAATTTAGTTGCTCTACCGTTTTCTGATCTTTTTCTGTGTCGGCCATTGAACTATCGATCTATAGATTTCTATCAACTACGTTTGTCGTCGGCGTCAACTTCGGAACGCTCCGAATCCTTTTGTAGCGCAACGCATACACAATGGAGCCTGTTGCCAGGATAAACCCGGCCGTGCGAATATCTCGCAGGAAGTTAGGTCTCGAAAAAAGAATGAACACAAATCCGCTCAGCGCTAGCAGTACAGGAAGTGGGTAGAGTGGCATTCGAAATCCTCGTGTTTTGCGCTCGTTGCGATGCCTCGGTAGCAGTGCGGCTAATCCCTGCAGGAGAAATTGGAACAAAATCCGGACCACTACGAGGGTTGTAATGACCTCCTGCAGCCTAAAAATGCAGCAGATTAGTGTCATCCCCCCGAGCGTCAGTAGGGAATGAAGGGGAGCTCGATGCTTCGGGTCTAGAACTCCAAACCACGAGGGGAAATTGCTGTCCCGGGCGGCTGCAAAGGGAATCCGCGAATATCCGAGTAATAACGCAAATACGGAAGCAAGGGCTGCGAGGGCAATGAGTACGACAATCACTCCTGCAGCGGCATGTCCATATAGTTTTTCCATGAAGACGGCCATAGTGAACATGCGGGCATGGCTGTCGCTGCTCTGAGCCATCTCTCGCCATGGAAGCACTCCAAGAACGCTTATGTTCATCAGCACGTAGAGCGTTGCGACCACGCCGATTGAGCCAAGTACCGCGCGTGGAATCGTCTTTTGGGGATCGCGGACCTCGGCTCCTACGAAACAGACACCGTAATAGCCCCAATAGTCGTAGGCTGAGATCAGCATTCCAGCGCCAAGTCCAGCGAAGAATGCCGCGTTTAGATGAAAGGCGCCGGCCGGGAAGTCGAAGGCCAAACGAGCACTGAAGTGCGTGAATCCCGCGACGATCACCGATATCAGTGTGAGACCGACAGCCAGCCCAAGCCAGCGTGCGATTCGACCGATCGCGATGATACTTCGGTGCAGAACTAGCATCGCGAGTGCGCATGCGGCCATCGCGATGAGTGTCTGTCCGCTCAATATAACGGGCACTTTTAGAAGCGACGTGGATGCGAATGGACGGCTGGCGTTCGGAAGAAAGAAACATATGTATTGCGAGAATCCGATGCATCCTGAGGCGATTGAAAGCGGTGCACTGAACAGAACCTGCCAGGCGTAGAGAAATGAAAACGCCCGCCCCCAGGTCTTCTCCCCATAGAGGTGTTTGAGGTAGGCGTAGGAACCTCCGGCCTCCGGGTAGGCGGTGCCTAGTTCGCTCCATATCAGGCCGTCGCAGAGGGACAAGGCGGCGCCCATTAGCCATCCGAGGATTGCCTGCGGGCCGCCCATCACTCCGACGATCAGGGGGAGCGTGACGAAAGGGCCGACTCCGACCATGTCGATGACGTTGAGGCTAAGTGCAGCACCGGTCGAGAGGCCGCGATGAAGCTCATGTGGCTGTGGCTCGGAGTTCATCCGGCGCTTGCCATCACACGCTTGCCGAAGAGAGCGGTCCCGACGCGAACGCAGGTGCTGCCTTCTTCGATCGCTACCTGGAAGTCATTCGACATTCCCATCGATAACTGCGTCAGCTTTGGGAAGCTGGCGAACGACTGGTCCCTCAGTTTGCGAAGGTCGCGGAAATAAGGCCGGGCTAGTTCGGCGTCCTCGGACCAGGGTGGAACTGTCATCAGGCCTACGGCCTGGACCGACTCGAGCGGCTCGATTGCGGCGAGTAGAGAGGGTAGTTCTGCTGAGGCAAGGCCGTGTTTGGACTCTTCGTGGCTCAGCTTTACCTCTAATAAGATAGGCAGCGTCTTTCCCAGTGCTTTGGCGGCTGCGTCGAGCCGTTGAGCGATCTTCAGCGAGTCTACCGCGTCGATTGCGTGGAATAGTTCGGCGGCGCGTGTTGTTTTGTTTGACTGGAGCGGGCCGATGAGGTGGAACTGGGCGTCGTTCAGGGCGGTGAGATGCTGGGATTTTTCCTGAAACTCCTGTACCCGGTTCTCGCCGAAGAGGCGGTGGCCGGCGGCGTAGGCTTCCAGGATGACCTCGACTGGGTGGACCTTGGTGACGGCCATCAGAGCTACTTCGCTGTCGGAGCGGTTGGCTCGGCGACAGGCTTCGTGGATCTGTTGCTGCAGTTGAGCTAGGTTCCCGGCGATGGTCATGCTCTTTGCATCTTATCGTTTAGCTTCCCATTTGATTGCATGGAGATTGAAACGAACTATGTGGACCATTTTTTTGCTGATCGGCTCGAACATCTTTATGACCTTTGCCTGGTATGGGCACCTGAAGTTCAAGGAGGTACCGCTGTGGAAGGTCATTGTGGTCAGTTGGGGCATCGCCTTCTTTGAATACTGCCTGCAGGTGCCGGCAAATCGGATCGGGTCGAAGACCTTCAGTCCGGATCAGCTCAAGGTGATTCAGGAGGTGATTACGTTGACGGTGTTTGGTGTCTTTTCGACGTTTTATTTTGGCGACAAGCTGCATTGGAATCACTTCGCTGCTTTTGGGTGCCTGGTGGCTGGCGCCTTTTTTATGTTTCACAGGTTTTAGACTGCGGTTGACCCTCCCCCTCCCCCCTTGGGGTATTTTGGGAGTAAAGTCTTTGGATGGATGAGTTTACAGAGGGTGTGTGTCTGTAAAATATTCCATTTAAAGGGCTTGCGTGCAAAATATTGTTTCTAAACGGGTTACGTGAAACAGAAGATTACAGGGATCCTTCACTACGTTCAGGATGACGCTCTTATTTGGCCGCTATATCCAGTATAGAATTTTGGGCGTAACTAATACGCCACGCGATTGCGCCAATGTTGGCGCGGGTGCTCGCGTTTTGTGGACTTGACATGGTGTTTTGCTGGTCTTTTGGTGGTGTAACGCGGCGGAAGTTTAGCGTCAACGAACCTTGAAACCGGTTATGAGGAGCCGCCTCAGTCTTTGGGGAGGGTGGCGATGAATGCGTTCATCTCGCGGAGGGTGTCGGCTTCGTTCGAGCGGAAGACGTAGTGGTCGGCGTTTCGTAGACGGACGACGTGGGCGGATGAGATGCCAGATTGGAATGCGTCCGCCTGAGCCGTGCAGCGAACCTCATCTTCCTTTACGATCGCTGCTTTCCCTTCGGGAGTTGCGTGCAAATCATCGCCGAAGTCATGCGGGCACGCCACGATGGAGAGGATGGGAACGGGTATCTGGGTGTACTTCTGCACACCGAAGAGGATTGCCAAACCGAGTGGTGGCGGCGGAGGAGGGTACGGAGGCTGCATCTTCGCCAGGTCATTTCTGGTTTTCTGCAGATCCTTTTCGAGTTGGGCGACACTGGTCAACATGTTGTCCACAAACTTCGGCTCCAGCACAGCGCCTGCCTGGAGCGCATCGATCTGTGTTCTGACGTCGACCATATCGAGGATATCGTCGGTGTTGGCGTGATTGTAAAAGGCGTAGGGGAAGGCTGCATCGAGGTAGATGAGTCCGGCGACTTTTTCCGGGTGACGGCTTCCGATGGAGCTCAACTCTTCTCCAGCGATAGAGTGGCCCACGACGATGGGGCGGTTGAGGTTGAGAGCGCTGATGACAGCAAGGACGTCGTCGCCGAGGCGGTCAGCGTTGTAGTTGGCCACGGTGGGTGATGGTGCGCTGGAGGCACCAAAGCCGCGGCGGGTGATTCCGTAGACGTGGTAGTTCGGAGTTAGCTTGAGTGCGAAGTTGTCGTAGACATGGGCGTCGTTGCCCAGACCGCTGAGCAGGACGAGTGGGCGGCCGCTGCCTCCCCAGTCGAGTACTTCGAGCTTGACGCCTGGTTCAACGGGAACGAACTGGACCTTGTGGGGCGTGGAGTCGATGGGCCATGCGGTGTCTTCGGTGGCACGGTTGAAGGTGAGAGGTCGGGACTTGCCCTGCGTGAAGATCCCAGTAATGGAGTTTCCGTCAGGAGAGAAGGTCCCTTCATAAGAGACGTGGTAGTCATCGACGGCGAATTTGACGAGAGCGCCTGTGATGGTGAGGGTTGTTGTGGGGTAGCCTTTGTTCGCCTGGTTGATCGTGTAAAGAGTCCCCTTCCACGAGTTGGCGGCCCCGTTCGTCTCGCCCTTTTCGATCTTCAGCATGATGCGGAGCCCATCTGACCCGGCAGGCAGCGTGGCTTGCCAGGAGCCGATGGGATTTTGAGCGTGGAGTTGGCTTGCAGCAAAGAGGGTCATGGTGAAGAGGGCGATGAGTCTCAGGGCCAGTCGCTTCATCTTGGTTCTCCGAATTGTGGGGTGCGGGCTGAGAGGGATGTTTCAGACGAGGAGCAGTGGAGGCTGGCGTAGACGATGGGATTGGCTTCGATCCGATAGAGATGCCAGTAGGTGAAGGTGTGATGGATTCTGGAGGAGGAGACCAGGGGGGAGTGGGAGAGTTTTGGTTGCGGGCCTTGCGGGCCGGATAGATGGGTGATGGTGAATACGGCGACGAGGGAGAGGATCGCTGCATGCACGATTCGACGCAGGGGCGGTGTCGAAGAGATCTCCGAGTAGAAGCCAGACGGCTGCGGCTGTGGGTGAAGTTGAGCGTCGATATGTTGAACGAAAAGGGAACGCAAGACGTCGAAAAGAAGTTGGAAGGAACGACCTTCGCGAGTCTGCTCGTCGAAGATCCAAAGCATCTCTTCGCCGAAACGATCTCGAAAGGAAACAGGGTGGAGATGAAGGAGGGCTCGATAAAAGAGACGGACGTGCGAGTTCATACTCTGCGGGGCCTCTTTTCCTTGAGCGTCAGTCTTGCTTCGCGTACTACGTTCTGCAGGCGGTTTATTTCTGCTGAGAGCACAGTGCGACCTTGAGCGGTAAGGCGGTATAGGCGGCGAGTTTCGTCGTCAGATAGCGACGATTTTGGAGCGTCGATGACGAGTTTCTGGTCCATGAGCCTTTTGAGATTGTCGTAGAGAGTGCCGGGACCCAGTTTGTAATGTCCGTGGGACTGGCGCGAGATCTCCTGGATGATGCCGTAACCGTGGAGGTCTTCGGCAGCGAGTGCCAGGAGGATGTGCAGCATGGCGGGGGCGAGAGGCTGGTTGGAGTCGGGTTTCATAGTCGGAATCCGACTATATCAGATTCCGACTACCATGCAATATATTTCGATATTTTTTGGGATTGGGCACGCCCTAGAGCTACTTCGCTTTGATTATTGTGCGGGCTTGTCGGGTTTGGGGAGGAGGAGAGCTAGAGGACTGAGTGGGCCGAGGGGGATGAGTTGGAAGGTCATCAGCTTTGCCTGGCCGAGGGGGAGAGCTTCGAGCATGGTGCGGGCTTCTTCGACCGTGGATGCGTTGAGGATGAAGACGACGCCGTTGTCGTTTTGAATGGAGTACCACTGGTCGATCTTGCCTGCGAGGTAGAGGCGGAGGGTGTCGGGGACCTCTTGAGAAGAGAGCAGCTTGAACTGGTCGGGCGTGGGAGGTGCATTGAATCTTCCGATGGCGAGGATTCTATTGGTGGGGGTGGGCGGGATTGGGGAGGATTTCGGTGTCTGTGCCTTCGCGGCGACGGGGATGAGTAGGAAGGAGAGGGCAAACATGCGGGCTAGCGTCTTCATGTGACTGCTCCGTGAAACGGATGGATGCGTGAATGGAAAGAGTGGAGCTGATCGCGGTTAGGCGATCAACTCCGCGCGGTGCTTCGCGATGAAGGCGGGCAGGCTGATGGGTGGTTGGCCGCCGATTTTTTCGACGAGGTCGTTGGTGCCTGCGAAGACTCCGTTCTGGAAGTCGATGGCGATTTCGTTGAGGTGCTGCCAGAAGAAGTCTCCGAGGTGCGTGCCGTTTTCTTTCGCGAGTTTTGCGAGCGTAGAAGCGTCGGTGAGTTGGTAGCGGACCGGCTTTCCGATGGCGTTGCCAATCTCTTCGGCTATCTCAGGGAAGGTGTATTCTTTTGCGCCGACGAGCGGATAGGTTTTGCCAACGTGCTCTGCGGGCGCGATGAGGATGTTGGCGATGACGCGAGCCTGGTCTTCGGCCGCGACGAGTGCGACGCGGCCTTTGGTGAAGGGCAGCGGAAGGATGCCTGCCGCTTTGATGAAAGCACGCCAATAGAGGACCCACTCAGCGAAGAGTGTGGAGCGAAGGTGGACGGAGGGGACGCCGGACCAGTCGAAGACTCTTTCGGAGAGCCAGTGATTTTGAGCGGCGTGGCTGGTTGCTTCGCGGCGGGCAGATGCCTGCGACATGTTTACGATGGCCTGGACGCCTGCTTCTTTCGCTGCCTGAGCGAAGTATGCAGTGCCTTCAAGAATTCCGGGCTCGATGGGAAAGACGAAGTAGGCGCTGCGAGTGCCTTCGAGGGCAGCGCGTACAGACTCGAAGTTGCGGAGGTCTCCGAGGACGATCTCGGCGCCCTGCTTGCGAAGTGCTTCGGAACGATCGTCGTTGGTTCGCACCATCGCGCGTACGGCTTGACCGCGCTCGAGGAGGAATTTGACGGTATCTTTGCCGGTCTTACCGGTCGCTCCGGTTACTAGTATTTTTGATTCGCTCATCACATCTCCTTTGCAGCGGTTAGGCTGCTTGATGGGAGGATTTCGTCCCATCTGAACCTTTAGAGAACAGTTGTCATCTAAAAGATGCAGGTTTTTTTTGGAGAGGCACGTATGCGCAGGTCTCGAAGTGAAGCGGCGGAGACGAGAGAACGAATCGTCTCGACAGCTTCGAAGATGTTTTTGGAGAAGGGGCTGGAGTCAGTGGGGATGCGCGACATTATGGCTGCCGCGGGTCTGACGCCGGGCGGTTTTTATCGGCACTTCGTGTCGAAGGAACAGCTTATTTGTGAGGCGAACCATACGGCGTTCAATCATCTGCTGGAGATGTTTGAGGCTCAGACGGCAGGGAAGCCGGCGGACGAAGCGCTGGAGATTATTGTGTCGCTTTATTTGAACCAGTCGCGTCGAGAGGGGAACACGTTTCTTTGTCCGTTGTCGATGAATGGCGGGGAGCTAAGCCATAGTGCGCCGGAGGTGCGGGCTGTTGCGATGAGTGGTTATCAGCGGATGGTGGAATTTATTGCGGATCGAATGATTCATGTGAGCAGGGTGGAGGCGCTTGCGATTGCTGGTGGGGTAGTGAGTACGATGGTTGGGGCGGTGACGATGGCTAATCTTGCATCGACGAAGACCGCGGCGGGTGCCGTTCTGAGCAATGCGCATGGGGTGATCAGGACTCTTTTGTCTGGGGGGAGAGCGATCCCGAAGAGTCGAGGGGTTGGGACGAAGAAGCTCTCTGTGCGTTGATACGCTTGTGGTCCGAGCTTCAGTCAGCGACCATGAGTTCGCCGGGAACGATGGGGCGGGTGCGGGGGAGAGTGCCGCGATAGGCTGCGAGTCCCATTACCAGAAGGGAAGCGGCAAAGATGATGAGCTTTGTCAGGCTTGCGGTGCGGGTTGCGGGGAGGGTCTTCCAAAATGCGAGGAGGAGTGCCTGCGAGATGGTTACTGCCCAGACGGAGCCGTAGAAGTAGCGGCGCTCTGTGCCTTCGCCTTTGGTGGATCGCTTGACGCGCGGCAGTATGCCGGTTGCACCCAGCAGAAGGATTGTTCCGCAGAGAGGGAAGTAGGCGTAGGTGTAGATCTGCTTCATGTACCAGGTGCCAGTTGCGGCTGCAATGAGGAGGCCGGTGAGGTTCAGGAGTGCGAAGCTGAGGACGGCGTTCCAGGCGAACGTGTAGCAGACGCGGCGATAGAGAGGGTTGGGTTTGTCCTCGTCGAAGCGGAGGATGTAGGGGCGGGGTTCGGAGCCGGGGAGGCTGCCGCGTAGGGCTGCGATGCCTGTGCCGCAGAGGACCGCGATCAACCAGGTGAGGTTGCCTCGTCCGAAGCCGTGGGCGAACAGCGAGAAGGTGAGAGGGCCGGGAGCTAGAAAGAAGACCCAGATCCAGATGGGCCAGTGTGCGAGACGGTAGAGAGCAGTGTTGCGTTCGCGGATCTTCCGCTGCTGAGCGTATTCAACCTTGCCGCTGTATTGCATATGGGTGAGTCTCGCAGGGGTGCGGAGGGTGCGTCAATTGCCGACGGCGCTCAGCCACTCCACAAACGATGCCCTGTTCGCGGGGACCCCGAGAGATGCGTCAATCTCCCAGGTCTTCCCACTGCGCGTGGGGCGGTCACTTCGTGACGGGTATACCGCCTTCGGCCGGCGCTCCCGTTGGTCGCGGTCTGGATTGTCGGCGATACGCGCGGTGTTGCTCAGTGGCCGTGTTCTTCGAGGTATTTTTCGACTTCGAGGGCGGCCATGCAGCCAGAGCCGGCGGCGGTGATGGCCTGGCGGTAGCGGCGGTCCTGGATGTCTCCGCAGGCGAAGATGCCAGGGAGGAGTTCGCCGTTGAAGGTGGTGAAGACGTTGTTGCGAGTGACTATGTAGCCCTCGGGGTCTAGGTCGATCATGCCACGGAAGGCTTCGGCGTTGGGGATATGGCCGATGGCGAGGAACATGAAGGCGACCGGAAGGACATAGGTTTCGCCAGAGACCTTGTTTTTGACGCGTAGGCCCTTGACGTCCTTGTCCTCTACGCCGAGCACCTCTTCGACGACGGTGTTGGAGAGGAACTGGACCTTGGGGTGAGCTATAGCGCGGTCGAGCATGATCTTCGAGGCGCGGAACTTTTCGCTTCGGTTGATGATGGTGACCTTGGTGGCGAAGCGGGTAAGGAAGAGAGCCTCTTCCATGGCAGTGTCGCCACCGCCGATGACGGCGATCTCTTTGCCCGAGGCGAAGAAGCCGTCGCAGGTGGCGCAGGAGGTGACGCCGTGGCCGATGAGGGCCTGCTCGGAGGGGAGATTTAGCCAGCGGGCGCTGGCGCCGGAGGCGATGATGAGGGTGCGGGCGTGGATGGTCTCCTTGCCAAGGTTGAGGGCGAAGGGACGTTTTGACAGATCGATGGAGCTGAGGTGGGCGAGGCGCAGCTCTGCTCCGAAGCGGACGGCCTGCTTCTTCATGTTCTCGATGAGGTCGGGGCCTTGAACACCCTCGGGCCACCCGGGAAAGTTTTCTACCAGCGTGGTGATGGAGAGCTGGCCTCCGGGTTCGTGGCCTTCGAGGACGAGGGGTTTGAGGTTGGCGCGGCCAGTGTAGATGGCGGCGGTGAGTCCGGCGCACCCGGAACCGAGGATGACAGTGTCGTGCGTGATGTTTTCGGGCATATAAGCTCTCTTAGTGTAAATGCGCCAGCGAGCGAAAAGATGCAACCCGGCCTTTTAGGCGAGTTTGGTGAAAGAATTGATGCTATGGCAAATCTGACCTTAGTGTATGGAATGAGACTGTTACCTGCGGATGAAATCGCATCGGTGGGCGAGGCGCCCGTAACTCTGAAGAACGGCAAGGAGGCGCATGTGACGCTGCATGTGCTGGAGGGCAGCCGGGAGGAGATTGAGGCGCAGCTGCGAATGAGTATTGACGCGTTTTTTGATTTCTATCCGGAGATCTAGCGGCTGCAGTGTCCGAAAACAGGACAACCGTTCGTAACGTGACTCTCCTGACGAAGAACAGGGAGAGAGCGGAGGGACGGAATGGCTCGGATACTGCGAGTTTTTGTTCGGCTGAACGCTGCCGTCGTGCTGCTGATGGCTCCGATAGCCTGGGGGCAGGCCTCGTCCGCTAACGGAGCGCAAACGGTTACAGATATCCTGCACCAGATGTCGGATCGGGCCGATGTCATCTTTCTTGGTCAGGTGCTGACGGTGCATCTTCCCGAGGGTGGCAGCCCGGCTTCGGGGATTGTAGAGATTCAGTTTCGCGTCGACCAGGCGATTCGCGGGTGCAAAACGGGGCAACCGTATGTTTTGCACGAGTGGGGAGGGCTCTGGGTAGGAGGTAGCGGGAGATACCGCGTCGGTCAGAGATTGCTGATGCTTTTGCATGCACCTGACGCGGGAGGATTGAGTTCTCCCGTGGGCGGGCTCGATGGAGCGATTCCCATTCGGCAGAGCACGTCTGGGACGCCGCTGGCTGAGAATGTTACGCAGCCGCCTTCACTGCCGTTTGTCGATCTTCGCTGGCTGGGAGCGAAACTGCCTCGTGCGGTCTCTTATCGCGTCGAGGCGGTGCGCCCGGCGAATGCGTTTCCGCCGCTGAGTCCGGGACAACAGCGAGTTGGAACGGTGGTGGCATCAGGTGCCCGTGCCGGAGATGCGCCGATGATTCTGCCGCTCGGTTATACAAGTGCGGCCGATGCGTCGACTCCGGCGCAACAGGCTTCGGTGGACGTAGTGCTGGGGTTGTTGACCACGTGGCAGAAGGCGGAGCATGGCACGCCCTAAGACCAGCTTACGAATTCAATTCAATGCGTGGTTGCAAACTTTCCTGCTCGTGTTGTTTTGTTGGTTTGCGACGGCGGCGACAGCGTGGGCTGGCGGTCCACGCTGGGTGACGGGGCCGCCGTACTTTACGACCTCGGGCGTTCCGGTGGTTTGGTATACGAACCAGCCGCTTTATTTCACTGACCCCGGGGATCTGAGCTCGACGGTGAACCACGCGGCGGCGGACGCTCTTGTAGCTGCCGCGGCGGCGGTCTGGAATGTTCCGACTGCGACTCTTGTGCTGTCGCAGGGCGGAGCACTCGATGAGCATGTCAGCGGAGCCAATGCATTTCTAGGCCCGAATGGGCCCATCTTTCCTGCAGATGTGCAGAGCAGCAACTATCTCGCTAAACAGATCGCGGTGATTTATGACAGCGATGGGTCAATTACAGATCTTCTACTGGGCAATGGGGCGAGCGATCCTTCGGGATGCCTGCAGAATGGCGTGACGGAGAGCGTTGATTCGATCGTGCCGGCTGGTTTCATTCAGCATGCGATTTTAATTCTCAATGGCCGCTGCACCGGCCCTGCGCCGCAGCAGCAGATGCAGCTGCAGTATCAACTGATGCGGGCATTCGGCCGTGTGCTTGGGTTGGGCTGGTCGCAGACCAATGACAACGTCTTCACGGACACCCCGCAACCTACCTTCGACCAGGCGATGTTCTGGCCGGTGATGCATCCGATCGATATCATCTGTGGCCCGTATACCTACCAGTGCATGCCGCAGCCATTCACTCTTCGTCCGGACGATCTGTCGGCGCTGTCGCAACTTTACTTTATCGATCAAGGGCAGGCAGGCCCGGGCAAGACGGACAGCCTGCTGAACGCGAATCTGTTTGATGGGCATGTCAACTTTCCTACGGGAGAGGGAATGCAAGGGGTCAACGTCGTCGTCCGCCGATGGGCACAGTTCACCCCGGCGTCGGCGATCGAAGACAGGTATACGGTTTCCAGCGTGTCGGGTGCTCTGTTTCGCCAATCGAACGGCAATCCTGTAAGTGGCCCGGACTTGTCGTTTGCCGGAAGCCAAGGGAGCCAGAATGCATCGTCCGAGGGGTCTTACTTGCTGGACCGAATACCGATGCTCCCTGGCACCTGGCAGATGCTGATTTTAGAGACAGAGCCTGTCAATCCGCTCTATACGGGACAGTACGCCGTGGGGCCGTATGTCTCCAATACCGTCGCGCCGTCTGGATCGGATCCGGTGTCAACTTATGGAATCTTCGGCAGCTACGCCCAGCCGTTCGTAGATTTTACGACGAACGATGCAGCGGCTGGTTGCAATACGGCCACGGACGGAACCGAAGCGGCGCCTACGGCTGTGACGCCGTCGGGGTGGTGGTCCGGGCTGCTCTGCGGGTATGGTCATTCTGCGTGGTCTTCGCTTTCGGTGAAAGCCAATCGTTCGGCGACGTTTGAGGTTACGGCAGAGGATGAACAGGGATTCGCGACCAGCGCGAAGGCGATGCCGGTGATTGGGGTGTGGAATGCGACGGATGCGTTGGGTTCTTTGCCTGGTGTTGCGGGTGCCGGCGAGGCGTTCAACGGCGAGGCCAATGGAATGACTACGCTGACGACTGCGTTTACGCAACCTAACCAGTTACGAATTGGGATTGCCGATCAGCGCGGCGATGGGCGCCCGGACTACAACTACCAGGCACGCGTACTTTATGCGGATTCGCTGAGTCCTGCAACGGTGAGCGCTGCGGGCGGTACGATTACGATCAGCGGAATGGGATTTCGTACGGGGAATGCGGTGACCGTTAATGGTATTGCCGCCACAGTTTCCAGTTGGACTGCAAACGCGATTGTCGCTACGGTGCCTTCGATTCACGCACTGGGCTCGAGCACGGCGCTGGTTGCCGATGTTGCAGTTACGGATCTGTCTACCGGTGGAACCACCGTGATGACACAGTCGCTGAGTTATGCTGCACCGGTGCCTGTGCTTAGCCTTGTGAGTGCACCATCGGGTCTGGTGCAGCTTTCGCAACCTGCAGCAACGCCGTTTGCCGTGCAGGTGCTGAATGGGGATGGGGTGACTCCGGTCGTGGGCGAGGCTGTGACGTTTACCGCGACGAGTGGCTCGGTGCGATTTTCTGCTTGTGGAGGGTCTAGTTGTACCGTGAGTACAGGTGCGAATGGTATCGCCTCGACGCTGGTTACACCGATGAGCGCGGGCGGGGTCACGCTGCAGGCGACTGGGATGGATGGCAAGGCGGTTGCGTCGTTCACGGCGGCTCCGCGCGTCCAAACCGCGACGGCGATTCAGGCGACCGAATACATTGTGGAGGGTGCGGCTGTGGAATGGAGTCCGCAGCTTAGCGTTGCCGATAATTTCGCTTCGACGATAGGGCAGACGGTTGGGTGGCAGACGATTTCGGGGACGATTACAGCGTCGCCTACGAATTCTCAGGTCAACTCGCAGGGGATAGCGCAGACTGTTGCGACGGCTGGTCCGTTGACGGCGGGAGGACAAGCTGTCCTTTCTGGCTGCGCCTGGACGAGCACCTGTGCTTCGTTTACGACGCAGGGTGTCGACCTCGCAAACCTGCGTCTGATCGCGGTGAGCGGAGCCGGCCAGGTCGTTTCTGCGACGGGTACGCTCGTGCCGGTGGTGTTGCAGGTGACGGATACGGCATCTCATCCGGTTGCCGGCGCGGTCGTTCAGATCTATCAGACTGTAGATGCCTGGGAGGCGGCCTGCCCGGATCGGGGGCGTTGCCCTATCCCTCCTGTTCTGGCGTCGTCGCAGTCTTCGGCTGTTTCCGATGCGAATGGTCTCTTGACGATCGCACCAGAGCAGATTTCTGGCATCGCCGAAACGACGAATTTTGCTGCGGCTACGGGGACGCAGGGATTTATTTCTCTTGCGCTGCAAAAGCAGCCCTAATTTTGTTTGGTGGATGAGTCAGACTTCTCTGTAACTCCTCGGCAAGAAGACCGTCGAATCAGGCAGTGTTGCTCCGGACAAAGCCGAACGGCTTGATTCAGCATCAGATAAGAGACAAGTAACTTGAGGAGCCTGAACGATGGTGGCAGCGGCGACAGCAGGAAGCGGACCTGTACGGAAGCGGGTCGTCATTCTGGGTGGGGGCTTTGGTGGCATCAATGCGGTGACGGGTCTGGGGAAACTTCCAGTCGACGTTACGCTGGTGGATCGCAGAAACTATTACTTGTTTCAGCCGTTGCTCTATCAGGTGGCGCTCGCGGTTCTTTCTCCGGCCGATATTGCACAGCCGATCCGTGCGCTTGTACGCAATCATCCGAATGTCGACGTGCTGATGGATGAGGCGGTGGGACTCGATGTGGCGCAGAGGCGCGTACATCTGAAGACAGGTGTGGAGCTCGAGTACGACTACCTGATTGTCGCGACGGGGTCGACGCACTCTTATTTTGGCAAGGACGAGTGGGCTAAGCTTGCACCCGGGCTGAAAACTATCGAAGATGCGACGGAGATTCGCCGGCGGGTTTTGCTCGCCTTCGAACTCGCAGAGCGACAGATGATGGAGACCGGGACTCATCCTGCGCTGAACTTCGTGATTATCGGCGGGGGGCCGACGGGGGTCGAGCTTGCGGGGGCTATCAGCGACATTGCGCGACTGTACATGTCGCACGATTTTCGCCATATCGACCCTTCGATGGCGAAGGTTCTTATTTTGGAGGGCGGCTCGAGTATTTTGGCTGCGTATCCGAAGGATCTGCAACAGAAGGCGATTGAACAGCTTGCCCAGCTTGGGGTGATGGTTCGGACCGGCGCTCAGGTGAGTGATGTTCAGCCGGGTTACGTGATGGTGGGGGCGGAACGTATCGATGCGGTGGTTACGCTGTGGGCGGCAGGAGTGCAGGCCTCGCCGCTTGGCAAGATGCTCGGCGGCGAAACAGATAGACGTGGTGCGGTGATTGTCGATGGGCATCTTAATCCTCCGGGGCATCCGGAGATCTTTATCTGCGGGGATCTTGCGCACTTCGAGCAGGATGGCAAGCAGGTGCCGGGTGTGGCTCAGCCTGCCATGCAGATGGGAACCTATGCTGCGAAACGTATAGGCCGGTTGGTCGCTGCCGCCTCAGGGAGTGACGGGAGCGGTAAGGATGAAGAGTTTCGTTACTTTGACAAAGGCGATATGGCGACGATCGGACGCAAGGCAGCGGTGGCCAAGATCGAGTGGCCTTTTAAAGCACATTGGAGCGGTTTTCCTGCGTGGATGACATGGCTGGTGGTGCACATCTTTTTTCTTATCGGCTTTCGGAATCGGCTCGCCGTCTTCCGCCAGTGGGCGTGGACGTATCTAACGTTCAAAGATGGAGCGCGTTTGATTACTGGCTCCCAGGAGCTTCCTGGCTGGAATGCTCAGGAGGAACGCACGGGGGTTCTTACAACCAAACCGTTGGATATGAGCTCGCCCAAGACCTAATTCGCCAAAGAAAAGAGCCGCGATTTCGCGGCTCTTTCTCGAAACATTAGTTTAGTGGTTATTTCGCGGAGTCTTCGATCTCTTTCCACTCGGCTGCTGATAGCTTGACGTCGGCTGCGGCTACGTTTTCTTCGAGGTGCTTTACCGAGGTCGTTCCAGGGATAGGCAGCATCACCGGGGAGCGGTGGAGCAACCACGCGAGCGAGAGTTGCGAGACGGTTGCCTGGTGTTTCTTGGCAGCGGAGTCGAGTTTGCCGCCTGGTTGGGCGAGCTTGCCGGCTGCTACGGGGAACCAAGGGATGAAGGCGAGCTTATGTTTGGCGCAGTAGTCAACGACATCTTCGTGCTGACGATCGCCGATGTTGTATTGATTCTGTACGCTCACGATCTCCACTACTTTGCGAGCCTGGTCGATTTCGTGAGGCTTTACCTCGCTCAATCCTATGTGCCTGATCTTGCCCTGTTCCTGGAGCTTTTTGATTGCGCCGAGGGATTCTTCGACGGGAACTTTTGGATCGATGCGGTGTAGTTGCCACAGGTCGATCCGTTCTACTTTCAGTCGGCGCAGACTCATCTCGACCTGTTGGGTCAAATACTCGGGGCGGCCTACGGGTAGCCACCGGTTTGGACCCTGGCGTGTGAGCCCTCCTTTAGTTGCGATGACGACGCCCTTTGTGTAGGGGGCTAATGCCTCGCCGATGAGTTGTTCGCTTACATCAGGTCCGTAGGCGTCGGCGGTGTCGATGAAGTTTATGCCGAGTTCGACGACGTGCCGCAGAACTTTCTTTGCGGCTTCGATATCTTTGGGCTCGCCCCAGATCCCGTCGCCGGTGATCCGCATCGCCCCATATCCCATGCGATTGACGGTGAGATCTCCGCCAATCGTAAATGTTCCGCTTGCTTTCGCGTTTACGGTTGAAGTTGTCATACCCTATCGGATGCTGGTCGCCGCGTGAAGGTGCATCGTCTCGCCTTCGCCGAGAATTTTTATTTTTCGGTTAATTCCGAGTCTTTGTGCCTCCGCTTCGAGGCGTTGAACGGGCTCTTCCATCGGTTCGCGGCCCAGGCGGAAGGTTCCATAGTGCATCGGCACCATTTGCTCGGCACCAACTTCGACGAAGGCGCGCACAGCCTCTTCCGGGCTGGTGTGCACGGAGCGGTAGGAGTCTGGAAAATAGGCCCCTATGGGCAGGAGGGCGACTTCGGGCTTGAGTTTTGCGCCGATCTCGCGGAAGCCGTCGAAGTAGGCAGTATCGCCAGAGTGGTAGACCGACTGGCCGCCGCCCTGTATGACGTATCCGCCGTAGCCGCGATGGGTGTCACGAAACATTCTTGCGCCCCAGTGCTTGCAAGGAGTCATGGTGATGGTGAGGCCCTGGATTTCAATCCGTTCCCACCATGCCAGGCCGTGAATCCGCGAGAAGCCAAGGCGTTCCACGAGATCCTCTACGCCGCGCGGCACCACGACTTCGGGAGTCTGGCCGGTGAGCTTTCGGGTGGCGCGGATGACGCGGCGAAGGGACGCCATATCGAGGTGGTCCATGTGGGCGTGGGTGAGAAGGACTACGTCGATGGCTGGTAGCGCTTCGACTGTGATGCCAGGACGCCGTTGACGGCGGAGGACCACCAGGCGTTTTGAGAAAACGGGGTCTACGAGTAGCTTTCGCCCATGAACCTGCAGGAGAAACGAGGAGTGACCGATGAAAGTGACTCCAAGCTCATCGCGGTCTACCAGTTCGACGGGCCGGGAGACCCCCGTCATTGGTTGCTCGTGACTCTCGCGCACCAACCGCCAGAGCTGTTCCATCTTTCTAACTGCGAATGGTCTGCCTCGCCACGTTCTCTGCATTCATATCACCAATAAATTGGATGCTCCATCGCGATGTTATGCATCACAACCCGGTGGAAAACGAGTTTGTTATGGGTTTCTATTTTGGCTGGAGTGGCATCTACCTTGCAAGAAGGCCTGCTGGAGCTCCTCGAGAGAGTGAATTAGCGCGGGAACCAGCGAGCAGAGGGAGCGCCGCCATCTCTTCCGTCGATCCCATCCTCGATCCCGCTCATGGCGTGCGAGTTCAACGGCGTATATGGGATCTTGTGTCGCGTTCGCCGCTTCAATCTCTTTGGAATTTTGAAGGCATACCGGTTCGGGCCGTGGCGAAGCACACCTGGAGATCTTTTCTGGATGACAATCTGGTGGGGCGTGCCGCCGAACTTGGTTTCTACTTTATCTTCGCGTTGTTTCCCAGCTTGTTTACGGCGACGTCGCTGCTTGGATTGGCCGCTCGCTCGGCATCGCATATCTATTACTCACTCCTGGGCTATCTTTCAATTGTTATCCCGCATGATGCTATGGGGACGGTGCTGGAGACCTTCAACCAGACAACTGCTGCGGCTACGGGCGGCAAGCTTACCTTTGGTTTGGCCGCGGCGGTGTGGAGTGCTTCGGTGGGGTTTTCTGCGATCCAGGACTCGCTGAATGTGGTTTATAAGGTCAAGGAGACTCGCTCTTACTTTGCAGCTCGATTTTCCGCGATTGGCGTGACCATACTTTTGATGGGGCTGGTAACGCTGATGCTGGCCTCACTGTTGGGGGGCGACTTTTTTGCTCGCCTTGCTCATGTGCATATCTACGACCACTTTTTGGCTGCGCTCGTGGCACTTGTGGCTCGCTTGTTGGGATGGCTGTTTGCCGTAATTCTTTTGTCGCTGTTTTTTGCTGTTATCTATTATTTCGCGCCGGATGTAAAGCGGAGTCAGTGGCATTGGCTTACGCCGGGTGCGGCTGTTGGGATCGTGGGATGGCTCATCACATCGCTTGGACTTCGGCTCTACGTTCACTACTTCGACAATTATTCTGTGACGTATGGTTCTTTAGGCGCTGTCATCATTTTGCTGACGTGGTTTTATTTGACGGGTCTTATGCTGCTGCTGGGGGCTGAGATCAACAGCGAAATAGAAGCCGCCGCTGCAGCGAAGCGTCTGCTCGTTCTCGAGCAGAACAGCCTTGCTGCAGCGGCGGCTCCGGTTAGTCAAACGCTGGTTTCTGCTGCAGATTCCTCAGGCGCTGAATCTGCTCCTAAGCCTGCGGCCTGAGCTTACTTCGCTGCGGGCTTCAGGATGTCATTCAAGCGATCGGGCACGGAGGAGACGCGCTCGAGAAGTGGGTAGCGTTCGCCATCGTGATAGTCCAGTTTCACTACTTTGTAGTAGCCAGTGTTCAAGATGATGAGCTCGACGGCAGGACCTGAGTCTTTGGCGTCGTGAATTGCGGCCTTAAGCACATCGGGGGTGTAGGCGCGACCGTTTACCGCCAGGATCTTCATTCCCGGACCGATACCGGCTTTGTCGGAGACTCCGCCCTTGAGGACGTCTGATATGTTGCCGGCCTTATTCGCGTGGAAGCCGATGGAATACCAGAAGTCGAAGCTTTCCGTCTGCTGGTCTTCGAGTGTACTCCAGGAGTTTGGCTTATCTGTGTAGGTCAGCTTGTAGCCACCGTTTTCGATACCTCCCATGGGCGGCTGAGAGGAGTGTGAATCGAGGCGTGAGCGGAGGAAGGTGGCCCAGTCGTTGGGTGTGACCTCGTTGAGTACAGCAACAACGTCATCGAAGGTGTAGGGAACGACCTTTGGTCCTGTGTCGCCACCGAGGCCGTGAAACTTTGCGACGAAATCGTCGATGGATTTTTTGCCGTTGGTCATCTTGCGAATCGTCGTGTCGACGTCGAGCCAGAGAAGTTCGCCTTCGTCGTAGTAATCCACGTTGAGGCGCCAGTTGTCCCATCCTATGCCACTGGAATAGAACATCTGCGCTGAGGTCGCGGTGTCCTGAATATCGCGCCAGGTGCGGCCGGGACGGTTGTTGTACTCCGCTGCGATGGTGGAGAGACGCTGTTTATACTGCTCGGCTGTCCAGATGCCGCAACGTGCGGCGAGCACATCGCCGAGGTATTCGGTCAAACCTTCGTATACCCAGAGGAGGTCGCCCTCCATCGGCTTCTGATAGTTGCTGGTGGCGAGGCCGGCGGGGCGACGGTATTTACCGTTCCAGCTGTGAGTGAACTCGTGGGGAAGCAGCAGGCCATCGAGCACAAACTCGCGATCGTCGGTGAAGGTCGTGGCTGGCACGCGGTCGTCGCTGGACTGATGATGCTCCAGGCCGAAGTGCGCGACCTCGTCGCTGAGCGTGACGAGGAAGTGATAAGAGCCGTAGTGACGCGACTTATAGAGAACGCCGGTTTCACGAACGAGCTTGTCGAAGTCGGCGATGTGTTCTTTCGACAGATCCAGTTGTTCAGGTCCGTCGGCGGCCAGGTCGAGATAGTGCTTCGGCGAAATCTCGGGAGCGAGGGGAATCTCGCGGAAGTATCGACCGGCGAGGACGGGGGAGTCGACCAGTTGCTCGAGGCTCAGGGTTTTGAAGGTTGATGTTTGGCCGGAGCCGCCATCTTTGTCCAGTGCTGTTCCAAAGTTCCACCCGACTGGCAACTTTACAGAGGGAGTGAACATGACTTTGGTTGCGTCGGTATCGGCGGGGTAGACCAGAAGGGTGTTCCAACTGAGAAGGGCGAGATTTTCGCTGGTCGAACCACCTGCAGTGAATCCAGAGGTGCCGGAGGTTGCGAGGAAGTCGATCTTCATCTCTAACTGCGTGACGCCCTGCGGAACGGTGATGTGGTAGGCGAACATATCCACCTTGTCGCGCTCCCATTTGATGGGCTGGCCGTTTGCAGTGATGATGAAGCCGGCCATGTTATCGATGGGGCCGGTTGGCCCGTGCTCTCCAGGAATCCACTTGGGGTAGACGAGGGTCAGGGGGCCGGCTGACACAGGCATGACCTCGGTTGCGTGGAGGATCTTGCGGGGAGCATCGGTGAGATCAACACTGAGTGTGATTGGCGCGGTCTGCGCCCCTACCATCAAACTGCCTACGGTTGTTGCCAGAGCTACTCCGGCACACTTATTCCAAAAACCAGCCATCATTCCGCCTTTGCGCTTGCTATGTTGTAACCGCAACCAGTCTAATCTTGGCAGACCAACCTTTGGAATGGACCGGCGTGCTTTGCGGGCGTTTTTACGGATAGGATGGTGCACACAGGAGAACTCATGCTTTCGAAGCTTCCGGTCGCCCTGGCGGCCACTGCACTCTGCCTTGTCGTGATGCGCCTTCCCGCACAAGAAGCGGCTCAGCCACTTCAATCGATGCGCTATTCGCCGTCGCTTGATCTTTCGAGCATGGATCGCTCGGTCGACCCATGTGTCGATTTTTACAAGTTCACGTGCGGGGGCTGGCAGAAGAAGAATCCAATTCCTGCCGACCAGTCTGGCTGGAGCGTCTATGCCAAGCTGGGCAACGACAATGAACAGTTTCTCTGGGGCATTCTAGAGGCGGATGCGAAGGCGACAAATCGTGACGCAGTGCAACAGAAGGTTGGCGACTATTTTGCTGCGTGCATGAATACGGCGGCGATTGATGCGCTTGGAGTCAAGCCGGCGTTGCCTGGTCTGGCGCGCATCGATGCTCTGAAGACCCGGCCGGAGCTGATCGCGGCGATCAGCTCGTTACATCATGACTATGAGGGGACCTTTTTCTTCGATTCGAGTACGGATCAGGATGCGATTGATTCTTCGCTCGAGATCGTGGCGGTTGGAGCGGGTGGACTTGGCTTGCCTGATCGTGACTATTATCTGAAAACTGACGACAAGAGCGTCAAGCTTCGCGAGCAATATGTCACTTATATTCAGAAGTTGCTGACGCTGGGCGGGGAGTCTGCCGCGCAGGCAAAACTGGATGCAGATGCGACTCTTCGGATTGAAACCGCGTTGGCCAAAGCTTCGCTTTCGAGGGTGGATCGGCGCGATCCGCATAAGATCTATCACATGATGACGATCGCGGAGCTCAGCAAGATAGCGCCTGCCCTCGATTGGCCACACTACTTCGAGACTCAGGGGGCACCTGGGACCGTAAAGCTTAATGTGTCGCAGCCGGAGTTCATGAAGGCGGTTCAGGTGGAGCTTTCGACTGAACCTGTGGATGCTCTGCGTGGTTATCTACGATTTCATCTTCTGACGGCCGCGGCGCCATACCTTGCGCACCCTTTGGCGCAGGCCGATTTTGATTTTTATTCGACGACATTGCGGGGTATTCCTGCGATGCCTCCGCGCTGGAAGACCTGTACTCGTGGAGTGGATCGGGATTTGGGCGAAGCGCTTGGTCAGGAGTTCGTCAAGCGCACCTTCTCTGCCGATACAAAGGCTAAGACCCAGCTGATGACAGAGCAGATTGAGACCGCTATGAAGGAGGAGATCGAAAATCTCGACTGGATGAGCCCAGCCACTAAGCAGGAGGCGCTGCGGAAGCTGAAAGTGATTCGGAATAAGATCGGCTACCCGAATCAATGGCGGGATTACACCGCACTTGAGATTAAACCTGACGACTACTTTGGCGATGTTTCGCGCTCGTCCCGTTTTGAAGACGCTCGTGAGTGGCATAAGCTGGGCAAGCCCGTCGATCTGAACGAGTGGGGTATGACGCCGCCAACGGTCAATGCTTACTTCAATCCGCAGATGAACGACATCAACTTTCCTGCGGGCGTTCTACAGCCGCCGCTCTATGATACGAAGCTGGATGATGCGCCGAACTATGGAAACACCGGAGCGACGATTGGCCATGAGCTGACGCACGCCTTCGATGATGAAGGAAGGCAGTTTGATGATAAGGGGAATCTTCGCGACTGGTGGACAGCTGCCGACGCAAAGGGGTTCGAGGATCGAATCAACTGTGTTCGGGATCAATATGCACAGTACGTTGTTGTCGACGATATTCATATCAACTCGAAGCTGACCAGCGGCGAGGACGTGGCCGACCTGGGTGGGACCCTGCTCGCTTATATTGCGTGGAAGAAACAGACGGCAGGGCAGCAACTGGGGAGTGTGGATGGGTTTACACCGGATCAGCGATTCTTCGTCGGAATGGCGCAGTGGGCATGCGAAAATGAGCGTCCCGAGGTTCTGCGGGTTCGGGCAATAACGGATCCACACTCGCCGGGTTATGCGCGCATCAATGGTGTCGTTTCGAATCTGCCGGAGTTCCAGAAGGCGTTTAGTTGTAAGGCGGGGCAGCCGATGGTGCATGCGCCAACGTGCAAGGTCTGGTAGGGAGGTTCGCCATCTCAGAGTTCCGGCTGCTTCGTGTTTCGCTACGAGACGGCCGGTGTTGAAATAGGTCCGCAGACAGTACACTTGACCCTACCAAATGAATCTTTACGCGATTGTTCTTTCGGCTATTGTTGTCACCCTGCTTACGGTATCGCTGACTCGTCTTGGCAAGGTGAAGACCAAGGCCGATTACCTTGTGGCAGGGCGCTCGCTGCCTGCCTTCGTTCTGGTCTTCACGCTGCTGTCGAGTTGGATCGGCTCGGGCTCGCTGCTTGGCGGTGCTGAGAATGCGTATAAGCACGGCTTTGCGGCGCTGTGGCAGGGAGGCGGCGGCTGGGCTGGGCTGCTGCTGATTTATTTCATCGCGCCGCGTGCGAGAAAGTTCGCGCAGTTCACCATTCCGGATCTGTTGGAGGTTCGCTATAACCAAGCGGCCCGCATCCTTGGCGTCATCGCGATTCTTTTCTGCTACACCGCTGTGACCAGCTACCAGTTTGTCGGTGGCGGCGACATTCTCCATCTGATTTTTCCGGACCTTATTACGCCCGACTTCGGCAAATATATTATTGCCGCGTTCGTCATCGTTTTTACCGCCATCGCGGGGATGGCCTCTGTTGCCTATATGGACGTGGCGATTGGGCTACTTGCTACCTTCACAATGATCATCGCTTTGCCCATTCTTGCTCACCGTGCGGGAGGATGGCCTGCGATTCATGCGAGCCTTCCTGCTACCCACTTTCAGGTCTTCGGTGATTTGTCGCACATTCGATGTCTGGAGCTCTTTCTTCCGACCTGCCTGCTGTTGCTCGGGAATCAGTCGATGTATCAGAAATTTTTCTCGGCCAAATCCGAGAAGGACGCCACGCGTGCGGTGGTTGGATGGATCATCGGCACGGTAATTCTCGAGACCGTTATCGTGGCGCTCGCGGTCACGGGGTCGAGTCTGTTTCCTAGCGGAGAGGTCCAGGCGCGACCTCGGGAGATTCTTGCTTACCTTGGGCTACACGGTTTTTCTGGTTCGGGGCCGCTTCGACTGTTGGGCGCGTTGTTGATGGGAGCTATCTTCGCAAAGATTATTTCAACGGCGAACAACTGGCTGTTCTCTCCGTCGACCAATCTTGTCAACGATATCTACCTCCGCTATATCAATCCGGAGGCGTCCAATAAGAAAACCCTTGCGGTCTCTCGTCTTATGGTCGTTCTGCTTGGGCTGTGGGCGCTCTATCAGTCGCTCCATATCGAATCAGTGCTGAAGAAGTCGCTTTACGCTTACACGATTTACGGTGCTGCCCTGACTCCAGTTATCCTTGCCACTTTTTACTGGAGACGCGCGACGGCCGCAGGGGCTGTGGCCAGCATTGCGGTCGGCACCTTCGTTACCGTCTTCTGGGATACGGGGTTGGTTCACTCCCACCTTCCGGCGGTCATCAGCGAGCGCGACGCCATTCTTCCGGCGCTACTGGCCTCGTTGCTGTGCCTGGTGATTGTCAGCCTGCTGACCACCCCGCCCGCGGAGAAGCAGCTCAAACCCTTCTCCGAAGCCTGATAAGGCTACCTTTTGCAGCTTGTTAACGGTAATGTTCCATACTGAACTACTTGCTCCCAGCTGACACATAATTCTTTGGACTGATAGCGGCGACAAAGTCCGCATGAAAGACAGATGAACTACCGACTGACTCCTGACCTCGCCGCGATGGCAACGCTTCTCACGATCCTTTACTTTCTGCGCAAACGCCATCCGCAGGAGAGGGTCGATCTTTGGATCAGTGGCCTACTATTCATCTTTCTTGAGGCGATTGCTCACGCTTTTTATTCGCCCAGGGGGCCATGGCACCTTAGTTCGCATGTCGTCGCGCTGGATGCGTATCTTGCAGCTGGAGGGATCTTTCTGTGGGCTGCCGCGAAGGCTCTCTTTCCGCGCAGACAGACCCTTTACTACCTGTTTCTGAATGCCCCGCCGCTCTTTGCGATTCTCACCACGTACGGCTTTGATGTCAGGACGCCGGGTATCTACCGCGTCTTCATCGTTTGCGGCCTTCTGGCCGGAGCAGTCAGCCCGTTTTTGCTTGCCCGCACCTGGAAGTTGGGGGGCGCCTGGTGGATTGTTGCAGCACAGATCTGTGTCTGGGGCTCGGCCTGGTTTTTTGCCTCGAACGGCATGTATCGCGACACGGCATATATCCCGCTCTTCGCCATCTACCTCGCGACTGCTATCGCCTTTCAACTCAGCCTGCCCAGCCAGAGCCTCGGCAAGGTTGCGGTCGTTCTTGGTTTTACCTTGTGGGCTTTGGTTTTTCTACTACATTCATGGGTTACCAACCGCCCGCAGTACATCGATATTGCTTCGCAGATATGGGACATGCAGAAGTTTCTGGTGACGATCGGCATGCTGCTCGTGATGTTGGAACACCAGGTTTCGAGCAACGAATGGTATGCGTTCCATGACCATCTGACGGGCCTGCCGAATCGCCGGCGGTTTGAGGATCTCCTGGTGGACGCGCTGAGGCGGTCGGAGCGTAACCATACCCGTACCGCGTTGCTCATGCTCGATCTCAACGGATTCAAGCAGATTAACGACTCTTACGGACATGATGCGGGCGACGAGTTGTTGCAGCGCGTTGCGCACAACCTTCGGTCCGCTATCCGAGCGCCGGATACGCTTGCCCGACTTGGGGGGGACGAATTTATCGTGATTGTTACGGATCTGCCTGTCAATGAACCGGTAGATCATCTCGCGGACAACTGCTTAGAGCGACTCTCCGCGGCACTCAGCAAGCCTGTGCAGATCAACGGCAACGTGGTTACGGTGAGCGGAAGCATCGGCGTCGCCGTCTACCCTGACGACACGACCGACGAGGTATTTCTGCGCCGCCTCGCGGACCAACGCATGTATCAGGAAAAGCGTCAGATTCCGCTAATCGTTCAATTCGGAGAAAAGTGAATTTTCACACTCACTTTTTTCAATCTGCTGCATCCTATCCCAGTACACATTTTCAACAGGAGATTTTTATGGCACTTGAGACCCTAACCTTCGACTTCAACGCAACCTTTTTCCCCCTGGGTACGGATTTCATTGCCGCCTTTGAATACAGCTCGCTCGACTCCCCTCTAGGTTACGCCACGTCTGAATCCCTCAGCGTCGCGAAAAAAGCTGTCGAAGACGACGACGATGAGTTCGAGGATGATGATGACGACGAAGAAGAGGACGAGGACGACGACGAGG
>CAZZZG010000014.1:0-59521 GCA_964658525.1 uncultured Edaphobacter sp.
TCACCACTCCTACCACCCTTTTACTTGGAGACATAAGGACCGCCAGCCTAAGGACGGTAAAGACTTCACCGTCACAATTCAACGCTACTGATCTTGTTGTGGAGCAAATGGAGACGTCCTCAACTGACGGCACCAAAATTCCTTATTTTACGGTCCATCGCAAAGATGTCCGGTACGACGGCTCCAATCCAACGCTCTTATATGCCTACGGTGGATTTCAGTCTTCGCAAACTCCGGGCTACAACGGAAAGATCGGTAAGCTATGGCTCGAGAGAGGAGGGATCTACGTTGTGGCAAACATTCGTGGCGGAGGTGAGTTCGGCCCTGCGTGGCATGATGCCGGTCTCAAAACCAATCGGCAACTCATCTTTGACGACTTCGCTGCTGTTGGCAAGGACCTCATTAAACGAAAAATCACTTTTCGCCATTTGGCCTTCATTTTCGCCTTCCGGCAGCGATTTTGTAATTATCTTGTACAATCAAAACGGTTTAAACGCGGTTTAACTATCAGCAGGATTGGGGCAGGAATGGCAAAGGTATTGGACGCAGTTCGAAAGAAGCAGGACACCGTCCTCGATGGTTGGTTACAGGGGATCAAAGGCGGAATTCGTAGACGCGATTTGATCGACGAGCGGGAGCTCAAGTCACAAGCAGCGGAGGTTCTATCGACCCTGTGTGCCGCACCGCCGGATGCATCACTTGACGATCCCAACATCACGGCTTGGCAGCCCCTAAGGGATCTTCTGGCGACCCTCTCCGCCTCTCGCGCGGTCCAGGGGTTCACTCCGTCCGAAACAGCTTTGTTTGTGCTCTCGCTCAAAGCTCCCTTATTCAATATCGCCCGCGAGCAAAAGGGAGAGAGCGCCGACCAGCTCTATGCGGAGATCACAGCGATCGGCGACTTCATCGATAAGCTTGCGCTGCACACGACAGATAGTTTCATTCATGGTCGCGACCAAGTTATTACGCGTCAACAGGAAGAGATGCTCGAGCTTTCCACTCCGGTCGTAACGCTCTGGGATGGAATTGTTGCACTTCCGCTCATCGGCACATTGGACAGCGCACGAACGCAGGTTGTAATGGAGTCGCTGTTGCAGGCAATCGTTCAAACGAACTCGCGATTCGCGATCATTGACATTACGGGAGTACCCACCGTGGATACACTCGTTGCGCAGCATTTGCTGAAAACGATTACGGCTGCGCGTTTGATGGGCGCCGAGTGTATTTTGAGTGGAATCCGACCGCAGATAGCGCAGACCATTGTGCACCTCGGAATCAATCTTGAGGATGTAATTACCAAAGCCAAGTTATCCGACGCCTTCAAATTGGCATTGAACCGCAGCGGTCGGGCAGTGACGCGGGTCGCCAAGGTGAACGTTTCGCCACAATCCGGCGCGCGGGAGCTGTAATGGAACGAATTCCGATCTTGCGTATGGGTAATTTTCTTCTTGTCACGATCCAAGTCGATATGCACGACAAGCTCGCACTTACGCTGCAGGATGATTTGACAGCGAAGATCGCAGATGTCGGCGCTAAGGGCGTCCTGATCGACATTTCCTCGCTCGAGATCGTTGACTCTTTCATTGGGCGAACCCTGGCGAACATTGCATCCATGGCGAGAGTCCTGGATGCACAGACTGTGGTCGTTGGCATGCAGCCGGCTGTAGCCATCACGCTTGTGGAGTTGGGGATGTCTTTACCCGGTATTCGAACGGCGCTGAACGTTGAGTCGGGCATGCAGTATCTCCATGAGACAGCGACAGCCTACGGAGATAGCGAGGATTATGACGGGGACAGTGAGTAAAACTGAGAAGCTCCCCATCAAGAACTCCTCTGATGTGGTGTTTGTGAGACAGCGGGTCCGCGTGTGGGCTACCGATCTAAAATTCAGTCTCGTGGATCTGACGAAAGTTGTTACCGCGGCCAGCGAACTGGGTCGCAACACTCTGGAACACGGTGGCGGCGGGGAGCTGGAAATTGCGGAAGTCGTTGAAGGAGCCCGCAAGGGCATCCGTTTGAGCTTCTCGGACAAGGGGCCCGGGATCCTTGACATCAGGCAAGCTCTTACCGACGGATACACAAGCAAGCACGGCATGGGATTAGGGCTTGGCGGCAGTAAACGGCTTATGAACGAATTCGACATCCAGACAGTTCCCGGGGAAGGAACTACCGTCACTGTGACCCGATGGAAATGAGAAGAATGACGGGCATCGCGCTGCCGATAACCTCCAGCGACTCAAGCCAGGTTGGCCATGCGCGCCGCAAAGCGGTCGCGATGGCGAGCGCCATGGGATTCAGTGAATTGAGGCAAGGCCAACTCGGAATCGTTGTCACGGAAGCTGCCGGAAATATCGCCACCCACGCCCAGCAAGGCGAAATCGTGTTAAATCCATGGCGTTTCCAAGGGGAGAGCGGAATCGACGTGCTCGCGCTCGATCGTGGGAAGGGCATTGCGGATATAGGGCGTTCTCTCGAGGACGGATTCTCCACTGCCGGGACGCCAGGGCAAGGTCTGGGCGCGATGTCTCGTCTTTCCTCTGCGTTCCAGATTTATTCGTCCCCCGGAAATGGAACTGCCCTATTTGCGCGGATCGTTCCGGAGTCAACCGCCCCTGACGCTGTTGCTAAGGATTATGCTCTGGGGGCAGTGTCATTGCCGATCACCGGGGAGACGGCCTGCGGCGACGCGTGGCATGCAGTCTATAGTCCTGGCCGAAGCATCTACATAGTCGCGGATGGTTTAGGTCATGGCCCGTCCGCCGCGGAGGCGGCGGCGGAAGCGATCCGCATTTTCGTAGAATCGGCCCACTTTTCCCCAGCCCATATCCTGGCGGACGCTCATGGTGCTCTAACTAAAACTCGCGGGGCTGCAGTCTCAATCGCTGAGATTGACCAAACCAAGGGCGTGCTGAACTACGCGGGTGTCGGCAACATTTCAGGAGCGATTCTTCAAGGCTCAAAAACCCGGAGCATGGTTTCGATGAACGGTACTCTGGGTCATACAATCGGTCGGATTCAGCAGTTTGCCTACCCATGGGACAAGGATTCCTCGCTCATTATGCACTCCGACGGCCTGGCAACCCGATGGAACTTTGATCAATTTCCCGGGCTATCTGGGCGTCATCCAGCTCTTATTGCTGGCGTTCTTTATAGGGACTTTTGCAGGAAGCGTGATGATGTCACAATACTCATCACCCGCATTTGACCATGGAAAATCGCTATGAATTCCCTCTCCTAACGATTCCTTTGCGGCACGACAGACATGTTGTGCATGCGCGTCAGCGCGCACGCGATATCGCTGCCGAACTGGGATTTGAGCATCAGGATCAAATTCGTGTGGCAACCGCTGCGTCGGAGCTTGCGCGGAATGCTTTTCGTTATGCCGAAGGCGGTGTGGTCGCGTTTTCCGTGACCGCATCAAAACCGCAGGTCTTCGTCATTTCAGTGGTGGACAAGGGACGCGGGATACCGAATCTCGCCGAGATTCTTGATGGCCGATATATCTCGAAAACTGGCTTGGGTATGGGTTTGATCGGTACCAAGCGACTAATGGATCATTTTCACATAGCCTCGACCGATATCGGCACGGAGGTCGAGTGTGGTAAAGAGCTTCCCGTTATTGCCGCCGAGGTGACTCCGTCTCGTGTCAAAAGCATCTCGACGAGGCTCGCCGGCGGCAACGCCATCGATCCCTTCGATGAGATTGAGCGCCAGAACCAGGAGTTGTTAAAGACGTTGGCGGAACTCAAGGAAAAACAAGAGCAGCTTACGGATCTGAATCAGGAACTGGAAGACACTAATCGCGGTGTGGTCGCTCTTTATGCCGAACTTGAGCAGCACGCGGACGATCTGCGCCGGGTTTCCGATCTCAAGACGAGTTTCCTTTCCAATCTTTCCCACGAATTTAGAACGCCACTCAACTCCATCTCCTCGTTGAGCCGTTTATTGATCGGTCGTACGGATGGTGAACTGTCGGCCGAGCAAGAGAAGCAGGTGACGTTCATTCAGCGATCCGCCGCAGACTTGTCTGAGTTGGTCAACGACCTCCTCGACCTTGCAAAGGTTGAGGCGGGCAAGGTTGATGTGAAGCCGAGACAGTTTGAAGTAAGCGAGTTTTTTGGCGCCTTGCGAGGTATGCTGAAACCCCTGTTAGCGGGCAATAGTCTTGACCTCATTTTTGAATCCCATCCCGACATGCCGACGTTATTTACGGACGAAGGCAAGGTTTCTCAGGTATTACGCAATCTCATTTCCAACGCGCTCAAATTCACCCGCAAAGGCCATATCCATGTGACTGCGGAGCACACTGCTGAAGGTTGGATAGTATTTCGCGTCGCTGATACGGGCATCGGTATTTCAGGTGACAATCTCGGCCGAATTTTTGAAGAATTCGTTCAGATCGAAGGCGAACTCCAAAGCCAGGTCAAAGGTACTGGGCTGGGTTTGCCACTCTCGAGGAGGCTAGCCGGGCTTTTGGGCGGAACATTAGATGTCGAAAGTACGTTGGGCCAAGGCTCCACCTTCACACTGAGAATTCCGGCGTACTTCGGTCAATCGCAGCCCCAAGCGCAATTGCAGTCGCAAATCGAAGAAGGATCCGGTCCGGCAATACTGTTTGTTGAAGACAACCGTGAAACTAGCTTTGTTCATCAATCTGCTTTGAAAGACAGCGACTATCGCACCTTTTTCGTCGTGAACATTCCCGAAGCCCGCATCGCAATGAAACAGATCAAGCCGAGGTTGGTGGTTCTAGACCGCTTGATCGACGAGAAGGATTCTCTCTACTACATTGAAGAGCTAAGAACCCTAGGATACTCGGGTCCGGTTCTGGTAGTGAGCGTCGTCGATGATCCACAGTCTGCGACAAACGCCGGAGCCACGGCGTTTCTGGCTAAGCCTGTCCCTCCTTTTACCTTGCTCAATACTGTCCGGGAACTCGTTGAAGACAGCCCGTCTAAAAAAATCCTTCTTGTCGATGATGATGAAGTCACGCGTTATTTGGTAGGCGGTGCTTTGGCAAAGGCGGGTTACAGGATTCTCGAAGCTCATGGGGGGCGCGAAGCCGTAAGACTTATCTTGAGCGATAATCCTGACGCCGTCATCTTGGACATCGCGATGCCGGACATGACAGGGTTTGAAGTTCTGAGAGAGATACGTGGCGTCGCATCATCCAGAGCGACTCCTGTGATCGTGCATTCTTCTCGAGTATTGTCTCAACAGGATCGAACGGCACTAGCGAACTCTGACGCTTTGATCTATTCCAAGCAGTCATTCACGGAGCAGGGTGGCCCTCAAGGATTGCTGGATCTTCTGATTGCGACGGGAATTGGGCTCTAAATTGGCTAAGGACGTCATTCTTGTCGTAGATGACCGGCCCGCGAATCGCTATACCGTCGCACATGCTCTAAAGCGAGCCGGATACGACGTGGTCGAAGCGGAAACAGGGACCGAAGCTTTGGAGTTAGCGAAGCAAATTCCCTCAGCCATTCTGCTTGATGTTAAGCTGCCTGACATTCTGGGTTACGAGGTGTGTCGGCGTCTCAAGGCGAACCCGCGAACGAGCCACATCCCCGTTCTGCAGCTCTCGGCTGCTTTTGTCGACAACGAAAGCAGAGTCTACGCTTTGGAGAGCGGAGCGGACGCATATCTAACCCAGCCCGTGGAACCAAATGTTCTTGTAGCGACCGTCAGATCTTTGGTCAAGACCCATGAAGCTGAGTCTCTTGCCAAACTACGTTCGAAACAATGGCAGTCGACATTCGATGCCTTGAGCGAAGGAGTTGCCGTCCTGGACGAGTCGGGACGAGTTTTGCGCTGTAATCGAGCAATGGCCGAGCTTTTGGACCTATCCTACGCCGACATTGAAGGCAAGGTGCTCGGGGAACTCCTTGACGGTAGTCTCGTTTCGCTTCTTGTCCATGATGACCAGGTTAAGGTCCAAGAGTTTACCCACGGGTCCCGATATGTTCAAGCGAGGATAGAACCCATATTTCTGGATGACCAGCCCACAGGAAGTATCTTGGTTCTGGCTGATCTCACGAGAAGACGGCTTGCAGAACACGCCGCGCTTATGAATGAACGTCTAGCTGCGACGGGACGCATGGCACATACGATTGCGCATGAGATCAACAACCCTCTGGAAGCGATTACAAACCTTCTTTTCCTTATGAGAAGCCCCGCGACTGGCGCGAAAGAGGCGGCGGAATATCTCACGTCGGCGGAAGATGAAGTGGCGCGTGTTTCCCGGATATCCAAGCAGATCCTGACCTTCCATCGAGAGTCCGCCTCCCCCATTTCGGTTGATCTCAGAAGCGTCATGGAAGATGTTCTTGCACTCAATAACCGCGCAATCGCTGAAAAAAACTTGGATGTACGGAAGGAGTGGGTTGCAAGCATCAGTGTGGAAGGGTTTCCTGCTCAACTTCGTCAGGTCTTTTCTAACATTTTCCGTAACGCGATCGACGCCTCCGAAAGGGGGGGCACAATCCACCTTAGGATCTCTCGTGCCTTTCTCGGAAGGAATTTTGAAGAGGCGGCTGCCAGAGTAACCATAGCGGATGCCGGAGTTGGCATTGCTAAAGAGAATGTTCCCCGGATCTTCGATGCTTTTTTTACGACCAAAGAACTGAAAGGAACTGGTGTTGGTTTGTGGCTTAGTTCCACAATTGTGCAGGAGCACGGAGGGCGAATTCAACTCAAGACCCGGGGTCAGTCCGGTCGGACCGGAACAACGATTTCTGTTCTTTTGCCCGTGAAGCGGCAGTCCGTTATTGGCTAGTAGCGAGATTACAGTCTACTGTGACCACCATCGAATTCCCAGAAAGTCTCTCGATTACCCTGCTTGACCGAGATAAAGACGAGGACTGGGAATGCCTCCCAGCCCTCGTCTTATTTACGCCGACTCTGCGGCCAGCTTAGTTTGGCTCGTGGTGGGCCTTCTTCTTGCGCGCGCGAGAGCTCAAGTGGACGGTTCTCGATAGCATGTTTGAAGGCACGTTCGATCGCTTCGGCGGCGATGTCGAGTTCTTGACGCGTTGCGATCACTTCTTTGAAGTACTTCGCCTTTTTGTGTAAGCGATAGTGTTCAGGACCTTCTGGATCAACCCGTGAAGTCCGTCGACGGAGAGGTGCTCAATTTCGAGAACCGTACAAGCGAAGGGTTTGTGAAGATTATGACCTTACGGTGTTTCTTGGCGAGGGATAACAGCGCCTCTGTCTTGCCTCTAGTCCCTTCGACGTACGATTGATGGACTTTGAGCTTTGCGCGTTGATTGGTAATCCGAAAGGACTCAAACGAAGGTAGGGACACGTTAGCGGCCTAGGAAGCCTCCTGATGCAAATGTTTGGGTTTCAGACGCAGTCAGCAGCGTCGCGACTAGGCACGTCGAATTTTGACGTGGCAGCGGTGGAGCAGCGGTCTCGCCAGCGCAAGCTCAAAGGCTTCTCCGTCGACCTGCGCATCGCAGTGCCGAGTTTGGCAAAAGACATGGATAAGTTCTTTGAGAGTGTTTGAAACCTGTTGTCCCTCTTCAAGCTCGTACTCTGTTCGGAGGTGACGTGAGGGGTTTGACGGGCGAGGCGATACGCATAGATCTCCGCGGTGTCCCCGCCGAAGCCGTTGTCGCCGTAGTAGGCCTGTTCCAACTCAGACCAGACGGATAGAGCCTGGATCATCGATACGTTGTGCATTGAATACCTCGGCAGCATAGGCGGGAATAGAGAAAGCACTCTTGCTCACTCGTGCGAAATATTGGGGCTTACTGGATCTCGGCTATGACCAGTTTGGCGTATCACTGCGCCTCGATCACCACGGAGTCGGTGAGGGAGTGGCTACAGCAAAGAGGAATTTAAGGATACCGCCGCAGCCCTAGCCAACGCCTCTATCGAGTTCTTCGACGCCCACAAAAGAGAACATTCTGCATTGCATGACGATGTACGAAGGTGTAGCGGAGGATGTGCACCAGATAACGTGCATTGATCGGAGCGCGGCGCCGTAGGCAAGACGCATTCTTTCGTGCGGTAGCTGGACGCCAAACCGTTCGGCCGTCGAGAGGGTATAGCCGTTTCAGAAATCCTGAAGCAGGTATTGGAAAAACTTGAGGCTTCCTTAGCCAGTTCTGACTACTAACCCCGACCGCATCTTCCCAACAGATCAAGAACCATGAATCGCTTCGTGACATACAAAACTCGCCCTGTTGTGCTTTGGAGCGGACATCACATCTGCTCTTCAAGAGCCATAGGAAAGGATTAAGAACGGAAATGATTCTAGCAGAATCGACTACAAAGTATCCGGCGCTCATGAGCTACATCGCGGATCGGAACTGCGGTCAAACCTCCAAGGAGTGGTGCGCACAGTTGCGCTTGGACGAGGAAACCGCCCGTTGCGGAGGCTTGTCTGAAGTCGCGGAACAGATGAAACAAGCACAAGCCGACTATGGCTCATATCCATACAACAGCGCTATGGGTGAGTTTTTGGGCTTGCCGATCAAACCGGGCAACGGGGAGCCGGAAAATCGCTACTACATGGCGGGGGTGTGATGAGGCATTACTTGCTTGGAGTAGCTCAAACGGCGTGCGGCGGCACTGACCGCAGATCGCAAAGCTGTGCGTTTTGTACTTGCGCGGAACAAGCAAACAGGCCAGCCCATACGTTTCGCAACTTTTCAAGGCGAGGGGCAAATCAAGGTAGCGGGCCAGACTGTAGAACTCAACAACGGCAAACGGCAGCTGACACTTCGATCAAATTACAGCGTCGAAACCTGTCTCGTGCGACTCGTCCAACATTTGGAAACCGGCGAACCCTACGGCGGTAGCAACTAAACAGGATGGGGAGCAATCCCCCCGCCCCACACGCGGCGGCAAAATCTAGAACCAAGGAGTTACGCCATGAAGATTACTCACCAAATCTCAGATCCAAGCCAGTACCGGGGAGTGCCGTGCTTTTTGGTCTGTCCTACCTTCATCACGCCCTTGTTGCCTGGGTAAGACTGACGGGATTGACGTGACGGTAATGGATGCCGACACCGTTTCACCAACCAACTGCGTGCGCCAGCCGTTTGGTGCATCTGATATCGGGCAGAATAAGGCCACTATCCTCGTCAACCGCATCAATTTCTTCCATGACCTTCGCTGGAACTCGCATGAGGAATTCTTCTCGAAAGAAACTCGGCCTCTTTCGAACAGCAGCTACTTTGACAGCTCGATAGACTTCGTCATCAGCTGCGTCGGTACGCGGGCGGCACGGCGCGAGATGCATGAGGCCTTCAACAGCAAGACCAGTCCTTGGTGCAAGGTTCGGTATTGGCTCGATATCGGGAATAATGCGAGCAACGGTCAGTTCGTTCTCGGCCAACCGCTCAACGATGTCAACCGCCGTTCCAAGGAGCGCCTGCGCACCGTTACCGAACTCTTCCCCTCGATCATGGATACGTCCAAGGGTGAAGGTCCTCTGCCTAGCTGCTCCGCAGCGGAAGCCCTCGAGAGACAGGAGCCCTTAATCAACAACGTCCTGGCCACCAGTGCTCTCGCTATGACGACAAGGCTTCTTCGTTACGGAACCTTGAACCATCACGGCGCTTTCTACAATGCCGAATCAGGCCGCTCGGTAGCAATGCCGATCGATCCCGAGCTTTGGGAGAAACAGAACCGGCGTCGCCGGCAGTTAGCTAAGGCTGCTTGATCAGAATGGAGCGTGGATACTAATCTCGGTTAGCCACGCTCCACCAAGCTGCAAGATTAACCGCGATGACACGATCAAGCGTTTTGATGATGCTGGGGCTTCTCTTCGTCAAAATCACTTTGACTGCTCTCACCTTTTTTGCTGCGTGGAAGATGCGCACCGCCGACTCTGTCCAACAATATTGGCTGGTTGCGCTTGCTGTGGGCTCTTTCGTGCTCCTGATGGTTCTGATTAGACTTGTTCATGTCCACTGAAATGCCCGAACAAGCTGCGCAGTTGGGTTAGATTTTTCCGCTCAACTTCTATCCTGAACGCGTTGCAGCCGCGATAAGCCGCTTTCGGGACTTCAGGCCACAGACAATCGTCTTTTCCCGCAAGCAACTTAGACATGAAGGTAATTTTCAAGGCTGAGCTGGTCGGCGACGTCCAGTAACACACGACGGCTACCATCAACAACCGGGGGATGGCTGCTGCTCCTCCCCCGGTCTCTGATGAACCACCTCACGATCACAAGGCTGACCAATCGGCTTAGATAATGGATTTCAATCATCTGCGTAAGAAAGTTGCTACGAAGACGAAGACAGTTGAGGAACTTGAAGCGGATCAGCCGTCGGCATGGGCTACGCCTCGCGCGAGGTACGGGCGGCATGTTTACCGATAGAGCAGCGCGACGCCGCGCCACCTTGGCGATTTGCGAAGATAGTTAGGGACATTCGTATCCATATCCTGCCCGTTGTCCCTGCCAAGCAATGCTGCCATCGATATTTCTTACGGTCTCCGGAACCATGCAGTACTTGGGCTTTGTCCCTAAGTCTTCCGACGTATTGGAACTGTTTGAGCCATCACCACTCCCACTCGATGCGGCCGCCGCAACTAAGGCAATCGCGGCTATTGCGAACAACGCTGCGATTGCGTTATCGCCGGTATCTGCGTTTGTTCCCCTCGGAGCTGACGGCGCAGCGCGCGCCACAATCTTGTCCGTCGCCGGATCGTATCCATCTGCCACGGCGCCCCTCATGTATGCACTACCCAGCTGTTTGTTGGCGATCGGGCTTGCGTTGGGATTAGACGAGATTCCGCACAGCATGAGATAACCAAGTCGATATTTAGCGTTAAGATTTCCGTGCTGCGATGCGAGACCGTAAAAGTGTAGTGCTTGGGTCATATCAGGTCGGCCGCCCGGAGCACCTATTCCAGATTCATAAGATTTCCCCACCAGGTAGGAGGCACCTGTATCTCCTGCATTCGCTTTAGCAATTAAGAACGGCAAGCTAGCAGCAAAGCGCTTCGATGCCTCGATTTGCTCCGGAGTCCGCGGAGGCTGTGGCGGCATGTACGCCTGGTAGGGAGAAGGTGTTGCAGCTTGATTGCGAGCTGCTCGCTGCTGCGCATAAGCACGTTCGCGTTCGGCACTGAATGGCCTGCCAGGAAGTTGGTTGGTGGGGGGATTCTGCTGGCCGGCTAGATCGAACGTGCAGTACAAAGTCAGACTCAATACAAGGGTCGCGCTCACAGCACTGCGTATCATAGGCCACCACAGTCGATTGAGGTTTTAGAGAGCACAATTTTAGCATAGGCTTTACTTTCCGACTGCTACGGACAGAAATGGCAACGACGCCCACCGTATCGTGTGAGTACAGAATGTGACAAATCTGTCACGGCGGAGGGCGGTGCAATCTACCAGTTGCTCTCCACCGCACTACCGGGGCAGCCGTGGAAATATGCCTGGGACTTGTCATCTTGGCAGCTTCGCTCCGGGTAATCAGCTAAAGTCGTCTCCATCCTCGATCAGACCTTGAGCACCAAGCCCCGGCGCAGGTAAAGAAGCCGGGAGTCTGCACTGTGCCTGCCCGAAATTTTTAGACTATATTAAGCTCCTCCCTGCAGGGGAAATCAGCATCAAGTTGCTCGAGAACTCCTGGGTGTAGATTCGTGCGCGGTCGCTCAACAACGAAGATGGTCGGCATGGCGAAAGGTAACTTCCTACAGGTCCCAACCCGTCGAAACTGACGCCGGTAGTCACTTCGGTTTCGGTTCTTCGCTCGTTGATTGCGCGCACCATTATTGCGGTCTCAACCGAGGAGTCGCGGTACATCCTCAACGCCGCCCTGCTCTTGCTCGAACCGAAGAAGCTGTCGATGGTCGCTACGGATGGCCACCGCCTGCCTGTCGCCGAGAAGGACGAGCCCGCAGGTTTGTCTGGCCTCACCACGGCACGCAAGCTCCTGATTCCCGGCAAGGCGATCCATGACCTTGTCTCGCTATTGGGATCTACCGATGCGGAGTCTGTCGAACTGTTCGAGGATGAGACGAGTATTTTCGCGGTTCTAGGACAGCGAAAGTACTCCACAAGGAAGACTACTGGTAATTTCCCAAACTACCTTGCAGTCCTGCCAACCCAGAATCGGCACACTCTCATCGTTCGCACCATGGACTTCGAGAGGTCGGTTCGACGTGTCCCCAGTTTGCGGATGAAAAATCGGAACGGTGTGATGCTAAATATTGCTTCAAATGCGCTCAAGCTCGTCTCATCTTCCGTGGAGTCAGGCGAATCGGAGGATACGATCGACGTCGCGTACTCTTCGGATCCAGTCGCAATCAAGTTGAACTCCGACTATCTCGTGGATTTCTGCAAAGCGATTGGCGGCGCCGGCGAGGTAAAGATGAGCTTCAAAGACGGCTCGAGCGCGGCACTCCTCGAACCGGATGGTGCAAACGCAGAGATTCTAGCTATCCGGGCGAAGGGGAAAAATAGTATGACTTCCCAACTACACATCACTTGACACTGACCGGCCTTCTCATGGAAGGCCAATGCACGCATCGAGGCAACAGCAGGTCGGATGAGTGACTCGGCGAATTTAGCGTCAACTTAGGATGTGGAACGCGACCTTCTGGCCTCATATCGATGGATCAGGGCTGAGAAGCCCCGGTGTGCGGCAACTTCGATGCGAAAGCGGCTTAATCCTCGCGCAGCAAGATTATCGGATCAACTCCGAGTGCGCGTTGCGCAGGAATCCACGTAGCCACCAGTCCCAGCAGCAGCATGGTCAGAACGACACCGGCCAAGACCAGCGGATCGCGTGGAGTTGCCTGATACACGATCGAAGCCAACACCCGGCTTGCTAAAACTCCCAGCAGCAGACCTGTTACCGAACCAATGGCGAATAATTTGAGTGCTCGTCCTAACGCTGTCTCCAACACTTCTCTGCGCTGCGCGCCGAGGGCGATGCGAATTCCCAGCTCCCGCAGCCGCTTGCTTACCGAGAAGGCCGCCATTCCAAAGATGCCGGTGATTGAAAGCATTGCGCCCATTCCGCCGAGGACGCCCAGCGATACGGTCGCCATGCGCGAGGGGAACAAAGCTTGAGCCAGTTCTTCGCTCCACGGTCGAATCGCCAGAACCATCCCTGGGTCGATATCGCGGAGCTCACTTCGGATGGAAGCGCCAAGTTGTTGCGGGTCGCGCCTTGATTGCACCACTAGCCATATCCAACTAGCCGGGGATTGAAGGAGGGGCAAGAACATCGCGGGCTGCTGTTCTTCGGTGAGGTTCACATATCTTCCGTCTTCGACCAAACCAACCACTTCGATACGCGTCCCATCTTGAAGCTTGAAGTGCCGGCCAATAGCGTCCGATACAGAGCCTAGTATCTTCCTTGCGAACTCCCGGTTCACCACCGCTACGCGCGGAGCGTTTGTGTCGTCATGCCATGTGAAGGCTCTGCCCGCTAAAAACGAGGTCCCGGAGGCGCGGAGGTAGTCTGGAGATATGTTGTACATACAAGCGTCAGCCGCGGCATTCGATGGGCTCAGGTTCTCGGTTGCGTCGGTATAGACAAGCGATCGCCAACTACCGGGGAGTTCCAATGGCGGATAATTCACCGATCCTACGGAGTCTACGCCTGGAATTGCTTGTACGGCTTCGATCATGCGCCGTTCCATCATGGGTATTTTTTCGCCGCTGTAGCCTGCCGCCCTCAGATCAGTATCGACCAGCATCACGTTCCGCGGCTCAAAACCGAAGTTGCTGTGCAGGTTTCGCATAAGCCCCCGTAGAGCAACCATCGATGAAGTGACGAGCACGACGCAGATCGCAATCTGGAGGACAAGCAAGACGTCTCGCGCGGTGAGCTGGCGTCCGAAGGCGCCAGCCGATCCGGCTTTGACGATCTCGTATGGGTTGGCCCGGAGAATCTGGCGCACGGCAACCATTCCGGAAAGAACTCCGCTGACCAACGCCAAGACTAAGGCCAGCAAATAAACCTTGGCGTCCAGACTTACCGGCACATGCAGGGGGAGTTGCGGGAATGGTCTCCACTCGCTCAACCGGCGCATGAGCAGAATGCTTCCCATAAGTCCCGCTGCGCCTCCGACGATCGAAAGCAGCACGGATTCGGTGAGTAGCTGACGCAAGACGCGATGGCGGCGTGCACCAAGAGCCAGGCGAAGGGCCACTTCGCGAGAATGGTCTGCGGCCCGGGCGGCAAGCAGACTGCCCAGGTTGGCACAGGCCGCCAATAGAATCAGGACCGAAAGCAACATCAATCCGCTAAGAAATCCCCGCATGGGGCGGCCGAGATAGTCACCATGGAGACCAGGCCGCCCCAGCGTATAAGGGTCCTTGCCTTCTTCTCTGGGATAGCTTTTTCTCAGATCCGAATCCACGGAGTTCAGATCGGCGGCGGCCTGCTGCGGATTGACTCCAGGCTTCAGACGTCCGACCAGCTCATACATCCAATGGTTCCCACGCGCGTTCAACATCTTCTCACCGGATAACTGCTCATGGTTCACGATGGGCACGAAGATATCCGAGGTAAAGAACAGGACGGTCCCCTGGAATCCTGGAGGGGCCACGCCGAGAATGGTCATAGGATGTCTGTTGATTCGAACAACGCGGCCCACCACGCCGCGATCCTCCTGAAAATGGCTGTGCCAATAGGCGTAAGAGAGCACGACAAAGGGCGCGCTGTTTGGGCCGTGCTCGTCGGAGGCATGAAAGAAACGGCCAAGATAGGGGTGAACCTGTAAAACGTCAAAGTAGTTTCCGCTGATTTCGTACGCCCAGACTTTGGATGGATCTTTGCCCGTATCCAGCCCTGCCTGAGAGATTGCCCAGGCAGCTACATCGTCGAAGCTGTGATTGCGCCGGCGAAGATCGAGATAATCGGGATAGGAATGCCAACCGCCGTCGCTCCCGTGCTGGATGACGAAAAGGGTCTCCGCCTGAGGCACATTCAGCGGGCGCAGAAGGAGCGCATTCAACACACCGAAGACCAGAGCGTTGGCTCCGATGGCCAATGCCAGCGTAACCAACGCGGCGATGGCGAAGCCCGGAGACTTGCGCAGTTGGCGTAGGGCGAATCGCAGATCCTGCAGCAGGGTGATCATGTCGACCTCCGGCTTACGGTAAAGCTGCATGGAAATAAGAGCAATTCGAGAACCAAAGTGTTCTTCAACGCAACTTCATGAGCACAAATTGGCTTCCGGATTTCGCATGCGCAATAGGAGCGGGATTGTGTGTCCGGTTTCGCCGGAGGGTGTCCGTGAATGAACAGGGAGGCGGCGAAAACAGACCTCCGTCCTCGGTTGACGATAACAGGCTATTGCTCAAGGCTTCCAATGACTAACGGGACGTCGGCATGTCGGAAGTGATCCAACGGTTTGATGAGCGGATTGGCGATTGCGGTCAAGCGACAATCTAGAGTGAGAAGCCTCATCTGATGGTGAGGCTTCTCTTGGTTTGGTAGCCGGGTTAGCCTTTCAGGGTTGATGTAGCAGCTTCAAGAACCATATCAATCACAAGCTTTGGCATCGTCAGAGACGGGATGTGATCTGCCCGAACGTCCGGATCGTCGCTTTCATGCGCTCCGCCATGAATCGCTGGGTCTTTTAAAGAATCATGTGATCTCCTTCCGCGATGAGTTACCGGGTTGGCTTCTTCTTCCATATTGGTGCGTTCGACTTTTCGGCAATGCAGCTGACGTTGATCTGGCTGGGCGTTTGGAGAAAATGCCTTGAGGATCGCCTCGTGAGGCATCCAGATGCCGATCTGGGCCCCCGTGGCGTTCTATAGACTGCTTGCCTTAAAAGAGAGGAAGTAAAGACGAAGCTCGAAGCGCGTCCCATCATCGTTGGACAGCCGACGCAGGGTTAGCCTATTTTGGGCAGATCCTAGCTGATGACAACCAACGCTCAAGTCGATCGGCGTAGGTGCGGCTCGAGCGATGCTCGGAGCCGTCCGAAAGCTTCACTGTGAACTCGCGGTTCTCGATGGATCGCAGCTCTAGTATGCCTTTGGACTGCACAATTCGGGAGCGGTGTATGCGGATAAACCTTGTTGGGTCGAGCCGTTGGTCGAGAGAAGTCATCGATTCGCGTAACAGGAAAGAACGACCATTGACGTGAAGTTCAACATAGTTGCCGGCAGATCCAACCCACTCAATATCCTCTGCAACGACGATTTGAATACGGGATCCGGTCTGGACTGCAAACCTGGACGCATATTGATCCGATGCGCCGTCCAGCATTTTCATAACTCGCTGTGCCATGTCGGCCTTTAATTTGACATCAATCAGATCACGAGCTCGACTGATGGCCGCAGCGAACCGTGTGTCGTCCACCGGCTTTAACAGGTAATGCAGTGCGTGAAAATCGAATGCCCGTAAAAGGTGTTGATCACACGCTGTAAGAAAAATGACTTCTGGCAAGCTTTCTCTGGGCAGCGCACGCAGAACCTCGAAACCGTCCATGCCCGGCATCTGGATGTCGAGGAATACAACATCGGGAGATCTTTCTAGAATGCTCTCCACTGCAGATCGTCCATCACCGCATTCTCCAACGATCTCAATATCGGTGAATCGGCGTAGCAAGACAGCCACGCCACGGCGCGCCACCGGCTCGTCATCGACGATCAGAGCCCGCACAGTGAAACCTCCTGAAGATTCGGAGCCCTGCGTAACGGTAGCTCCAGTACAACTTCGCAACCGCCCGCTTCAGGCCATGCAAGCGAGAAATGAAAATCCGTCCCGTAGAGTGTTTTCAGCCTCTCCTCCGTGTTTCCGAGTCCGATTCCATTTCCGTTATTTTTGTGTTTGCCCTCACCTCGCCCTCCGGAGTTTCCAATGACAATTCGCAACCTGTTGGCCTGCAGCGAACTCCTGATCGCAACCCATCCCCCCTCAACCAGAGGCGCTACCCCGTAGCGCACGGCGTTCTCAACCAGCGGTTGCAGCAACATGTTTGGCACCATTGCATCCCGCGTCTCGAACGGAACAGTGATATCGATTCTTAGTCGCTCCCCGAACCTTGTTTGCTCGATCGCTAGATACCCTTCGGTGAAGGCCAGTTCCTGAGAAAGCGCCACCTCTGCTTTGACTTCCGAAGCAAGGCTTATGCGCAGAAGATCTCCTATCTGAGCCAGCATCCGTCTGGCCTCCGGCCCTTTTTCATCCAGGATGAGCATGGAGATCGCATTCAGCGAGTTGAATAAGAAATGGGGATTCAGTTGATAGCGCAATGCAAGCAACCTCGCCTCTCGAACCTCAGACTCGGCGCGAAGCAACCTCTCCTTCTCCTCGTTCGATCTCTGCCATTGCTTGATGCTGAAATACAGACTGCACCAAATGAAGAGAATGAAAAAAGACCACATCAACACTGCAACTAGAGCGTGCCAGGGTACAGGATTGAAAATCCGCAAAATGAGGCCGGCTGCACAGGCTACAGGAACGGATGTGACCATGGCCGCTGCGGCTGCTTTCAATTCAAAAGCGATCCATGACGGTGATTGTCGCAGCAGCCAGCGGCAAAAAGGGCGCAAGGCACAACTGCCTAGGAACATGAAGACGATAGGCACAGTCTCTTCATCGATATATAGGCGCTTGGTCAAGAACTGATGAATGGACTCCAGAAGGTCGAAGAGATAGAAGCAACCCCATCCGATGATTTGGATTTTCCAAAAGGATCGAAGATTTAGGGCGTTATCTCGATTCATAAATGGAATTTTAGTTCAATTGAAGGGCTGGTCTTCACGGTCCAGAACGCAAAACCTTCGACTCATCACATCTCTCAATCGCCCAGCGTAATGGTCCATGCATGGCAACGTTGATTGGTCTAAGGTCGGAAAACGATTCGACGCTCGATCTAGATCGCCGACGTGGCGTTACGCAATTCGGAACGGAATAGGACGCCGGATACGCCAATCATCTCGGCAACACAACTTTACTGGAGGAATAAGGAGATATCAACATGCTTATACAGTTGCGGAATTACCGGACACTATGGGTTACCACGATTGCTCTGGCCTGCTTCGGCAATGCGTTCGCTCAACAGAGCTACAGACTGACCGACTTGGGCAATAACAAGAACAAGAACAACTTCGCCATGGTCATGGGCCTCAACAATCTAGGATGGGCGGAGAACATGGATGGGATCGTGAACCCTCCTGAGACAAGTACGGCTACGACAATTGCAAGTGGCCGCGCCGTGATCAGCATCTACGGATTCAACATCGACCTGGGCACGCTTGGAAAACGCGACGCCAACAGTTGGATTGACTATGGCGGGATCAACGACCTCGGGGAAGCCGTTGGTTACTCCGAAACAGCTGAGAGGGATCCGAATGGCGAAGACCTTTGCGGTTTTCACACAAATCTTGAATGCGTTCCGTTTCTTTGGCGAGACGGCCACATGAGTGCTCTTCCCACGCTCGGCGGAATTAATGGGTGGGCCAACGCCATCAATAACCGCGAACAAATCGTCGGATTTGCCGAAGACGGTGCCCTGGACCCCACATGCGGAGACACCGTGAAGAACAATCGAATTGCGTTGCCGGCGTTGTGGGAAAGAGGCAAGGTCGAAGCTCTTCCTCTGGCAACTAGTACTGATAAAGATGGTTTTGCAAACGGGATTAACAATCGGGGCCAGGCCGTAGGCTACTCAGGAAACTGCAACGAGGCTCACGCCGTAGTGTGGAAAGACAAGACTGTCTCTCCGCTTAAGGATTATGGAGTTTACAGTTCCGCATACGCCATTAACAACAGCGGTCAGATCGTCGGGCAAATCGGCAGTGCTGAGGGCTACTTTGCCGCATTTTGGCCGCAGGGCGCAGATGGCGAAGTCAAAAGCCTCAAACTTCTTCCGGGAGATTCTGCCGCCTTTGCTACCGGCATCAACAACCGGGGCCAAGTGGTGGGAAGCACTTTTGACTCGAATGGCGACTGGTCCCGCGGCTTCATCTGGCAGGACGATGTGATCACCGATCTTAATACGGTAATTCCTGACGATTCCAACCTTCTCATAATCGCAGCTAGCAATATCAATGAGTTCGGACAAATCTCAGGGATGGCAACGGTGCAAAACGGCCCCCACAAGGGCGAAGTTCATGCCTTCCTTTTGACTCCGGCAGACATACGCATCGGCGCCTCGATGGCAGATTACGCACGTACACACCCGCATTCCGGTTTACCCGCGAATGCTTGCGATCACTCCTCGCAGAGATTCGGACCTGTCCGACTCCAGCGATAAAGCCATTCTTTCCCTTGCGTATGTGTCTGAACTCTCCCAGTTTGAACCCCAGGCGCGACGGCACGCGAGGGTTGGAATACGAGTCCGTGAGACGTGTCCAACGGCACGCCTCACGGGTTTTGAATGACCGCACCGCCGATGCCCGCGCATGCTCCCCAGCAACTGTTGTCGAGAAACGTCGGACTCGGCCAACTGCGGCGATAAAGACACCTTCGGAACTTTCGCCTTTGCATTTCAACTGCATGCCGCGCGAAGGCGCAAGGCCGGAGATTATGCGAGATACGATGGGTTACGTCCGATATCAACCTAACTCAGAATTGCTAGCAACCGAACGCCGTTCCTGGGTAGTGAGTATGGAATGCAAATCCGATAGACGACTGAATCTATGTCCTGTTCAAGTTCCCGCCCCTATATTTCGGCTCCACAGCTCCTAGGTAACCCGGAACCGATGGATCTGTTCGTCATTCTCAACGGCGTGGCGGTCGGATGGAACGCCGGATGTAAGGAGGGCCATTTGAGAGCAACCTCGGAATCATTGACTGAAGCAAGAACATGATGAAAACTGAATTCCAGAAAGCGAAAAGGACAGGCTGGCAGTGCGGGAGGCTTCTGCTGGCCGCATTGCTTTTACACTCCGCAATTGCACTCGGACAAATTCAAGCGACGACGAAGCTGGAACCTGCCCCAATCCGGCCGTTCAAAATGCATGTTCCCGACCGTGTTCTAGTCGACCTTCGCCGCCGTTTGGCGGAAGCCAAATGGCCCGATCAACTTCCGGGCACGACGTGGGAGTACGGCGTCGACATCAAGAAGGTTCGGGAACTCGCGGACTATTGGCAAAACGGCTACGACTGGCGTGCGCAAGAAGCGAAGATCAATCAGTTTGACCAGTTCACAACGGAAATTGATGGACAGCAGATTTATTTTATCCATCAGCGCTCTCCCCGCGCGGATGCCATACCGTTGATGCTGATTCACGGATGGCCCGGGTCGATTTTGGAGTTTGAGAAGCTCATTGCGCCGCTCACCGATCCCAAAGACATATATAGTCCGGCATTTGACGTCATTATTCCTTCGCTTCCTGGCTTCGGATTCTCGGGACCCACCACAACCCGTGGCTGGGGCCCACAGCGTATGGCGAAGGCTTTAGTTGTTCTGATGGATCGTCTGGGTTATTCCAGGTACGGCATCCAGGGTGGTGACTGGGGTTCGGCGATAGCCCAAGACATGGCTTCCAAGGCGCCCACGCATGTTATCGGGTTGCATTTGAACCTGATTTACGTGCCACCGCCGAACCAGGAAGCCGTTGCGAAAATGAGCGATGCCGAGCGGAAACACTATGCCTACTTTGACCGGGAAGAAAGCAGCTTCTTTTTCCTCCAGGCCAGTGAACCGCAGACTCTTGCCTACGGTCTTACTGACTCCGCAGTGGGGTGGCTGGCCTGGATGATTGGCAAATTTCAACTGCTTACAGACAACAACGGCGATTTTCTTACGGCCGTGGATCGCGACACATTCTTAACCGACGTCACGCTCTATTGGGCCACCGGCACCATCGGCTCCGCCATGCGAATTTATCGTGAGAACCGGCTCACCAGGGAGGAAATGGTGCGGAAGCCACACCTGGAGACCCCTGTGGGGTATGCGGATTTTCCGAAGGAGGTGGCGGTCCCGCCGTTTAAATGGATTACTCAAACATACGACATAATACAAAAAACTGACATGCCGAAGGGCGGACACTTCGCGGCTCTGGAGCAGCCCGATCTCTTGGTTGCCGATATACGGAAGTTCTTTGCAAGGATTTATCAGAAGTAAGCCGAAGCTGCGCCCTGACACGAAATGCATGCGATACAACTTGGCCCTCTAAATCCCGCTGGCAACCATATTCTGCAAGAAATCTCAGATGGTTTTTGTTAGTCGCGGTTAAGTATTGACAAGTCAGCTTCTCGTATCGGTCCAAAAGTGACCATAAGCGCGTTGAGCGAAGTCACTGGAGCAGCTACCTCTATGGCGTTTGACTTTATTTCAACGCGAGGGGATGACTCCACTGAACGTGCTCACCGGGAACCGGCAGTCGGGGTGTCTTTGCAAGTGTTCGATATGGGCTCGGGCTCCGTTACTGGATTCCTTTAACGCTTGGACCGGGCCATGGCAATATTTGCAGCGCATGAGCTGATCGCGTTCTGTAGGGCTTCGTAAATGGTGTATGGGATCCAACGCCCACGCACCTTCACTTCGCACTCCGTCATCACCGGCGGTTTCTTCTTAATAATCACTGATGTATTTAGATGCCTCCCAACGAGGTCTCCGCATACTCTTTTCCTGCGGTTGAATCCAGAAACTCTAAGTACTGCGTCTTAGAGCGGGGGCGGGACGCTGTGGGTCAGGTAACGATAAATGGAATGAGAAGGGTGCCTTGGAGGAGACTGAGGCATGAGCAAACATGGAGCTGTTATCGCAACCAAGGAGTCAGCTAGGAGGGTTCTGGTTGAAGGGACGACCGTTGGCGTGGATTTAGGAGACCAGTGGAGTCATTACTGCATACTCGATGAAGATGGCGAGATTACGCAAGAGGGATGCTTCCGAACGAGTAAAAGCGGAGTAGCGAAGCGCTTTGAAGATATGGATCATGCTCGAGTTGCCATGGAAGCAGGTACTCACTCGATCTGGATCTCTGAACAGCTGAAGGAATATGGCCATGAGGTGATCGTCGCCAACGTCACCGAACTGCACGCGATCAGTCGTAACGACAGCAAAAGCGATCGGACCGATGCAGAGAGCTTGCAAGGTATGCACGGCTCGATCCAACAATACTGCGTCCGATCAACCATAGAACGGTGGAGCAGCAACAGGCACTGACCATGATCCGAGCGCGGGATGTTCTGGTTCGTCTGCGCACGTCGGTCGTGAACGCGGCTCGCGGTCTGGCCAAACCATGCGGTCATCGTCTGCCGGCATCGTCGACCCGCAGCTTCCCGGCGCGTTGCGCCGGCCTGCTTCCGGAAGAACTGGCAGCAGCGCTGGACCCGCTGTTCGAGCAGATCGCGTACATGAATGCACAGTTCAAGCTGTATGATGGCGCGATCCTGAAGATGGCGACGGTGACCTATCCGGAGACTCAGGCGCTGACACAGGTCCACGGCGTTGGCTCCCTGACGGCAGTCACGTATGTCCTGACTCTGGGAAGCAAGGAGCGCTTTGAACGAAGCCGAGACGTCGGCTGCTATCTCGGCCTTCGGCCGAAACGCAGCCAATCCGGAGATCGAGATCCTCAACTACGAATCACGAAGGCGGGCAATGAATACTTACGGCGACTCCTTACCGAATGCACCAACTTCATCCTCGGCCAATTCGGCAAGGATAGCTCACTCAGGCGATGGGGTCTCCATCTGGCCGAGCGGGGCGGCAGGAATGCCCGGAAGAAGGCGATCGTTGCTGTTGCGAGGAAGCTGGCAGTTCTGCTCCATCGTCTCTGGGTGACGGAACAACCTTATGTGCCGCTCTATGAAGCTCAAGCTGCTTGAAACAGGAAAGGATCACTGATGTTGCGATCACACCGTGTCACGATGACTGCGAAGCCGACTTGACCTCCGAGGTCGACCGATAAATGGCAGCATCGATCTCTCGTTGGACTCCAAAAGGCACAGAGCCAATGGCTCACCCATAGTGCGAATAGAAAGTTGGTCGGAGAACAACATGGTGCAAATCAATCAATCTTCAACCAAAGAAACAGCCGAACCGACAACGAAATCTACTTGACCAAGGCACCCTTCTCATAGAAAGTCGGCTTGTGAGAAGTGACCGGTTGAAACTTTGGCGACGGCCAGATACGTCACCGGATGGATAGCCGCATTCGAAGTTACAATTTTGCTAGAGATCGCGACCGAGGTTTGAATGGGTTCCTTGCGGCAGAGTTTTCAGTATGGCATGCGATCGTTTGTTCGAAGCCCTGTATTTGCTTCGATCTTTGTGATCTCCCTTGCGGTGGGGATCGGCGCGGCGACTTCGGTGTTTTCGCTGCTAAACGCGCTGGTACTGCGCGCGCTACCGCTTCCGCATCCGGAGCAGCTAGTTGCGATGAATGGGATCTACCGGAACCATGCGCGTGTTCCGATCACTGGCCCGATGTATGCGGAGCTGGAGCGGGATCAGCGCGTCTTCTCCGGCATTTGCGGCTGGAGCGGAGGGGGAAGGAGAAATATTGAGATCGACGGAAAGATGTCGCTCGTCCCGGCGCGTGCGGTGGCGGGAGATTACTACGGGGTGCTGGAGGCGCAGCCGCTGCTGGGGCGGCTGATCGGGCCAGGCGATGTGCAAGGAAGCCAGGCGTCCCAGGTGGCGGTGATCAGCTACGAGATGTGGAAGAAACAGTTCGCGGGCGATCCGGCGGTTGTGGGCAAGACTATTCGGGTTGAAGGGAAGCTGTTCACGATCATCGGGGTGACGCGGAGATGGTTTACGGGGGTGAGGATTGGAGAAGAGGCCCCTGGGATCACGACACCGGCGGGTACTTCGCAACAGTTCGATGGCGGGAACCGCACTCTGCTGTGGCTGAACGTGACGGGGAGACTGAAGGACGGGGAGACAGTTGAGCGTGCGCGGTCTCAGCTAGAGTCGTTGTGGCCGCATCTACTGGAGAGTACGGTTTCGGCGGATATCAAAGGGGAGAGGCGGCAGTCGTTTCTCGCGATGGGGCTGGAGGTGGACCAGGCGACGAGGGGAGTGGACAGCAATCTGCGCACGAAGGTGAGGAAGCCGTTGTATCTTTTGCTTGGCATTGTTGCGCTGATTCTGCTGGTGGTGTGCGTGAACCTGGCGAGCCTGACGCTGGCGCGGGCGAGCTATCGCAGACATGAGATCAGCACTCGGATGGCACTGGGTGCGAGTTCGTGGCAGGCGGTGCACCAGTTCGTGGCGGAGACGATGTTTCTTTCCGGGGTGGGTGCGGTGCTGGCGCTGGCGCTTTCGGTTTTGGGCAGCCGACTGCTGGTGGTGCTGTTGACTCGCAATGAGAGTGTGCCGGTGCTGTTGAACGTGATGCCGGACTGGCGTGTGCTCTGCTTTGCGGTTGTTGTGGCTCTGCTTGCGGGGCTGATCATTGGACTGATTCCGGCGTTGCAGCTCTCGCGGCAGGACCCTGCGAGGGCGATGCGACAGGGTCAGAGGACGCTGGGGCGCGGGACAGGAGTTCTGGGGAAGGCGTTGATTGTGTCGCAGATTGCAATCTCGCTAGTGCTTGTGCAGATGGCCGGGTTATTTCTGCGTTCGCTGGAGGGGTTGAGATCGTTCGATCCCGGGTTTACGCGGGTTGGGGTGACGCAGGTGGAACTGGCTTCAGTGCCGCGGGTCGGCGATACAACGGATGCGATCAGCTATCGGAGACAGGCGCTGGAGGCGGTGGGGAATATGGCGGGGGTGCGGTCGGCGGCGTTTTCTAGCGTGTCGATACCGGCGGGAGATACTGGGTGGAAGGAGACTGCCTCGCCTACAACGAGCACGAATGCAGCGGACGCAGCTGCGGCGACACTGGTGGAGGTCTCGCCTGGGTTCTTCAGGACACTTGCGATTCCTTTTGTCTCGGGGCGCGACTTTGCGTGGACCGACGATGCGCATCATCCGCGAGTGGTGATTGTCGACAGCCTTCTGGCTAAGCAGCTATTTCGATCGGAGAGTGCGATCGGCAAGCGGATTCGGTTCGGGGTGCAGCCTGATTTTCAAGATCTGGAAATCGTCGGTGTGTCACAGAGTGCGAGGATTGCCGATGTGCGCGATGCGGATGCGCCGATGATCTTTGCTCCAACACCGCAGGGCAACGGATACGCGACGACGCTTCTGGTTCGGGGGAGCGACAGTGCGGAGTTAACGCGAGACGTGGATGCGGTGCTGCAGTCGTTTGGGGAGGAGTATTCTTCGAGCAGCAGAACGCTGGAGGCAAGCAGCGAACGCACGCTAGTGTATGAGCAGATGACCGCGACGCTGTCTACGTTCTTCGCCTCAGTGGCGCTGGTGGTGGCGGGGTTTGGACTGTTTGGACTGATGTCGTATGCGGTGAATCTGCGGACACGGGAGATTGGGGTTCGGATGGCGATGGGTTCGCAGCGCGGCGGCATTCTGCGACTTATTCTGCGGGAGAGCGTGGCGATTACGCTGATCGGTGTTGGCGTTGGACTGCCGTGCGCGCTTGCGGCGTCGCGGGTGGTGGCGCATATGTTGTTCGCTACGTCGTTTGCTGATCCGGTGACGGTGATAGGTGCTGCCATGGCGTTGTTGCTGACGGGAATGGCTGCGGGGTTGCTGCCGGCGGTGCGGGCAATGAGGCTGAATCCGATGGCGGCGCTGCGGCACGATTAGAGGCTTGTGGCGAAGAGACTGTTCGTTCACGGACAGCCTGTTGGTTGAAATGGACAGCAGTCTGGCGGCGCGGCGGCTTGTTGGTGACGCACTTGATGGCAAATAAAGCGCTGTTGGGTGGGTTGTCTTTGGTCGGTGGCAAAAGGAGACAGCGACTATGGCTTCAGCACCTGTCGCGTATACCGTTGACCGCTCAGAGCAATTGATCGCGACCGTTACTGGGACTGGAGACGGTGGCGTAGAAAACGGACTTCGTAACCGTAATGCACGGCAACAACGATGGAACGCTCGCCGCGCCCAATGCACCGCCTTCCTCCGGAGCGATCGCCGAGGGCTTCGACACATTACCAGGGGGTTTCTCGATTCAGGATGTTGATGGGGACGGCAATCTGGTGTTCTGTTCAGTACCTACCAAAGGCCGACGGCGTTCGGAGTGAGGGTTTCGCAGTCGAGTGTCTATCTCGCATACGGCAACGGAGAAGGCACCTTCCAGCCCGCAGTAGCAGCGATCTCGACCCTTGTTGTCCCCAGAGCAGTAGTTTTGCCGACGCCAAGGCGACGGCATCGTCGACGCGATCGCAAATTGTGACGGCTACATCGCTCTCTATCCCGGGACCAGTCCAGGGGGGATTTTCCCAGTGGCCAACATCGCAGATCAGCAGCGGCGTTCATGGCAACCCGCACGCCCTCCCCGCGGACTTCCTTGAAAAGGCCGGCTTTGAAGTATTTCTGTCGTAGGTAAACAGGGAAATAGCTACATCCAAACTAAAACCTCCATTAAGGGTTTTGATCTGACCTCATGCACTGGGAAACCAGGATCGATGCCTTGCTTCTTCCCGGATAGGCCAACATAATGCTGGCCGGATTACTTCTGGATAGCCGATCAACCTCCAGCACGTTCCTATGCTTGCCAGGAACTGCATACACTATGGGGTAGCCATGCCGCGACCGAAGACCGGAGATAAGCGTGCTGCCATCCTCCGTGCAGCCACCAAGACGATTGCCAAAGATGGCATTGGCTCGTCCACTGCCAGCATCGCGAAGGCTGCGGCCGTGGCGGAGGGATCGCTGTTCCGGTACTTCCCGGACAAAGACAAGCTGCTCAACGAGCTCTACCTCGAGCTTAAACTAGACATGCGAAGCGCAATGATCGCGGGCTTTCCATTGACCGGCTCACTCCGGAAGCGAGTCCAACATATCTGGAACGCCTACGTCACCTGGGGTATGGAGTCGCCGGCGAAGCGTAGGGCGATGACGCAGCTCACCGTTTCTGAGCGCATCACCGACCAAAGCAGACAGAAGGGGCAGGCGGGCTTCGAAGACGCTACCGAAGCGATGCAGCAGTTTGTCGCGCAGGGCAAATTAAGCGGTCTGCCCTCGGTCTTTGCGTCAGAGCTCCTGCTCGCGATGGCTGAGACGACCATGGCGTCTATGGTGGCCAACCCAGCCAAAGCGGAGCACTACCGAAGCGCAGGTTTCGAGGCCTTTTGGAGTGCGGCCGCCAAAAAATAGCCTGATATGAAATTTCCACCCAATTAATGAGTATTCACTCCGCTATACCGCATCCAATCATCAGAACGGAGGTTTTGATGTCCAAAGTATGGTTGGTAACAGGTAGCGCAAGTGGTTTGGGTCGCGATATCGCGGAGGCCGTTCTCGCTTCCGGTGATCGCATCCTGGCGACGGCCCGCGATCCACACCGGTTGAACGATCTGGTGGAGCGATATGGCGAGCAGGTGCATATAGAGCCCCTCGATGTGGCGGATGAGGCGGCGGCAAAAGCCGCGGTCGAAAAGGCCGTTGAGGTCTTCGGACGGCTGGATGTTGTCGTCAATAATGCGGGGTACGGAGATGTTGCCCCTTTTGAACAGCTAAGCTCAGAGAGCTTTCGCGCTTTGGTCGCCACGAACTTCTTCGGCGTCGTCTATATGACACGAGCGGCGATCCCGGTCATGCGGAAGCAGAAGAGCGGTTGCATCCTTCAAATCTCCTCCGTCGGTGGCAGGTTGGGGGTTCCTGGAAACGCAGCCTATCACGCGGCAAAATGGGCTGTAGGTGGCTTCACCGAATCACTTGCACCGGAGCTGGCCCCCTTCGGCGTTCAAGTGTGCGCAGTCGAGCCAGGTGGTATCCGGACCAACTGGGGGAAGCGGGCAACCGCTGGCACACCAGAGCTTTTACCCGACTATGAGGCTTCTGTAGGCACGTTTATCAAGATGTTGCAGGGGCACTGGGGGCATGAGATGAGCGCTCCAGCGAAGGTCGCACAGGTCATTCTGCAACTGGCCTACAAGGAGCAGCTCCCTGCACACCTCTTACTGGGCAGCGATGCCGTTCAGTATGCCCGCTTTGCCGAGGAAAGGCGGGCATCCGACGCCAAGGCGTGGCACAACATCAGCGTCTCAACCGACGCGGAGAATGTAAAAGGTTTGCCCGATTTGAAGTTCTGAAATTGGTGCTGGCGTGGCTGCGGAGATCCGTGGCACGCCAGCATTCTATCGTTTTATCTGTACATTTCATTCGATCGCGACGATCCTACTGGATTTCGGAGAAATGCCTATCGATCAAGTCCAGAAGTTCCTCGGACACCTGCAACTCGCGACGACTCAGTTGACGCGAAAACCAGCATTCGGGCGCTTGGAGAAAACTATTTGCACGCCAGGGTCGGAGGAAAGCCTTGAATCCGGCAAGGCCACGAATGATAATTCCTGGGCTACGAAAATAAGGAAATCCGCGTGGAACTATCGATGTGTCATCTCAACGAATTAAATTGTGCTTTGTTCTATGCCGTAGGAGCATTAGTTCGTGAACATTCGTTATTCCCTTTACCACCGGAGACTCGTCGAGGCGGAGAGCGCGAAATGCGCTCGCACCCAAGGCAGGCGCGGCAATGGGTTTTCCTTCACCGCTAAACGTGATCAAGCCTGGCGTCAAAAGCAGCGTCCCAGAGATGACGACAATAGATAGCCGTTATAGACGTCGAGTCGTAGCGAATCCGTTTCGCATTCTGCCCATGGCACAATATGCGATGCGCGCAGCAGTGCTGGATCTGTTATGCCAGTTAACGGACAAGTCCCATTCCAGTAGTCCATGAGTGCCTTGCGAAATACCTCCTGTCCACTCGCATCACGACTAGCCGCTCGGCCTCGGTCGGTCGCGGAAGATCGGCGGTTCCGTGCTCAAACGCAACAAGTGGAACGGTCGGCAGACTAACGATCAGCCGATAGGTTCGATCGAGTGCCCGATGTGCTCAATAGAGTAGCCAGTGGCCGGCAACGGCATACGAAATAAAGACGTCGCATGGAGCTGTTGTTGAGCCGAAGCGGAGCCAACCCATGTCGATTCCACGGAACAGTCGATAACCATTGTCAGCTGCGACCTTTGTGGCCTCCGTCTGTGTTGAAAACAGAGCTGATCAGGATGCGTTACCTTCCGACTGGTCGTGTCTATAGGAGAACTTCATACATGAACATACCGATCATCTCGGCGATCGATCTCGTAACTATGCGGATCGGCGAGAACGCTGATAATGACAGATATCCTGCGGGTCGGCGCGCTCACGTCAAGCCTGTTGCTTTTTCTCTCCTATAAGACCGGGCTTGACTGCAAGACAAGTGAGGCGGCGGAACTCCTGATCTCGTTCCATGCTCGATCAGCGACGAGGGCCGTCATTCACTAAAATCCCTGTTCATTCCCCGATGCATGGTTGTCCACGCGCCATGATGTGGAACTCTCATCAGTGTCCCGACTTCGTCGTACCCGAAGTTGTTGCAAAACTGTGTAGGAGACCTGTGTGCGCCATATTCACCAGATTGCTCAGACATTGAACGACGTTACCAGATGGTAGCGGTTAGATCTGATCGTTTTTGAAGAATTGATTGCTCTCACCGAAGAAGAAAAATTGCACGATAACCCGGAACTTGATTGGTTGAAGTAGTGTTAGAGCGCCTTGGAAGAATAAGTGCCGTGCCCGATCGATAGTCTTCTAGCCGGTGCGGGGAAACGCTGATAGTCAAGCCGCAGAGAGACTGGTAGGATCACGACTCATGATGGAACTCTTTCACAATTTCGTCGTGCCGATCCTTCTCGGTTTGTGTGTGACGGCGTTGAAGATTATTGGGGATCGCAAGGAGCCCAGCTTCGATGAGGCGAACGGCGTCGCCTTGGATCTGGTACTGATCAGTGTTGGCGCTCTGGGTGCTTTCTAAATGAAGGGACGGTCAGCCGAGACTGCGTTCGATGCCGGGGTCGGGAATGCAGTGATAGCTGTCATTCTGGTGTTTATCCGTTATGTTAGGGCGCTGCACCGTGGTAAACTGTGGGCGGAAGACGCGCCACCCGTCGCATGGTGGACGGCTGCTATAGAATTGCTTTTAGGCCTCGTGGCAATCATTTGGACCCTCAAGGCCGTCTAAGAATCTAAAGAGGAGGAGGCAATCATGGGAGCTTCAGTACACAATGCTCTAACCTCCTTCGCCTGGGCGGTACCTTCAGCCCTCGTCCTGACCGGTCTCATGAAGGTAGGCCAGCTCATTTACCAGCATTTTCACAAGGCGGCGGTGGGCGGGACGGAGATCCCCCATTATTCAAAGCGCGAATCGATGCGAAAAGCAGCGATGAGAAAATAAGATTCGCATCAGCCACACACAGCCTCCTACGTCTCCGTAGGAGGCTTTTTCTGTGTCGCAAATTGAGGATCGGGTGCCGCGCCGGACCGGAACTCGCCTCAATCGAGAGTATCCTCCAGCCGGTGCTGGCTAACGCAGGGCGACACCGTCATCAAATCGTAGGATGCTCATTCTTGCTTGACGGCTCTCTTTTTCATGTATCACATGATGTAGACATAGTAGGCTACTGATTATACGTATGATGCGATAGCATTACATCAAGCACACAGAGTGTAATCATCAGCTCGAGCTTAGAGACGCCTGGCACCGATGATGGACCGCCAGCTTGCGAGGTTCTAGGTTCGGACAAGCGCGACACCGTCGACCGTCCCGGTTCAGGACCGTCTCACAGTCCCCCGTAACATTGTTCGTCCTGGCGCTTCAGTGAGCAACAAGAGGGGCACAGCCCGAGCGCAAGGATCTCCGATCGCCAGCAGGGACAACACATCGCGCCTTAGTCCTTTTTCTTCAAATCGCTCCTATTCCCAAACCTTCTCTCAGATTGAGATCACCTTCAGCACTTTTTCAGCAATAGCTTCCCGCTTTTGCCACCCGCTTCTTCTTCGATAGCGAGAAACTCCGTCCGGTTTCGCCCCAATGCCTTTGCCTTGTAGAGTGCGAGATCTGCGGTGTGAGCCAATCGCGTCGGAGATGGAGCGATCGAACTGTCGCATGACGAGACACCGATGCTGATTGTAACGAAGCCCAGGGGGGACGCCGAGTGCGGAAGGCGAAGCTTGGCGACCGCATCGTGGAGCTTTCTCGCCACCGCCGAAGCTACGGCTCCCCCCGTTGTGGGAAGCAGAACAGCAAATTCTTCGCCTCCATAACGCGCGACAAGATCGTTGGTGCGGGGCAACGTTCCCTGCAGGGCACGCGCTATTTGAACGAGGCATTCATCTCCCGCCAGGTGCCCATTCGTATCGTTGAACTGCTTGAAGAAATCCACATCGATCGTCAGTAACGAAATCGCCAACGCGGACCGTTTCGCAGCGCGGCAATCAGCGTCGATCATCTTGTCAAACGTGTGGCGATTCGCAATCCCAGTCAGGCTATCGACGCCAACCAAACTCTCCAGATGTTTTTTGGCGGCTACTAGAGACTCCTCCGCTTCGATCCCCCGAGTCTGTGTCAGCACGTTCAAGGCACCATAACAGATAATCGCCATCAGAATGGCAGTCGCGCCAACGTAGAGTTGCGTCCGGAAGACTAGCATACCCGCAAGAAGTAGCCCAAAACTGAGAAAGATGGGGCTTCCACTGCGAACCCAGCGAGTCACCCGTGAGGAAGGCTTTGCAAAACAAAGATCAGCGGAACGAATTTGTGCGATAAGAACCACGAGCAACAAATATGGGGCCGAGACGAACAGGTCCAGCCACACAAAATCATGCTTGATCAAAATGTGATTGTGGATCGGGGGAAAGACCGTGTTGATCCACATGAAGATGGAAATGATGTAGAAAAAGCGCCGTTCCTGCATCTCCGCTGCTCCCAGTGCGCGGATCGTTGCAGCAATGGCAATGAAGATATCCATGGCATCGAACAGATACGACATGAATAGAGGGTCTGCGGCATGGTTAGCCCCGTGGATTGCCGCAACCGAGAATACCAATACGTAAAAGGTGGCGCCCATTACCACCGAAAGACAGGCGTTGATGATCCGCACAGCACGCAAGGTTCGTGGATCAAACTGCATCGAAACAGCAAGCAGGAAGCAAACTCCATTGAGGCTAGAAAGAAGCATTTGCAGCCCAGGGGCAACATCCGTCCCTGTTGTTCCCATCACCTCCGCGCGAAAATCCGCTGTCATCCCGGCGGCCGAAAGCGCACTCGCGAATGCCAATAGCCACCACAATGAGCGCCAGGGGTAATTCGCATGCCGCGCGGTATAAAGGCATGCAGAGATAGCCGCGAATTGCGCTAAAACAATTCCCAGCGTAGAGATAGGCGTGAGCCGCTCTGGAAGCAGAAGGGCAAATGCTCCATGCAGCACGAGGCACCCGGCCGCAAGCCACGGAACAAGCCTTCGAGCTTTCCTTGCAGAAAGGCTTCGCACAGACTAATCCTCTCCCTCGTTGCATTCCGGAGCACATAATTGTGATGCCACAACAAGGGCGCGACGTTTTCGTTTCGGAAATCAGCAAATGGGTGAGAAGGATGCTTTTTTCTGCCAAGATATAACGCACTCTCAGCGTTCGGCTTTTCGCTCTCAAATTAACCGGAGTACATGGGGAATTTCTGATCGCATAGACTCCATCCTCGCGACTATGACCGTTGGCTCAATGATTACGACGAGACGAGACCTCCGATTGATTTACTGCGACCATACGAATCCGAAGGCATGCGGATGAAGCCTGCGAATCGACTTGTAGGCAATGTCCTCAATGACGGTCCCGAGATGCTCAACAGCGCTTAGAAAATAACTAAGCGTTGGAGAAATCACCGGGGTGCCGCTTTTCGATCATCGAGTCGCCACAGGCCGCGCACTTCTTGCCGCGTTTGTTGTCGGGAAGGTTCTCGACCGATTCAGTTTTGCCACATCCTACACAAGTTAAAACAACCTTTTCCATGGAATTCCCCTGCATTTGGACGAACAGCCGATTACATTCGCATAGAACCGACCGCCTTTGTCTGTCGATTTCGTTCAGAATCTCTCTTGCGTCGACACCTAGACCTGAACCGCGCCGGATTACGGAAAGAGTCTGCTCTACAAGCTCGCGGTAACGAGCGTCTGAAGCCTGAAAGTCGGCTTCCAGTTCGGAGCGGGATTTGGAAAGCATTGGAGTCTTAGTTGGCCCGAAGACGCAGGCCCGATGCAGTTCGTTGGCTTGCTGGAAGTGGCGCTCGGATCGATACCTGCAGCTCACTTCGACGTGTCTGACCGTCTAAACCCGATCTCTCGCGGTTTGTTGCCCCGTGGGAGTGGACGAGATGAGACGAAGCATTCTCGAGTCTGGTCTAGTGCGGCAGCTTGAGATTCCAGACTCACACCTTTATTTCCAGACTCTGGGAGGCGATGCCTTCGACTAGTCGGCAATCGACGAGGACCTCTCATTTTACGAAGGCAAGGGAGAAGGCTCGGACGTGCAAAGGCAAAAGAGGCCCTCAAGAAGGAGGCGATGAAACAGTCTTAGGAAATCACCGGTTAGTAGTGACGATGCACGCGGCGTTCAAATGACGATAACGGCGTTTTGTATGAGCAGGTCACGGATGTCAATTCTTTTTCCTTATCAGGGCCTTTGCTTTTGCTGTTGTCCTTGCGGTTGTTGTTGCTCTCCACCCGGGTTTGTGTTCGCACTCTGATGAGCTGGATGTGATCTGAGCTAGGTGCCAGTTGGGGTTCGAGAGGAGAGTCGATGCTGCCATTTATCGGACGGCCTTGGAAGACCAAACGCCGACGCAGTCATCGGAACGCGGTGTCGATGCAATGGGTGAACTCTATGCAGCCTGCTGATGAAACGGGACGTAGGGTTCCTGTGTCGTCCAGAGGTGATGGAGCAAAACGGCAAGCTTACGGGCGACCGCCACGACGGACTTGTTCTTGGCCTGCTTGCCGCCTCTAGCAGCTAAATGTAGGCCCCACCGTCCATGGATTGCAGGGTTTGGCCGGAACCGGAAGACAACTGTGCTCTCAAGCATTCGAGAAGGTGCCGAGCAGAGTGGCTACGCCGTCGAGGGGTTCGCCCCAACGTCGCGGGCCGCCGGCCAGCTCCGCGAGGCAGGGATCGGCGCGACCACCCTTCAGAGCTTCCTCGTCCGAGGTGGACAGGACCAGACGGCGGGCGATCCTGCCAGCCGCCATCTCTAAATGTTGGGCGAGTCGAGTCTTGCCAGCACAAAGCAGATGCGTGCTTTCCTCGACAAGATCCAGCCGCAGGACCGGGTAAGGGTGATCGGCGACATCCGGCAGCATCAAGACGTGGAGGCGGGCTGCCCCCTCGAGCAGATGCAGGATGCCGGGATGCGGACCTCGTACCTCGACCAGATCATGCGCCAGAAAGACCCTGAGCTATTGAAGGCCGTGCAGCATCTTGCCCCGGGGAAGACGGTTGAGGGAATCCGTCTCCTCTCAAAACAAGGCCAGCTGACGTGTTCAAGCAATGGATGGCCAAGCGCGACTATGACCCCGAACGCGCGAAGAATACCCCAACTCAAACTGCGTATTGCAATGGAAAAGGTCATTGGCAATACCTTTTCGCAACCACGCTCAACGGCTGAGCATGGCAGACCCCAGGAAGCGCTCCCAAGGGTGGCCATGTCGTGGGCGGCACACCGAACCCCTATTAGCGTGGTCGATGTCACGATCGAGGTTGCCACGAATCGAATATATTCCCGGTTTCATCCACCAGGAATTGACTGATCTGGAAAATCTAAATGGCCACATCAGGCAATCTAGACTCTGCACACGACTTCTCTATACACGGTCGCCAGGGGTGTAAACGATAGCCCTGGCTCGCCCCTCGCGCTTTGCCCGGTACAGCGCCTCATCGGCTCTATCCAGAACAACCGATTGGACCTCTATGTCCGGAGTCATCTCTGCGATGCCCATACTCACTGTGACCGCTTTATGATGCCACCGCGCCTCGGAGAGTAAATCATAAAAGCGACGAGCCCACGCCGTCGTAAACGCTGCATCAGCGCCGGCCAGGATGATGCCAAATTCTTCGCCTCCATACCTCGCTGCCATGTCCATGACCCGCACACTAGTCTCAAGCAGGCAGGCAAGCTCACAAAGCACTTCATCTCCAGCCAGATGCCCGTGCGCATCGTTAATCTGTTTGAAGTGATCAATGTCGACCAGTACCACCGACGAAGGCCTCTTCGTGCGTCTTACTGACGAAAGCTCGATTTTCAACCTTTCATCAAATCCCCGCCGATTCTTTAGTCCCGTCAGCGAGTCCGTGACTGATAGCCTCGTCAATTTTTCGTTTGCCTCGGTCAGAAGCTTCTTGCTCTCAACCAACGCCATCTCGGCTTCCACGCGAGCCGTGACGTCCATCTGAATACCTACAAAGTGCGTTAGTACTCCCTCCTTGTTAAACACGGGAGACAGCGACAGTTCATTCCAGAAATGTGTCCCGTCTTTCCTGTAATTTTTTAACAATGTAACAATGCCTTGCCCGGCCTTTAGAGCTTCGCGGATAAGCACGACGCCCGATTGCTCACGGTCATCCCCCTGCAAGAAGCGACAGTTGTTCCCTTGAATTTCTTCAAATGTATATCCCGTCATTACTTCAAACGCAGGATTTACATAAATGAGAGGCATCTCCGGGAGACTCGCATCGGCAACAGTGATTCCCGTCGTTACCGATTGGAATATCTTCTTGTTGAGATAGAGCTCCTCCAAAGCAGTTTGATAGCGTTTTGCCAACCCCCTGTGTGCATACAAGAGAAGACTTAGCTTGGCGGCGACAGACGCAGGCTCCTGGGGAAGCGTAAGTAATCCATCGGCAGTCTGCATAATCAAATCTGGCGGATTCATATCATGCGAAACGACCGCGATCAAAGCGGGATGCAGGCCGCCTCCCCATTCCTGGTGTGAGGAAAGAATTGATCGGATCCTGATGGCAGATGATCCATCAACAACGATCAACTCCAACCCGGCGAGTGATTCGAGGGTTAGATTGGCCTCATCAAGGATTAGCGGGATAAGATCCAATTGAATGGAGGCCCCTTCAACCAAACGACGGTTGGTCGCGTCTTGAATAAAGATTCCGACACCCGTTCGAAGCGCGAGAAAGCTCTTTTGCGTTCCGTTCTCTGACTCTTTCTCCGGCTTTAACGATGCGTCTCTTGGTATCATGCTCGGTATCTCCCGCCATTTCACGACCGTAAGTACACGCGCCGACTGATCAGCCCTACGTCCAAGCAGGTAGCAAATCGGTGACCGACGCTGCGATATAAGCGCGCATTGCATGGCTCAATTGTGAATCGATCTCAAAGCACGTCATAAGTTTCTGAACTTATGAACTCTCCACTAACAGAATACTAAATACGGCCATAACATCTCCTCTGGGAACCTCTCGGCATCCCCGGCCGACCTTCCAAAGCAATACGGTAAGCTCTAGATTGGCACTATGAGGAACGTGCAGCTGCTTAGAAGCTTACCAGCCATTTTTCCGTCGAAACACTGCCAGGAACACTACAACCTTTCGGTTAACAGGCGTCGGGTAGGGTTTGGAGTGCCATTTTTCAATGGAGTAGACAGGCGAGCAGAGGAGGTTTGGAGTCCCTGCGGCGGACAATTTGGTGAAGAATCTGGTGAAATTTTGTTCTCGATCCTGGCCGTGGAAGAACAATTTTCGTCCGCTTCTTGCCCCCCAATTCCCTGCTCTCGAAGCGAAAATCAACAGCCAACAGCTGCCACAAAAGACGAAGACGCGTCGGATTTTGAGGTCCTTTTTCGCTGTGTCGCAATATCATCGCATCTTGATGGGTGCCCTTGTATAAGTGTTTTATTAATAGACATTTAGGTGGGCGCTAACACCTGAATCAAGTCGCATTCGATTGCACCAAATTTCGGTACGGACCGGCACCAAAACCGGCACCAGGCAGCAACCATCTTCTTTTTATGTTAAGTCCTTGCCGCAGGGGAAGTCAGCTTCTCGGAAGTGATCGTCAATCTCAAGAGAAGCGAGATGGCAATCTAGTAAATGTCTTCGCAATTTCGCGCGTTGTCACGCGCTGAGAAAGATAAGGACTCTATTAGATCATCGCCGGTTTCAACGAATCAGCTGGACCAAGCCAACCTTTTCCAGTGTGTTCGGGAATGCTCGTGGATGGGTGATTCTGCATCTGATCCTTGATCACTCCGAACACGGTCCCACTGACAGGGTCGTCTGGGACGGCCTGAAGTGTCGATTTCTTTCTGCGCCCCGAGAAGGTTTCCTTGGAGCAGAAGCGCTTCCGCCAGGCTCCGACTCGGTGGCCATGGCCAGATCGGGGGATCACGATAGCCGTCGTGTTCCGCCTCAAAGCTCGCCGCGATGCTGTACTCCCTAACTGCGGTTGCATAATCTTTCCGGACTATTGCAGCGCGCCCGTTCAGCATGTGAGATGCAACCGTCAACATAGAAACGATTGTCGGATCAGTGTGACCGAACGAGCCGGTTTTGTGTATGCTCTCGATGATTGCAGTCTCTTGAAGAGCCCCAGGGCTGTTGTTGTCACGGACCAGAGCTTCTCCTCGGGCGAAGTGATAAAAGCCCCTTGCCAAAGAAGCTGTGGGTTCCTTGAGGGCTAAAACATCAAGCGCAGGGGCAAAACGACCGAAGGCAAAATAAGACTCCGCAAAGGCCAAACTCTCGGGTGGAGAGGAGCGCTGCATTTCATCCGCAAACTTCAGGGCCAGGTCTTTGTCGCCACTAATGAGCGAGGCAACAAGTCCAAACAGAAGATTGTGTTGGTGCATTGGAAGGGCGTCCATGCCTCCTGGAGGCTGCATCTTTTCCACGTAGTCTATGTCTGCAGCGACTGCGGCCATGTTGGCTTGCGCCGCGCCTTCATAGTCACCCGTGTGGTAATCGATGTGACTTACCATGTGCAACATGTGCCCCGATTCGGGTGCAAGGACGGCAAGCCGGCGTGCATACGGAAGGGATGCAGCGGGGCGGCGCTGCCATTCCGTCAGGTGCAAATAGAGGTGGATCGCAGGCGTGTATGTAGGGTTTCGAAGCAGCACTGTTTCGAGACGCATCTGCGCTTTCGCCAGATGTGGATCCGTTGCGGAAGCGGAACCCGGCGAGCCGTTTTCCGCCGCAATCATCTGAGCGTTGGCGGCGCTTACCTGAAGAGCATCATCGTTCGGGAATCTTTCTCCGAGAGCGTCCGTTGCCCTCGCCTCAGCTTCATCATCGACAACCCAGTTTCCGTCGAGGAGCACGTACCGTTGACGCTCTCCAGCAATGATCCCTTTCGCCTTGGGTGAAAGGCCATCAGTGATCGATTCAGCATGCGATAGGGCTTCGACCGCTCGGACGGCCGCTTGTCGAGGGACGGTGTAGTTGATGGTGGGAGCTAGTGACGACGCTTCGCCCCAGTAACACATAGCGCAATGCGGATCCACATGTTCGGCCAGCATGAAAGCGCGAAGCGCCTCTTCCTGCGAAAAGGAGTTATCAAGCTTCACACCATTGTCGAACGCTATTCGGGCAGCTGGGAGTGCACTCTCCGCGTCGATACCTCCGTCGCCCAGGTTTGCAATAGGAGTCGTTAGATGCGGATCGTTTGAAGGGCTGGCTGCAGCACCTGTCGGCATCTGCATCACATGCTGGGCCTTCGCTGCAGTGCACACACCGATTACCAGCCAGACGGTTAGTAGTTTTTCAAGAAACATCCACTTCATTTCAATACTGTTGAGTATAGGAATACGCTTCACGGGCTTTAGAAGATTTTCGGCGTATAGCGGAAGCAGGCTCTACCATATCGCCACGATGTGGTCAGTCTACGAGCAAGTCGGATCGAATTGCCTATAGAAAACTGCAGTTCGAAATGCGGTTTCAAAACAGTCGTCCTAACATAGGGGCCTCCGCTCGAACTGCCCTGCAATCTAAGTCAGTGGTCATGTTCGGGCCTTGGAATCATTACGACCGCATCCATATGTCTAAAGGTGTGCCAATTGGAGGTGTTCGTCCGAACAATATTCTTACCATCATCTGCAAGCCAGATGCTCCCCGACTCCAATCCGACTTGAGGGAGCCAACGGCTGTAGGGTCTGGAAGACTGTCGGGATCAATTCTGCCACCGTGGGATGGATGTGAACCGAACGCGCGAGTAGAGAGGCTGGCTGGCGTGCGTACATCGCCGTCGCGATGCAATGGATCGCCTCATCGCCACCGACGCCCAGAATAGTGCCTCCAAGAATCTCCTGGGTCTCTGCGTCTACCAGAACTTTCATGAAACCATGAGTTTCGCCTTTCTCGATCGCCCTCCCGATCGTTGACATCTGCCGAATGCCGATGAGTGCAGGCCTGCCCCGCTCGCGAACCTGTCGCTCGTTCATCCCCACTTGCGCTAGCGGAGGATCGATGTAGAGAGCATGAATTGGAATACGATCTGTGACGCGTCGAGAGCCGCCATCAATCAGGTCTGCGGCGACGACATCAGCGTCGTTGTAGGAGGTATGCGTAAACCCGCCGCGGCCATTGCAATCTCCCAAAGCCCATATTCCTTCGACCTGGGTCCGAAGCTGGTCATCTACCTCGACAAAGCCTTGGCTATTTACCGATAGTCCTGCATGTTCCAAGCCGAGATCGTCGGTGTTTGGATCGCGTCCAACAGCCAGAAGGACATGAGACCCGTGAATTTCTGGACTACCTTCCTTACATCCGACACGAACAACGACACCCGACGGTCCGGGCTCAAGAGCAAGACACTCTGCATGAAAACGAAGAGCAATCTCTTCGCCTTGCAAGATTTCGGTTATGCCTGCGCAAACATCGGCATCTTCATGCCCCAGGAGCGTCGCCCCTTTTTCAACAACAGTTACCTTCGACCCAAAGCGGCGAAACATCTGCGCGAACTCTAGGCCCACATAACTGCCACCTATTACGATGAGGTGTTCGGGAACCACCGCGAGATCGAGAATGGTCGTACTCGTCAAGAATGGAACATCCTCAATTCCAGGCATCTTGGGGATTCTGGGACGGGCTCCCACATTTAGAAAAAAATGCCTCGAGCAAAGCACGTCGTCCCCGACTCGCAACCTATCAACCGCTTCAAAACGTCCAATGCCATGAAACAGTGTGCAACGATTCATACTCGCAACCGCTGCTTCATTCTTTGCTCGAAAATTGAGGACGATCGCGTCTTTTCGTGCCTTGACCTTTTTGAGGTCAACACGAACACCTCCGTCGCTGAGCACACCGAACTCATCCGCGTGAGAAGCAATATAGGCTGCTTTCGCGCTAGCCACCATCGCCTTTGTAGGCGTGCAACCGACATTGACACAGTTTCCGCCGAGCCACTTCTGTTCAACCAGAGCGACAGTCCAACCGGCCTTGGTCAGCTTCTCCGCGAGCGAAGCGGCCTGACCCGCTCCCACGATCACTGCGTCAAATGAATGCTCCATACGGACCTCATCCTCACTAGAAACACATCCCGTCGTTACGGACGCGACAAGACGCACTTCAAAACACTCGAGTCATCTTCACGAATTGAGGGCCGCGGCGAGCGGATTGCGCGCCACCACATCCCAACCCTCACGCAGCCTACCATGTAGGCGTTGGCCAATGAAGCGGCTTTCAATAGGCAACAGCCTAAAGTTATCTCTAGTTCCGATCCGCTCGATAAGAGCGACAATAATTTGATTTCGATTTGGTCGCGAGGACGTCGAACCGCTGGAACTCGCAGCTGCTGGCCAAATCGCATGGGCGGCGCGACCTCAAAATGGCGCTTCATCCACTGTTCGTCGCTCGTCGCGACGGAAACGATCTTGATCAAGGAGACTTCGAGACTATGCTCCGCCGTGAACTCGGCCCCGTTGCCATCATTGAGTTACATGAGGAAGTCATCGACGGGACCAAGGAACTGGGTCCACCATCGAACGCCTTCGGGCCGTCCTCGTGCGGGTAAGAGTGACTCTTCCCTCCGATAAAGGTGGCCGCTCTGTGAACGGGTATGTGTGGCACCCGATAGGGAAGGGAGCGCCGGCTCAATTAACATCCCGTAGGACGCCTGGATATGACTAAGAGCAACGTCATGATCAACGTACAGAAATCAATTCATCACTTTCAGCGATCATGGATTTCTGGGTTGGGCGCTTATAGGGTCGCAATGTTAATACAAAGCAATCCGTGATCGCTTTGAAATGAACCCACGACTGATACAAAAGGAAAAACCTTGATTCTGGGAATGAGTCGATCTGCTTTCGTTGGCCTCCACACCAGCCTAAGTGTTGTTGCCATCATTGGGGGATTTTTCGTAGTCTTCGCTTTGTTGAACGGGAAGCTTTCTAGGCTATGGACCGCAGTCTTTCTCCTGACCACAACCCTCACCAGCGCCAGCGGGTTCCTATTCCCTCGCACCAGGGTGACGCCGGGGATCGTTCTTGGCATCCTCTCCGTGACACTTCTCTGTATTGCTATTGTCGCCCGGTACAGTTTCCGTCTCCGTGGCCATTGGCGGCCCATCTACGTCATTTCCGCAATGATACCTTTTTATTTTAACCTCGTCGTTCTACTCGCCATCATGTTCGCAAGGGTCTCGGTGCTCCAGATGCTGGCTTCTGCCACGAGGGGGGTGGCCTTCTCCATCGCTCAAGTTCTTCTGCTCATTCTTTCCATTGGTGTCATAGCGACCGCAGTCAAGAGATTCCGCTCAACGCCCTCATCGGGCCTGTCAAACATTTGATGATATCGGCGTCCACAATCTATGGAAGGATTTGGTCGAAAGTGGGAAGGGCTCAGCGGCAGAGTATCTCTCGAACAACGCGTCAACTAGCCGCGACAACAGCCGCACTCCAATGCAATGGAATGCGACTCGCAATGCCGGTCTCACGCTAGCTAAAAAGCCGTGGATCGTACTGAATCCCAACTACGCAGGGGTCAATGTGCATGCTGAAAGCGCCGATAAAGATTCAGTATTGGCATATTACCAGCAGTTGATTCGGATTCGTAGATCAAAGAGGGTGCTTATCTTTGGCGCCTACCGGGATATATCGGGGCCGCAGCCCAATATCTACGCCTACGTACGCTCCGACGAAAGCGGTCAGATCGTTGTCGCATTGAACTTCTCAGACGAGGCCATAGACTTGAAGTTGCCATCGGATATCGTGGTCAAGCATAGAGTCATTTCAAATGTGCCAGAGGCAGAGTTCGCCCTGACAGGCACGCTCCACCTCCTGCCGTGGCAAGCAACGATCTTCGCTTAGCAGCACGAAGAGATCTAAAAGATGATTCGCATTCGCATGCTGGGCAAGACGCTCGTGTAAGCCTTCGCCGCATACGTCGGATGGATCGACACCTCAAGGTCAGGCCCTACCTCGATGCTGTTGGTCAGTCGCAGTCGATAGAAAGTTTCAAAAAGGCTTTCGTGGTGTTTGCCAGAGTGGTTTGGCTCCGTGTAATTTATCGCAACGCCAAACATATCCCCCCGCCGGCCGAATGGTCTTATGTTCGTGATACCAAGCGCGTCCGCCCGCTTGATCAGTCCCCCTGTATCTGTTGCGAAGCCTACTCGTCCAAAGGGCGCCCAGCCGTTCCGGTACTCGTGGTCGAAACCAAAACCAATTCCAAAACCACTCCCAAGATCCTTTGTATCGTCACGCCAGAATGCAAGACGAAGGCTTTGAAAGCCACTTCCAGGTTTACCCGAGAACCATCCTAGTTCGGTCGCTTCGAAATATTTCTTGTCTACCAACGTCGCAATGCCATCTTGGGGTTGCCCGACTGTATCCACGGTTACACTATGCAAATACAGGTGCGGAGTGATTTGGTACTCTACCGCCGCGCCGCCCGCAAACGCACCAGCGTAAGGAACTGTGAGGTTGCCATTATCCACGCCATTCAAGAACTGCGTCGTCTCATCGTCGTTATATAGACTCAGGCCGATGTGTTGATTTGGATGAACCTTGCCGACATAGATCGAAAGCCGCTTATGAAGAAAATCCTGCCTCCAGTAAAGAATATTGAGTGTGATCGGCCGCTGCTCGCCGCTACCCTGCAGCGAATTCAAGAAGATTCCCGAACCCATCTCGTCACTCAAATTGAACTGCTGGCTCATACCGATATTCGTGCCAGAACGTGCCAGTAGTCCGATCGATCCGCTTGTGCTCTCGCCGTCGTACACCGCCAGGTTTCCGTTGAAATCGAGCCGTCCACTCACCTGATCGTGCCGCACATCAGGAGGGGTTTCCGCCGCATATTGGTTGATGACGGTGTATGTGGCACCCAGCCGCAATCGTGAGTTTTGTTCCAACCAACTCACTCCCTTGTCGCTCGGTCGCGTGATGAATCCGAAGGGATCACCCTTCAATAGTGGATCTGCTGGAACCATTGCGAGAGCCGCCTCCACTGTATCCAGTTCCTGCATCACGCCCGGCGCCATATTGAAAACAGGCGGCATCGCATGCGGGTCCATCTGGCTCGTCCGGGTGCTGTCTCCAGTAATCCCACTCGATGCCGTGCTCTGAGCGGGGAGGATAGCAGGTGTTCCTACCAGGCCAACCAGAATCCACCTTCCTAGGTAATTGGAGATCTTCACACAACTCCTTATGAAGCTTGCTCATAGTTGTCTTAACGAGGTGTCAGCAATCGAGAGTCAGTACAATTCAGCGGCCTCATGCCGAGCAAACCAGCGAATCGACACGAGAAAAGTCATCGATTCATCGACTCGTCAACGGCCTAGACGAGGATCGCTATCGTGCTCGACTAGTGTTGCAAAGGGGAGCGAAATAACGCCTGTAGAAAAGTGCAGTGGAATGCCCCACAAAAGTGCCGCGGAGACGGTCGGCCAGCATCTAGCGGCATTTCCACTGTCTGAGGTGCTTGGTCTGGACGCGTGCGCTACGCATACCGCTCTTACTGTGGACGAAGAGCGACAAAGCGGTTTGCCGCACGCCACCATTTCACGATGCAACCTAGACAAGTTCAGAAGTTGATCTTTACGGCCAACTGTCCGAATCGCCGTTCTTCGCTCGTCGCCCCGTTCACCCCGGCCTTCGAAGCCAGAATCTCCGGATTAGAAGGAAAGTAGTTCGCTGCGTCCGCCAACGTCTGCTGGACATACAGGTTGTGATGGTTCAGCAGATCGAAGCCCTCCGCTCGTAGCTCAATGTTGGCCTCTTTCCAGATATAGAACGTTTTGCTCAGAGCTAAGTCGAAGTTCCACGCCCCAGGTCCAACGAATGAGTTCCGCTCCGGCGCGTATGTCGGAAAGGTCCAATTTGAGTAGCCGCCCAGTTTCTGATTCACGATCTTTTGGCCAACCGGCAGGCTTGGCGCTAGGTAGTATCGATTAGCGCCAGCATTTACTTGTCCCCTTGACTTCGTATATTTCCAGCGCGTGACTGGCGTCGAGGGAACGTATCGGGCAATGTTGAAAAACGTCCCATCGTTGTTCGTCGAATCATAGTAGGTGAACGACGTTCCGGTTCGTGCCGTATAGATGCCCGTTACTTGCCAGCCGCCTAACGCTTGGCCTTTCACCCCGTGAGCAGCCTTGAACCAAGGCGTCTGGTAGATCGGCGCAATTACGAGCCGCTGCCGAACATCCAGGTCGCCTGTGCCGCGGTCGTACCCCGGGTCGAACGGATTGGTATATCCCAAGTTGTATCCGTTGCCATTTGCATTAGTCTCCGATTGGGTCGAACTCAAATCGTCGATCTGGTGACCCCATGTGTAGTTTGCGGTTAGCCCAAGACCCATCCGATGCAAGTCCACAGTCTTGAATCGCAGGTTAGTAGCCTCATAGTAAGAATCGCCGCCTGAGCCGCGATTGTTGATATCCGAATAGGTCGCATTAAGCCGAGTGAGCCCAGCATAGTTTGCACCTGGGTCCGGGTCTCCCAGCAGGTAGTTGCCCGAGCCGAGCCCGTTGATATTCTTAATGTCGTATAGGTGTGTGCCGCGCGCGCCCACGTACTCCAAAGCGATTACCGTGTTTCGGGCAACTTGCTGTTCGACTGCAAAGCTCCAGAATTGGGTCTGCGACGTCTTTATATCCTGCGACACATTCCGGAGGCTAGTGCTTGGAAGTATCACGGGGCCGATCGAACTTCCCAGATCTCCTAGGTTTGTCGTTGTCACCTGAACCTTGTTTTCCACAATCACGCCATAGTTAGGTGGATTCTGGATCACGTTGTACGTCACATTGCCGAAGTTCCGCTCATAGCTGATTCCGTAACCAACACGAACCGAGGTTGTGCCCTTACCTGAAATGTCGTAGGCAAACCCGACCCGCGGGCTCACCGTGCCATAGCTCGGCTTCCACAACTCGTGGATCGGACTCTGTGGGGCCGTATATACCGCGCCAGTCCGCACCTGTTGCGGCAGACCATTACCCGATCCCCAGTAGAAGTTCGAGTCAAGATTTTGCCTGTTGTTATGTTGCACGCCAAAGTATTCGTATCGGACACCGTAATTCACTGTTAGCTTCGACGTCGCGCGCCAACCGTCCTGTCCGTACACCGCCCAATCATGGAAACGGTCACTGCGTGCAAAGTTCGGCTGCGTTGCCGGCGTAGTAATTGTCTGACCGGGATAAGCTCCTTCCGGGTTTATCGCGGTGGAAAAAGTTCCCAGAGTCCCTGAAAACAGGCCCGGATACCCCGTCGTGTCACCCGTGACTGAGCCGGCTAATTGCTCTGTCGCCTGCGCGTAGGCTCCGAAGGTCCTGTTCTCCTGGATGTACAGAACCTGCGAGCCGAACTGGAGCGAGTGGGCCTTCTTCGACCAGTTCAAGTCCTGGTTCCACTGAATCACATTCTGCGGTCCGCCATAGGGTAATGGGAATCCTGTCCCCGGGAGCGCTACAGCCACACCACCAATATTTGCGTTCGCTCCAAGAAACAGATTTGGCGTAGTGACGGCGATCGGTGTCGAGTCATCATTGAGATTGATTCGACTGAACGCAACCCGCCCATTCGTCACGAGCGACGTCGAGAAGGTGTGCGTAACGCCACCCAGTGCGGAGTAGTCTTCCTGAGTCGCGCCTATATCGTAGTTCGAGTATGGGGTATATGTGGTTGCGCCCAGCGGTTCCACCAGGTTGTATCCAACATAGCGGCCGAAGAACATTGTCCTATCCGAGTAGTTATAGTCCCCGCGCAAGGTGAAGTTGTACGAGTTCACCGGCACTCCCCCACCTGCATCCTGGGGAACGGTGTAATTCACCAAACCCAGCACTGGCGTTGTCGCTGGGACATTGGAAAACAATGGAGAAGGATTCGGATTACTTGGGTCAGAGGCCGTGCCCGCCTGAGCATTCGTTAGCGTTCTCGCAAAGTTGAACGTCTGGCCGTACTGTGTCAGAAATGACTGCACTGTCGGCGCCAGGTAGTGTTGCACCTGTGGCGTCAGAATATAGGCCTGAATGTTTGCGCTGCTACGCACGCGCAACCACTCCGTGCCTGTGGCGAAGAACAGCTTGTCTTTCACCACGGGCCCACTCACAAAAAAGCCGAACTGGTTTCGCGTATACCCACCTTTTGGCTGACCACTCAGAGCACCTGTCACACTGTTGGCCGTATACGCTGCAAGGCGGTTGAATTCCGTGAGCGTTCCATGAATTTGATTGGTGCCGCTTGCTGTCACTACATTCACAACTCCACCTGAGGCACGTCCATACTGCGGTCCAAAATTGCTCGTCGTCACCCGTACCTCGGCGATCGAGTTGATCGGAACCGGGAGACCCACCACGTCGTCGAACAGTTCCGTGTTCTCAATACCGTCGAGCAGAATCTCCGTACCACTCGAACGCTGCCCATTAATTGAGTAGCCGACGCCGAGACTGGCTGAATTCTGCGCATGGCCCTGCGCCGCGTCGCCGTTTGAGATATTGCCAGAGATCGCTACAAAGTCGTATACATTACGCGTTAAGCTCGGTAATTCGCTTACCTGCTGCGGGCTGATAATCTCCGAGATTTCGGGCGAGTCCGTATTCACCTGGGACCCGCCCAGCGACTCCACCTCCACTGTCTGAATAACACCCGCAGCTGAGAGTTTTACATCGAGCGGCACATGACCACCCACCGTTACCTCAATCGCGGCCTTCAGCGCCTCAAAGCCGGCAGCCGTCACAGACACCTTGTATATGGCAGCAGACAGATTTCCCAGTTGGTAGGTGCCATTGGCCGCCGTCTTCACCGTGTGAGCAGCATTCGTGCCAGCGTTGACGGCCGTCACCGTCGCCCCGACGATTGCTGCCCCCGTTGCATCCGTTACTACGCCCGAGAGCACGCCGGCATCAACTTGGCTGAAAACGATTCCCACTGAGACTCTGAACACGAAGACCAATACGAACAGGCGCTTGAACACTGAGACCCCCAATGGTGATACAAAGAAGCGCAAGAATCGGCATAGTCACCGGATATTGCTTTTATCCTGAGGATCGTAGGCGTCGCGAGTGCCGGCTGACAAATCAGACCGAACGTCTTTATTGGGAATTACCCGGTAACAGCCCAATGTGTGTGCTCGAAAAGACGTAGTCCGCATTCGACGCGAGCCTCACGTGGCAGGACGCGCACTGCTGCCGAGGGCGGACCGTGGCAGTGGCTTGGTACATCGACCCGTTTGATCGGAATGCGAAGTAGCCCCAGTTGCCGGGCGCAGACGGAAAGCGTTTGCTGTCTTTCACCATCATTCCCATTCCGATATAACTAGCCTGAAAGATCCCTGAGCCAAAAGATGTGGAACAGACGAAAGTACTTTTATCGCAGTCCTTTCCAGTCTTGATAAGGCTGATCTCTTTAACGATCTGTGTGCCGTCCGGCCAGATCCCATTCTTCTTGAAGGAGTTGAACGCTGCAGGAGCGATGTATGTATCCATCACTTGAGGCGTCGTAATCTGCGAGCCGTCAAGAACGCTACGTCCGTCGGGCTTGATTCGGGTGCCTACATGTTCCCATTGCCGATAGCCGGCGGGAAGGCGAAGGCTTCTGTCCTCTTCGAAAACTGCAGAACTGACAGGGGATGCCGATTCCGACTGAAAAGCCAGCACGTGATTTCTCGTCCAGCCCCCGGTCGCGACACTGATGACTACCAAGGCTGCAAGAGCTCCCAGGGTAATTCCTATGAGGCGAAGACGAATGGTGACGCTTAACAGCCTGATATTCATTTTGGAAGGCTCCTGTCCAAAATACCCGTTCGATCCTCCATGCGGCTGGTTGTCGAATCGAGAATCTACGATATTTATGATCGGCTCCTGCAGGAGCGCTCGATACCCTATAGAACACGGCCCCAGACCTGTATTTTTCTATAGGTTCTTCTTTGCGTTGACAATATAGCCGCGAACTCAAGTTGCCCGGGAACCGCATCGAGCAGAACAAATGCCAATTGCAGTTCCCGGGGAGAATGCTATTCGCTGCGAGTCGCCTCGAACAGAAACCACCCCCGCCGCTGGAACTGGTCGATCCAGTCCTCGAGGAGGCTGGCAGAAGCTATGTCGCCTGCTTCGGCGCAGAGAGTATGAACTGCACGCATTCGCAGGACCAAAGCCTTCTCTTCTTCATGAAGCTCGCTCAACATGTCTGCCGGGGTGACGAAGTCAGCGTCGTTGTCGGCGACCCTTTGTAGACGCGCGATTTGTCCAATCGAGCGAATGGTATTCCCACCGATCTTTCTGATGCGCTCAGCGATGTCGTCAGTCATCGCAAAGATCTGGTCCGCATGATCGTCCAGCAGAGGGTGGTAGTCGCGGAAATGCGGGCCACTCATATGCCAATGAAAATTCTTAGTCTTCACGTAAAGCCCGAAGGCATCAGCGAGGAGTGCATTCATTGCAGCGGTGATTTCAGATATCGATTTGGAGTCGATGTCGGACGGCGTATTCAGTGGAGAGTTGCGGCGAGCGATCAGTTCGGCTCTGTCGGGCATGAGCTTTCCTTTCGTTTTCTGGGAAATGGGAAGACAACTGACTACCTGTAATAGGCGTTCAGGACGTCGGGGTTTTGACGAAGGTTGTGCTACCCCGCAGCTTCTGGCATCGCCTTCAGCCGCGGGGTATCCGGCGTGTGACTCAACGAGCCGGCAGTTCGGGATGCGCAATCACTGGGCAGTTGATGATCAGGCCTGAAGGATGCAGGCCACCGACGAAGGCATTGGATGGTGAGGAGTCGTCACCTGTGCCGCTCGTCAAGTAGCCATCAGCGATCAACTGCTTCTGCTCATCCATCGAAAGAATCCGATGGACTTTGCCTTCCTGGATTGCCTTGGGTGTCCACGCACTAACGTGGGCGTCCCACAGGGGGCTGTAGTTGTTCGATTCCGAGCTGTTGTCGTTGTCGGGGCCGAGGGGGAAAACATTGATGGGGTCGATACCACCGTTCGAAAGCGAGGCCGCAAAACCTTGCTCTTGGCCTGAATTGAGCTTCGTGACACCGTTGGCGTTCGGAGAGAATCCGAGCAGCGCGGAATCATCTGTGGGTTCGGATTTACCGAATGCGGGCAGCATCGCTAGACGAGGTGCAAAGACCCCCTTTTCAAGCACTGCTGGCAGACTGGCCGATGCATCGGTGACAAGGTTGATAGAAGTACTGTTTGCCGCCTTGGACACCATCGAGTATCGACAGTGTAACGGTGCGGTGTTTGATGTCGATACTCACGAGGCGATCATGGGTGCCCGTCTTGTTATCCACGATCTGAGCATTGATCACGATACCGCTCGGCAGGACCACAATCGATGACCAATCCGCGTCGGCGACTGCGCCAGGGTCAGCAACGGCTGGAGGGAAAGGGTTGGGCGAGCCCGGACTACTTTGTAAACTGGGGAAAAATCGACCTTCCCCTTGGAGGTAATCAGGCCGTCTTTGATCATTGCAGTCTGGGCGCCGGGGCTGCCGGCGGCCTTGCGGAGCTTCGGCGCATAGTTGACCCCATCGCTTTCGCGAACGTGAAATCTGACGCATCGGTCAGAATGTAGTAGACCGATTCACCGCTTGGGTCGATACCGCGAAAGAGGGGCAACGTAACGTTCGCTTTCCGGTATGTGAAGTCCACCGCGAGCGCGCTCTGAACAAATACATGGTCGCTCGATTTGAACTTTGAGCGCGCTTCAGGGTTATACGCGGGACGATAGCTTTCCCATGCCTCAAATTTACTGAGGGCAGTGGCTTCTGACGGTGTTTGTGCGAGGACAACGGCCGGCGCACAGAGTGTCAACAACAGCAGGATCGATTTACTGTTCATTTTCATGACCTTTCTTCGTGTTTCGCCATTCTCTTCAAATTGAGAATGACGGAGTTGAATTGCAATCAAGGAGGTGCATTAGTCATTCGCATCACCGCTCTTACCTGTTTGCATACTCTTCGTCAGTGCCTAGCTGGGCATTCTTGAGAAGCCGCTTGCCTTAGAGGCGTGAGCGTACCGCTTCGGTACCTTGATGCTCTCTGAAAGGCGACATTTGAGAGCCACCCCTTGCGACAGCAGAGGCCCTGTATCTTTCTCTAGGTGAGAGTCGCTCTGAAAGCCCGGCATGGGAAAATTGAGTGATGTCAATTTCGTCCAAGCTGTTTCGAAGCGCACTGCTTTCCTGTTTGATCTTTGTTGGCGCGGGCACAAGCCGTGCTGAAGACATCAAGGCAGCCCCTCAGAATCAACAACTCTCGCCCCAACTGAAATGGAGAGTCGAAGTCATCTTTCGCTCTCACGCGGAGTTGCCTCCCGAGTCCACGGTCGACATCGGTCCAAGAACTGCTAGTCCAGTGCCTGGCTATGATCAAGTTAGGATCTCTATATTGCGAATGGCGTCCGATCAAAGCCTGTCGATCTGCTCCTCTCAAGGGACGGCACGAAGATGGCTCAGTTCCGAGAATTGGACACGCCGTTCACAAGCCTTACGTCTGCCTCTGATGAAACTCGGCCAGGACGCGGTGGACCTCCAACGGCACAGTGCAAGTTGTCGTTTTTGATGATCTAGAGTGCCCATTTTGCGCGCGTCTCAACCAGACGCTGTTTCCTGCTCTCCTCGACAGATAGGGGAATCAGGTCCATGTCGTTTAGCAAGACATGCCCTCCGAAGGGCATCCATGGGCTCTCAGAGCAGCAGTTGATACAAACTGCCTGGCGAAGTACAGTGCGCCTGCTTATTGGGAGGCAGTCGATAAGATCCACAAGGTGGCGAGTGACCTCGGCGGATTGGAACGAACCCTAGCGAAAGCCAACGAAGAGATCGACACAATAGTGCTAAGCATCGCAAAGCAACATGAGTTGGACGGTTCCTCGATGGACGCTTGCGTCGCAAATCAAGATGGCAGTGTTATTAAACAATCACAGGTGGAAGCGGAAACCCTGGGTGTCGTGAGAACTCCAACGCTCTTTATCAACGGAGCGAAGATAGAAGGTGCAGTGCCGCTACCGCTTCTCTTTCAAATGATTGACGACGCGCTCCGTTCACAGGGTATACAGCCCCTTGTCGTCGCCATCACAAAGTGATTCTTGGGCGCGGGCTAGATGTCTTTGGCGGCCAAGTCAAGAGTGTCGAACCTGCGCCATTTGTAAAACCCGATGGAAACGATCCAACTCAGGGCAAACAGCAAGACGATGCAGTACCCGAGAGTGCCAAAGTTCCAATTGAGTTCCGTCACGAATCCCCAGAAGACTCCAGTGAGTTGGAAACGTCCCGCCAGCAAACCAAGGGCTTCAATCCCTCCAACTGCAAAGGCCACGACAACGGATATGAACGTAATCGTGAGGTTGTAGTAAAGCTTTCGAATTGGCTTCACAAAAGGCCAGCCATACGCTCCCAACATAAGGATGTTGTCGGTGGTATCAATGAGTGTCATTCCCGCAGCGAAAAGAGCTGGAAAGACAAGAATCGAGGACAAGGACAATCTCTTGGAGGCTTCTGCCGCCGAAATGCCGAGCAAGCCGATTTCGGTTGCAGTATCGAATCCAAGACCGAACAACAGGCCCAGAGGATACATATGCCAGCTGCTCCGGATCAAGCGAAACATGGGTCGAAACAGACGAGCCAGCAATCCGCGACTGCCAATCAGCATGTCAAAGTCTTCCTCAACATAAGGCGCGCCCCGCCGAACCCGCTGGAAAGCCTGATAAATAGACCGGAACACGATCAGGTTGATGCCCGCGATTACGAAGAGAAACGCGGTCGATATCAAGGTTCCAATGAGCCCTCCGATATCTCTGAATCCGTCTAAGCGATGATGCATAGCAAGCGTGGTGGCGGCAATAACGATAGAGCCGACTACAACCACCGTTGAATGCCCGAGCGAGAACATGAGGCCAACGGTAACGGGACGTTTGCCATCTTGCATCAACTTCCGGGTGACATTGTCGATGGCCGCGATATGATCGGCGTCTACTGCGTGGCGAAGGCCAAAACCATATGCCAAAAAGGCACTACCTAGGAGAACCGGATAGTGGCGGAACGCGAGGAACGCCCAGCCCCAGGCGCCGAGATTGAAGATGATCAAGCCGGAGTAAATGCTCATTACCTTCGCTTTCGTACTGCCTCGCTCATCGATTAGTTTTTTCCGCAAACTTATCATGGTCTGTCTATTCGCATCGTCCCAAACCACATACATGCATGCATAGGCCTTTGAGATTGTGTCAGCCATTACGGTTCGGTTAATTGTCTCTGTATCCATGCAAGCGGCATAATAATCGCCGAGTCGCTGTTGAGATGTAGAGCGTTTTGCCGCACTCGCTGCAGCTTCAAGAATGGACCGCAGTACTACGGCGTTGCGTTCCTCGAGTAGATCGAAAGTCCCAAAGCTTTAGTTGTCTCTGGGAGAGAATGAATTGTCTTAAAATTTCCGCAGGCGTATCGGTCAAGTCTTCGCATGGATCAGCTGTTTTGCCCATGATGCGTCCATCCAAAGCAGACTGCTCCTCAGTGGAAGGCTCGTTTGGCCGCTGAGCCTTCGTCTGAGGGCTAGACAGGAGCATGGCCACAAGGAAAATGAGAGCTAGTATTCCTTGAACCTTTTGACGGCTCACTGCTCTGTCCGTGGAGGTTTGCTTCATGTGTGCCTCTGCTTGTCGTCATGCACTAAGCTCGCAATGATGGAAGCAAGATGATTCTCAGTCCCTCCTGCTTGCATGTAGTCTCAAGATGACCGTGACCGGGACACCAAGGCGGCCACCAGGCACAAGGAGACCGTACCGCCGCAATAGCGGGGAACTTTGTTCCCCGCCTTCGCGACTGGATACGGCAGAGGATGTTTTCGGAGAAATGACCGGATATCCAAGTTTTCGTCCATCACTGCGAGGCCCACTACACTGATCCTGGGTGTCCGGGAGCGCGCGATGGATTCCATTTCCGGCAACTCAACTATGCAAGGTCCGCACCAGGTTCCCCAGAAATTCACGACTGTCCAATCCTTTCGATTGTCCGAGAGTGAGACCGTCTTGCCATCCAGGGATTTGAGAGAAAATCCGGGAGCATTAAAGCTCCTGCTAACGGTGGGGGATATCGGCTTGGGCGTTGGGCTCGGGCCCTTTCCGCTCCAAAAGATAAGTTTCACGGGGGTGTAACCCCGCTTCGCTGTCAGACTGACCGATTGGGGGTCTGCCGAAGCGAAGATCGACAAAATTGCGGGCGGCCAACCCGAGGCGACGGTATACCACCGATGACTTGAATCAAATTATCGTCGAGAAGTCCTCCAAATTGCTTCTCACCAGGGTTGAGGTGAAGACGCCATCCCTTTGTTTCGAAGACAAGTTGCCCCCGATCAAACCTGACGGTGCATTGTTGCGCCAATAGTGGAAGGCCCGTCATGCCGAAGAGGCATATCAAAATGCCGAAAACCCTCATGACACGGCTGTTATTTGAAGCGGGATAAGAGGTCAAACGCAAGACGATGTTCATATCCTTGAGCCTACTGGTGTAAGAACGCAGGCGCGACCGTCGAATCTGGAGTGAAGAGACTATAGGTTTCTACGGTTTCAACGTTGAAGCACTGATATCAGTGGCACCTCAGCCTGGGAGCAGAGTCTCGTAGCAACAGTTGGCTAGACTCGAAATGCAGAGGTGGAACCGGAAAGAGATGGGTGTATTGAGTCATTGATGGATAGGCTCGCAGTCGAAGACCTTCAGCTTCTCCAAGTAACGATGCACATCCGAAATGACTACAGAGCCTTCTCCTACGGCGGAGGCAACGCGTTTCACGGACCCGGATCTCACATCGCCAATCGCGAAGATCCCCGGTCTACTCGTAGCGAAACGCGACTGCACTTCCCATTCAGCTCTGCCTGTCTCGACAAAGCCATTATGATCGAGGTCAAGATGCTCCCTGAGCCAATTCGTATTAGGATCTGCCCCGATCATGACAAATATGTTGGTGACTTTGAAGCCACTCTTTGCTCCGGAGGAACGGTGTCGCACCTGAACAGCGTGCAGTCGGTCGTCGCCCAGGATGGCATCGATTTCAGAATGGAGATGCAATTTGATCCTGGTGGAACAGACAATACGTTGTACAAGATAGTCCGACATCGTTGCTTCGAGCGTCATCCCACGTACGACGAGATGTGTGCAACCGGCGTCCTTAGCCAGATGCAGCGCAGCCTGACCCGCTGAGTTGCCACCGCCGACCACCACTACATCCTGGCCAATACAGCGGGCCGTTTCGATTGGCGTCGCAGCATAGTGGATGTTGGTCAGCTCATACCGTTCATAACCAGGAACTAGGAGCTTGCGATATCGAGCTCCTGTCGCAATCACGACTGTACGGGCGGTCACCATGCGACCACCTGCAAGACAGAGTGTATGCAGGTTGTTGGAACTGCTCAGTCCAACCACATTTCGAGCGACCTCAAGACGCGCTCCGAAGCGCTGCGCCTGAACTTCAGCACGCGAAGCAAGTTCCTGTCCGGTTATGCCTGTTGGGAAACCGAGGTAGTTTTCGATCTTGGAACTCGTAGCTGCTTGCCCCCCGGGAGCAGTGCCTTCCAAAACAACCGTCGTGAGGCCTTCTGAGGCGGCATAGACTGCGGCCGCCAGGCCCGATGGTCCAGCGCCCACAATGGCAACATCGAAGATCTCCTCGGCCTCAAACACCTTACTAATTCCCAACTCGTCCGCTAGCACCGTGTTACTTGGATTTTTCAGGACACGCTGATCGGGCAGGAAGACTACCGGCATCTCCGATGGATCGAGATTGAGCCCGTCGAGCAGGATCTGCGCGGTTGGATTCGACTCGGCCTCAATAAGCTTATTGGGATAACCGTTGCGAACCAGGAATTGGTGCATCCGCATGGTCTCTGCGTCATGACTATGTCCAATCACTATGACGCCTCCATGGGATCGCTGCATGAGACTTGCCCGGCGCTCGATCCACGCACGGACAATCACGTCCGCGATGTCCAACTCTGTGCGCATTAGGGTGTGCAGTGCGTGTGCATCGATGTGGAGAATTTTGCTCCCTCTCGCCGTTCGGCCGCTCAACAGGCTATCCCGTCCGCTAAGCAGATCCAATTCGCCACTGAACTGGCCCTTTGTTAGGGTCGCCAACGCCACACCGGGATGTCCTGGCTTATCTTCAAAGAGTTCTATCCTGCCCCCGACGACGACAAACATATCGCCACTTCTAGACCCTCTTTCGAACAGGGTCAGGTTTGCATCAAATGTCCGAGTCTCTCCATACGCTTTGAGGCGTTGCATCATCTCCTGTGAGAGACTCGGCGGCGCGGCTCCCTGCGTAGTACTCCTCGCATATCTGGAGATGTCAGCCTGATTAGGTTGACGAGGTGCTCTTCGATTAACTGCCATCGTCGTGTCCTCTCGTAATTCCCACGGACCTACGTCCGGTCTTGCTGCTATCTCGTGCCCATCGCTATCGAAAGTCAGGGAAGAAATCCGAACTTGCTGCATCTTTAGGCGTCGAAACGTCTCACTCGGCCTGATAGCTTGAAGCACTGGCGCTGCTCGCTGAGATATCCAACGGGCATTTCCCCGGAATGCCTTGACCAGGGGCCCGGAAGGACATGAACTGAACAGTGTCCTTGGAAAAGATCAGGTCTAGAAACCAGTCCAAGGCAACATGAACGCGTTTCTCCCACCTTGGGAGCTTGCTGAGATACAAGGTTCTCCACATGAACCACGCTGCAAATCCGGAACACTTGTATCCCAGGATTTGGGCAACTCCACTGCGGCGACCAATTGAAGCCATCTGTCCGATTGTGTTGAACGTGAATTCCTTCATCGGTCGACGTTGCAGGGAGGCAGCCAAGTTTTCAGCAAGAACCGTTGCCTGTCGCAAAGCGTGTTGGGCTGTAGGCGGGTAATAACCACCATTCCCATCAGGAATTCGTGCGCAATCACCCAAGGCCCAAACATTGGGATGACCCTCTACTAGTAGCGTTCTGGTCGTGATCACCCTTGCGCCGTTTGATGCGGTTGTAAGGTGGGCAAGCTCGGGTGGTGCGGCGCTTCCCCCAGTCCATACGACGAACTTGGTAGGAATCAGTCTCCCATCGTCGAGCGTGACATCATCGGGAGTGACGGCTGCCAGTCTCCTGTTTAGGAGAACTTCGATTCCGCGTGAAACTAGCTTATCCCTGGTGAATGCGCCAAGCTCTGATCCAAGTTCCGGAAGGAGATGCGAGCCGGCTTGGATGAGCACTACCCGAAGCATTGAAGGAGAAAGATTTGGATAGGCCCGCACAGCAGATTGCATGAAGTCGTAAATCCCGGAAACAGTCTCTACTCCGGCAAATCCTCCTCCGACAACAACCATTGTGAGCATCGCATCTCGCGTAATCTCCGAGCAGTCCGGCTCGGCCTCTTCCAAGTGTGCGATCATCCGGTTCCGAAGTGTGATGGCATCTTCGAGCGTCTTCATCGTCATCGCATTTTGTTCCAAGCCAGAGATCCCGCGGAAGTGCGGAACAGAGCCCAAAGCGAGCACGACATGGTCATAACCGAGAAGGTGAGTATGCCGGTCGGCCCCATGCGCAATCGTGACAGTTTGTTCAATGAGGTCGATCGAATTCACGTCTGCAGCTATAAACTCCGTGCGATGGATCATCTTTCGAATCGGATTCACGATCGTCGTAATGTCCAGATCGCTGGCAGCTACCTCATGTAGCATAGGCGTGAACAGGAGAAAGTTATCCCTGCTCACGAGACGAATCTCCGCGTCTCGCGGCTCTAACAGTCGCTCCAGAACCCGAGCTACCTCTACGCCTGCGAAGCCTCCGCCAAGGATAAGAATTTTTGTTTTGCGCGACATGTTTCGCTCCTGTCTTTGTAGCTTCCGGGTGCCCAGTTGCTGGGGCGGCCAATAGTGTTCGACGAGTGACGTTAGCGCACTTGCACAAAGGGCGGCGTAATAGCTGTGCTGTTGGTCGTCTACACGAGCAGGGCCTGGCTATCTCTCCCTGTAATTGAAGGGGGCGTGCGCGATCAGCTAGCCTTATTGTGTCGATTCTGGCGCGGGAGCGAACTAGCATTCGCTACGGCAAGAAGCCTGTCGTTTTCTTTAGGTGAAGTCTTGAGCTCTGGAATATCCGAGCTCAGGTGATTAGGTGAGCACTCGCATGAAAGGGGCTTCACGAAACAACATCACACGGAAGGCCTTGGAGCGATCTCGCGATGGCAGTCTAAACGTTCAGAATGCCTCTGCGGATGGCGATGGATATCGCATGTGCCCGGTCATTGGCTTGCAGCTTCTCCATGACATTCTTGACGTGAAAGTTCACTGTATTTTCCGACAGAGAGAGCTGTTCCGCAATCTGCTTATTCCGATTACCGCTCTGAATCAATCGGAGCACTTCCATCTCACCGTCTGTGAGATTCTCTTGACCCAAATGTTCGGCAAGGCGGCAGGCTACGCCGGTCGGAATATGCGTGCGCCCGGTATGCACCGAGCGGATGATCGAAAACAACTCCTCCGACGGCGTGCTTTTCAAGACATAAGCTGAAGCGCCCGCGCAAAGAGCGCCCTTGATTTCGACGTCACCTTCCGACGTGGTCAACATGATCACCCGAGCGGTGGCGAACTCTTTCCGAATTGCCATTAGGGCGCTGGTTCCGGTTTGTCCAGGGAGTCGTTGGTCCATAAGCGTGATATCGGGTTTATGACGACGGAACTCTTCGACTGCCTCTAAGGAGGTCCCCGCCTGAGCTACTACCTGCATGTCTGGTTGTGACGCGATAATGATGTTCAACCCCTGTCGGAAGAGTGGATGGTCCTCGACAAGCATAATGCGAATTGAGTCGGATGAATGCATTGGGTTTTCTCCCATTTAGAGTTGTGGCGCGTGCCATGACTCCGGACATGAATCGTGAATATGTGGATGAGGCCAGACCTAAAGGCGACATTTCATCGAGCCCGCTCTGATCCTCAGCGGTTCGATGCTCAATTGTGAGCACCACCTCCCGAGCCGTTATGGTGGGACGAATCCCGACCGATGGCAAACAGCTTCAATAGTTGCGACCGCTTTGTAGGTCTATAGGTCTTGAAAACCACTGAGCCGGGAACAAGGAGGGTTACCTCGGTTCCAGTGTCAGGTGCCGTTCGCACTGAGAGCTTGGCGCCGATACGATCCGCTCTTTCCCGCATGCCCTCCAACCCAAAGTGTCCGGCCTTACCGGACTCTAAAGTCTTGTCATCAATGCCTTTGCCGTTGTCTCTGACCTTTAGCTGGACATTGTGGTTATAGGTGAGCTCAACCGTAACGAGATTTCCTCCAGAGTGGATGCAGGCGTTATTGATGGCTTCATATCCAATCCGGTAAATTTCGTCTCTCACAATCGGATGCATATCGCTGCTTGTGCCGGTCAGGGCGTGGGATACCTGAATCGTGCTACCGATACGACAGTCTTCTGCAGCATGGCGAAACGCTGCAGCCAAGTCATTGGTATCGACAGTCGAACTCCTTAGGGAGTTTAAAGCTGCTCGTCCTTCGAGCGTAGCTCGTTCCAACCACGTTGAGACGAGACCGAGAGCCTTGTGCATGCGGGCAGCATCGGTCGGCCGCTCAAGGGCATTGTCCGTGACCATCTTGCTTCCCTGAATGGTCTGAAGCAGCGTGTCGTGCAGATCGCGAGCCAAGCGCGTACGCTCCTCCGCCCGTTCGTCGAACCTGATCTTCAGCATCGCCGAATACTGCCGTAACCGGTATTGATAAAGCACGTATACAGAAATCAGTGCAAGCAGAGCAAGTAGAATTCTGAACCAAGCTGTCTGATACCAGGCCGGAGGGATAGCGAACAAGATAGAAGCTCCGTCCGAGTTCCATATTCCGTCGTTATTACTTGCAACAACATGAAAGGCATAGGTTCCCGGACTGAGGTCGTTATAAAATGCCTGCCTGCGAGCCCCTGAATCGGTCCAGCCGTGATCATGCCCCTCAAGCTGGTAGCGGAACCGTACCTTCTCTGGCACCGCGTAACTGAGACCCGCGAAGTCGATCTCGATCTCTCGCGGAGATACGGGCAGCTTAGGATTGTACTGAATCGCGTAGTCCTCGCGGTCAACCTCCAGCCGTTCCACTTGAACGCTTGGAGGCACATTATTATGGGGAAGATGTTGGGGATCAATCATCTGCACGGCAGATCGGTTGACCGACCAGATCCGGCCATCTGGAGTTACCACAGGAGGAGTCTCGGCCTCGCGGAGTTGCGCACCATCAACGGAGCCAAAGAAAGTGATCTTGACCTGATAGGCAGGATCGCTCCACCAACG
>CAZZZG010000015.1:0-55943 GCA_964658525.1 uncultured Edaphobacter sp.
CGGTATACACGCTTTCCAAGCGTGCGCCTTCAGCCACTCGGCCATCTCTCCGCAGCATTGCGAGCCTTTTTGAGGCTAACACAATTCGAGAGTTTTCATTGCCTCGCACTTGCTTCGAATCTTCAGGGTGTCTGAGCATTTATGTTTTGCCTCATAGCAGCGGAGGGTTTCAGCTCGATCGGTACACCGTGCGTTAGATAGCGACGCAGCGTTGCTCGGTCTCCCCAGTTGATCTGCCATCCACGATCGATGGCCACCAAGATGTATTGTCCCGGAATTACATTTTGTATGTCGAAACTTCCGTCTGTATTGGTCTGGTCCTGCCGTAAGAAATCAATCGAGTCGGGCTCTTCGATCGTGATAGGGACCAACAGGACCATTGCGCCGACCACACCCTTTCCTTCAAGAGTTACGATGCCGCTAAGATGCGCGCGGCCACTCGCAACGTGCACTGTGAGAGTTGTCTCACCCGCTGATACCGTAACGTACCGTCCAGAGGCCTGGGCTCCTTTGGCGCTTAGTCCAGTGAGATAGAGGTTCGTTCGTCCCTGCAAAACGACCTCGTAACGTCCCGGAGGAACCTCGATGATCCGATCTGCGGTCGAGTTTCTCGAGTCGGTGCGGCCAGCAAATCCACCTTCGCCATCCATGGAAGAAAATGTCCCACGCTGGGTATCGGTATCGACTAAGTTGACGCTAAGCCCCCCGCCGCGTCTGCCGCTGAATTCCTCCGTTGCGTCCGAAGATCCATCAATGTGAATCGTAATTCTGGCGATGGTGCTCGACGGAGCACCGAGATCAAGTGTTCGAACGGAGTTTCCGGTCACCTCAACCATTGAGGCGTGCCGGTCCTGTCCCGGCGTCGCCAGCCTCACCTGATACAGCCCGGGAGTGAGACCGCTAACATCAAATTGCCCTTGTGAGTCCCGATGGGTCGTAATCGGAATTGGGCGGGGACCGTTTGAACCAGGATCAATTTCTTCGACCATGGGAAATGCCTGTCCCTGGCGGCCGTCCACTGTCTCCGCCACCCCAGACGGTGGAACTATCTTCAGATGGATAGAAGGGATGGGAACGAGATGAAAATCTGCCTGACGCGTGTCGCCGGCATGCAGAACCACCGTCTCAGATGTCGCAGCATCGTCGCTGCCTGGGAACCATGTCAAGGGATATACGAAGTCGAGCGAAGGATCGGCTGGCGTGGTTCCGCCTTGTTGCGCGACCTGAGCGTACCAAGGGTGCGCCTGTGCCGAGATGCGATAACTTCCCGGGGATAGATTGGCTAGCTCATACGCACCTCGGTCATCAGTTTGTGCGTACGCTCGCGTGGTTGCTGCAGCCTGCGGGCCTCCCGGACTCGGTGGCGGCACGAAGTGAAGTGCGATTTGCGCGTCTCTGACGGCTTCTCCAGCTTCATCCAGAACGAAACCTTTGATGCTGGCTTCAGGGCTAATTGTGAATTTGATATCCATCGTGGGCGAGTCTGCCGTCAACACAATGGCGGAAGCAAAAGCACCGTGCTCTTCATAGGCCTGGCTGACATAACCCCGTGCGCTCACTCTTAGATTCCAGGCTCCAGCCGAGGGAAGCGTTATTGAGAAACGACCATGGTCATCGGCTTCGAAGCTTTCGGTCGATTGAGGAATGCGGCGGCGGTTGCCAAAGTCTCCAGACATCTCCGGACTCGGCGTCAGCCTGCAATGCGGGACCGGGCTGCCATCGACGCTGCTGACAACGATGCCTGTAATTCCATACTGTGCGACAGGGGTATGCTTTGCCTCGGGCTTCGTCTGCGTTCGAGTTTGTGTGTTCCCGACGCTTGCGCACAACGCAGCCGCAAAGACTAGAAAAGCAGAACGTACTACCCTCCGAATCATGGAATCACCTCGGCGACCGATACAGCATCGAGATTTAACGTGGGCTTGTCACCGACGTTAATTGTCACCGAACTTACTCGTTCTTCGAATGGAGACAGACCGCCGGGAGTTCGGTAGTCCACTGCGTGCTGCCGCTCAAATGCGATCGCCTGATAGCTTCCCGGTGGGAGATGAGCGAAGTTGTAGCTCCCCGTCGAGCTACTGCGGGTGTTGTAATTCGCTTGGGCGCTCGGCCCGTTCGGAATCAAATAGACCCAGGCTGCCGTGGGATTGCCGTTGAGCTTTACGGTTCCTTGCAGACTGCCGGTCTCACTGCTGACCGTAATGCGTATCGGAATACCTGAGGCTCCAGGTGCGACAACGAGATTTTGCGTTAGTAGATCGGAGTCACCATAGCTGGCAGACTTGATATACCACGTGCCGCTGTTGCGACCCACCAATCGGTAGTTTCCGGGCGGAGCCAGAAAGAACAGAGTCTGATTGGTCTTGGACGACAGCCCTACCCCCACGTACCCACCATCTGAATCGGCCTGTTCACTATTCAGGGCGAGTCCAAACTGGGCCAGCCCCGGTGGGGTGCTGTCCGTATTCGAAGACCCATCGACCACCAACTCCAGCGGAATTGATGGCACAGGAGAAAATCTTAAAACCACTCCAGAGATGTCGTGATCCGGTACCGTAATTGTTGTCTCTGCCATCTCGGCTTCGACGTTTGCCATCAACCTCGCTGTTAACGTGTACGTTCCCTGAGGTAGTTGAATCTTCGTCTCGTCGCCGTTGCCTGGGGTAGAACTCACCTGCAACGTGCCTCCATTGCTGGCGCGGGCAGAGATTCTCATGAAGCCTCGATCGGACCCGGAATGCGATATTCCGACGGTGTGCGTTGGGCTCATGGTTGGCCGTAGCTCGAAGTTTTCTTCCTCTCCACTGTGAATCCTGATCAGCTGTGACGTATCACTGGAACTCGGAACCGAGACAGGAAGTACAGCTTCACCAGTGGTGCGATCACGCAGAACGTAGCGGGTTTGCAAGCGGTATTGGCCTCCCGGCACAGGAATTCGGAAACTTCCGTGCGAATCTGTTTGACCCTGGCCGACCGGCATCCAGCGGCGCGCGGAATCATCGTAAATACTTCTCATCGCACTCACAGAAATACCTGAAAGTGGAGTGCCGTCGGGAGCCAGCACCACGCCGGTGAGCAGTGCCTCCGGGTAGAGGCGAAGTTCAAGAGGTATCGCGAGTTGGGAGGATTGTAGATAAAGATTGCCGGCATCACCGTACTCTGGGCTGGCATAAAACCCAGGCTTGCTCGCGAGGATATTCGCGTTAGTCTCGGTGTTCTGATTGAACCGGAACTTACCCTCGCTATCGGTCAACACGGCTCGATTATTGAGTCGAACCAGAGCTCTGCGAACGGGTTGGTCCGTGACGGCATTGATCACGCGACCTGTTACCAAGTCCGGTGCGCCCGAGGACGCGATCGATGTTCCTAGCCCTGGACTAGTCTGGGCTTTGCAGGTGGCTTGGTTACCGAGCAGGCTACCAACTAAAGCTAGAAAGACAGGCATCGAACCGTTGCGCAGGGAACGGCAAACGATTCGGTGTGGAGACACGAAGGGGCACCTCGCCAGAAATAAGACGTTCTCAACTCATATTAGTGAGAATGACGATACTTCAAAGAGATTTCTGGCTGATCTTTGTCTGGTTGAGCAAAGGCTCGTAACTTACACGAGAAGGCAAGGAATCGCCGTTTCGTCAGCCTCTTTCCGACAGAGAGTTCGCATCGATCTTTGACAGAGATTCGAGGAGATGTTTTGTATACAAACCGCTTGCTACAAATCTCGCTCCATCCCTCATCATCATCAGGATTACCTGTTCGCCATCTTTATCGATACAGGTAACCTCGTCAAGATCGACGACACGATTCTTTGCTGGCCGACGATCTTGACTGACTCGCCAACTTTCGGTCAGGTCCTCTAAAAACGATGATGTCATCCGACCTTGAAGCACCCACCGTTGCTCCGATGAATCCTCGGTCATCGTGATTCGTAACATCTTGCTCGTCCTTACAAACCGCTGTGTCTGTGAGGGGCCTCCGGTTGCTAACTACATGACTGGTTCTTCGGTACGAATTGCAAGGAACCGAGGGCCGAGGTTAGTTTGCTCCTCCGGAGACATCCCAAGCTCGCTAACTTCGTCCCTTTGATTCACTGCTGCTTGCAATCCACATTCCTAAAATGCTACGAGTCACTATCTTTGATGGCAGAAGCTAGTTACATCGATACACACCGTCCATGCGGTCGGAAGGCATGCCGATAATTTGGCAGCATGCCAAAGCGTTGGCACAAATACGGTCGAGTTATTCAGGCTTTTCTGGGACGCGAGATTCCAAGCTTCTGCATTCGAAACTGCAAAGTAGGACGCTTTAATCCGAGTCGCGCAGCAGCGCCATTCGGGCCTGCAAAAACCCAGTTGGTTTGCTCCAGGATGGATAAGATATGCTTTCGTTCGATCTCTTCCAGGGTCGTGGCTCCATTCGTTTGGGAGCTTATTTCGGCGTTCTTCAGCTTCAGGCCGTCGAGCGGCACCTGAAGTTCCGGACCCTTCGATAAGATGACCGCCCGCTCGATGACATTTTGGAGCTCACGAATATTTCCAGGCCACGGATAGCTGACCATTGAATTCATAGTCTCCGTTGAAATCGTGTCAATCTCTTTAGACATGTTGCGCGCAAAATGTTGGGCGAAGTGTCTCACGAGGAAGGGGATATCGTCCTTGCGCTCTCTAAGGGGCGGGACATAGATGGGAAACACATTTAGTCGATAAAACAAGTCGGACCGAAAAGTCTGTTCTTGCACCATCGCACTGAGATCGCGGTTTGTAGCTGCGATCAAACGTGCATCTGTGCGTAAGGTGCGCGAGCTTCCCAACCGTTCGAATTCTCGTTCCTGTAATACTCGAAGCAGTTTCGGCTGGAGGTCCAGTGGAATCTCACTTACTTCATCCAGAAATATGGTCCCTTGCGACGCCAGCTCGAATCGGCCCATTCTCTGAGCGATTGCCCCTGTAAATGCTCCCTTTTCATGACCAAAGAGTTCGCTCTCCAGCAAACCGGTAGGTATCGCAGCGCAATTCAGCTTCACAAACGGGTGGGGGCGACGGCGGCTGAGGTTATGCACAGCACGTGCGATGAGCTCCTTTCCGCTTCCCGTTTCCCCCTGGATGAGAACCGTCGAATTGGTCGGTGCAACTGCTTCAACTTGCCGCAGCACCTGTCGAAGAACAGCGCTGTTCCCGATGATCTCTTCGAAGTTGAGCTCGCTGCGAATCTCATCTTCAAGGTAGAGCTTCTCTTGCGTGAGTTTGTCTGAAAGCTCGGTAATGCGTCGATAGGCAAACGCGTTGTCAATAGCGATGGCCACTTGACCTGCGATCTGCGAGAGAAACTCAACATCCTCCCGCATGAAGGCATTTTTCTGTGCCCTGACTAAACACAAGACACCTAACACATTTCTGCAGCGGAGCAGAGGAAGCAAACAGATACTGATCGACTCCTTGCCGTTACGAACGGTGTTGCCCGAGGCCGAGTGACTCCATTCTTCAAGATCTCCAATCCATAGCTTTCCGGAGCGAAAGACCTGCCCAGCGAGCGACCCTTCGAGCGACTTCGCCAGATCCTGATGCAGCTCGCCTTTCCCATCTGGGAAATCCGCTGCATAAAGTTGAAGCTGCTCGGTTGCTGCATCCGGCAGGATCACTGCCACGCCTTCCAGCCGCATCGTCTTGCGAATATTTGGCGAAACTGAACGAAGCATCTCCCCCAGATCCAGATTGGACACGACGCTATTGTTGAGATCGAGAAAGAGATTGAGCTTCGTTTGCTCGCTCTCCAGCTGAGCCTTTGCAGCCTCTGAATGTGCTAGATTCAGCCTGTCATCAATTGCTAATCCCACATACTCCGTCAAGAAAAAGAGAAGGCTGACTTCTTTCTCAGAAAAGCCGCCGTCTTGCTTCTTCGCAAAGCAGATAGCCCCCAATCCTCCGGGTGTTTTACTGAGAGGAAGAAGGCAAAGTGACTGGTTTCCGTGTGCGCGGAAGAATCGAAAGACGCCGGGAAATCTAGCTTCCCGATCTAGCGAGGTGACGACCACAGGCTGGGGGTGTCCCGATAAAAACTCCTCCATCTCAGCTCGCCATTGCGGCAACTCGGGTTCGAGACTAATCGTGAGCCCGTCAGCGTCGACTGCATACCATGATGAACCGCCGCCATTCACATAAACCAAAGCGGTGGTATGTGAACCTGCGACGGCTGATAGTTCTGCAGGCAAGGAACTCAGAAGCCGCTCGGGATCTCGATAGGCATCCAGGCTTCGTGCAAAGCGCAAGAGATCCCCGATCTGTTCGACCTCTGGTGCGGTATCGACCGAGGAAACATGGCGAAAAGGGGAACTCCTCATACCCGGGCTCATAATCTCCTTTCTTCCATCGATCCTTGATAGATGAAGTTACAGGCGATAAGGTGGCAACCCTATGTGACATCGACGAAGACAGCCAGTCGGGTCGGCTGGGTGACATACGACTGCCAATAGTTTGGCATACAGCCAATAAGCTGGCATTGGAAGCTGCGTCTTAGCGCTACTGGATTCGGATCGCAACTGCACTCCCTTCGTCATCAATAATTTACAACGGAAGAGGTACTGATGTTTCTGGCACTTCGGTTGCTTAGAGTGAATCAACTGTTACGACTCATCTTTCGTCAATCCTAACCAGCACCTTTTATTTAGGGGGACCCGGATGCATCTGGAGGAACACACCGAACCGGCGCCGAGCTTCAGACTCGATGTTCCGCTGCACAATCTGCTCACCAAGCCCGCCCCAAGCCTGCCGGGGCTACAGCCTATCGGAACGCCGCAGACTTTTCCCGACCCTGTGTTTCCGCAGCGCCCCGAACTTTTAGCGCCAATTGATTGGGACGCAGCCTGGGCTCCCCCGGAGAAACGCAAGTGGACCCCAGGACAGATCTATCACTCGATGCAAGGCTGGCTCTTCCCTTACATTCGTTCGAGAGTTACCGAAGGCGACTTCCATCCACTCATCTCGTACCTTTTCACTGAGTTCAAGTGCAATTTGGACTGTCACTACTGCTGGGCCTTCGACAACAAAGTGAAGGGGATGACTGAAGATACGGCGAAACGATCTATCGACTGGCTTCATGGAACAGGTTGCCGGGTGCTCGCTTATATGGGCGGCGAACCTCTTCTGAGGCCGGACTTGATTCATCGCATTACGTACTACGCAGCGAAAAAGAACTTCTGGATTTACCTGCCAACAAATGCTCGTCTGTTGCGCACCGACGTTATCGATAAGTTGGCCGATGCCGGGATCTCCACGTTTAACATCGCCGTGGATGCGGTCGACTTGAAGGAGGGCTTGCCGAAGGCGTTGGCGCCAATTCGCAAGCAGTTCGACTACCTGGTTCGCAAACAATACGGATACGGCTATTCTGTGTTTCTCAACATCAACATATGCCGCAATAACCTCGATGATGTTCGGCAGCTTACCGAGATAGCCCATGACAACGGTATCGCCACCGACTACCACATCAACGAATCTCCCTTGCTCGAACAAGATGAGCACTTCAAACACGCGGCCAACAACGTGACCTACATTACGAAAGACGACTGGCCGGCTGTCGAAGAGACGATTCAGTGGCTGACCGAAAAACAGGACTCCGGCTACAAGATGGTGAATTCAAACGCGCGTCTTTGGCAGATGGTCGATTTCATGAAGGGAAATCACTTTCCATGGAACTGCCGCGCCGGGCAAAATTCAATGATTATTCGCGTCGATGGAACTTTAGCACCATGCTTCCCGATGTATACGGCTAGCTATGACTGGGGCGTGGTCGGCAATCACAAATTCGAGACCAAACAACTCGATCACCAGAAAGAGACCTGCCAGACCCACTGCTTCTCGACGCTCAACCATATCTTGGGCTGGTGCTACAACGACCAGCGCGTCATCAAATATTTCTTCAAACAGCTCGCGAACGGCTTTCAGGGAGCGAAAGGCCAAATGTAACGCCGAGCGATTCCCAATCATCGACACGATAAAAGAAACGACACAGCAAGCATAAGGAGATCCAAATGCCGGGAACCGAAGAGATCGTTCAGACAGACTTCGAAGTAGAGATTCAGGCTCGTATCGACGCCGAACGTGCACGTCTTCGTGCTGAAGCTGGTTTGGCACGTATGCGTGAGTTCAAGAAGCCGGTCGAGCGAACGTTCACCGCGAATGAGCGCGACTATGTCACGATTCTCTTTGGTGGTCTCACCTGGAAGCATGAGGAGATGATCAAAGCCGTATTCCACGGCAGTGGCTATCGGTGCGAAAACATCCCGACTCCAGTGGTTGCCGATTTTCAGGCTGGAAAAGAATTCGGCAACAACGGCCAGTGCAATCCAACCTACTTCACGGTTGGCAATCTGGTTCGCCATCTTCAAATGCTTGAGCAACAGGGCCAGACGAAGAAGCAAATCATCGACAATTACGTCTTCTTCACAGCAGGCTCTTGCGGACCTTGCCGCTTCGGTATGTATGAAGCAGAGTACCGATTCGCGCTGCAGAATGCAGGTTTTGACGGATTTCGTGTACTCCTGTTCCAGCAGACAGATGGCATTAAGGCTGCGAGTGGTGAGCCTGGACTGAAGTTCTCAGTCGACTTCGGCATGGGAATGCTTAATGCTCTCAATCTCGGAGATGTAATCAATGAGCTGGTGTACCAGGTTCGTCCGTTCGAAGTAAACAAGGGGGAGACCGACCGCGTAATCCAGGAATCCGTAAAGACACTCACTGATACTCTTCGTGACCGCAAGCGCTGGCACATCATGGACGTAGCGCCGAAGTGGAGCAAGCCCTTTCTCGAGAAGAACGACAAGCTCACAGGCATCAGCTGCACCCTCGGAAAGATCGGTCACAACCTATACGGCAAGGAATATGTGGACGCACTTCATACTTGCCGCGACAGCATCAATGCAATCGAAGTGGACCGTCTGCGCGTGAAGCCAGTCATCAAAATCACTGGCGAATTCTGGGCGCAGACAACGGAAGGTGATGGCAACTTCAACATGTTTGCCTTCCTCGAGAAGGAAGGTGCGCAAGTCTTAGTTGAGCCTATCGCCACCTGGATCGCCTACATGATGTATGTCGCCAAAGAAGGCGCGAAGGCACGAGCAGACGCGGAAGCTCCATATCGCGATCCCAAGTGGTATGAGCTGAAAAAGCGTCTCGCAAACGACTTCAAGGTCTTCAAGAAGACGGGCGGCCTCAGCGCCGGTAGCGCCATGTGGAATTTCTTCTATCACCGCACGATTAAACATCTTGGAGATACAGCCCACCACTTGATTCCTCAGAAAGAGCTATCCCGCCTGGCACATCCCTTCTACCATCAGCTCGCCCGTGGTGGTGAGGGTTACATGGAAGTCGGCAAGAACGTCTATTACACCGTGAATCACCTATGTCACATGGTCCTTGCTCTGAAGCCTTTCGGCTGCATGCCGTCGACCCAATCAGACGGAGTCCAGTCCCGAGTTGTGAACAAGTTCAAAGATATGATCTTCCTGCCGATCGAGACCTCAGGTGAGGGCGAAGTAAATGCGCATAGCCGGGTCCAGATGGCGCTGGCGGAGGCAAAGGCTAAGGCGCGCGCAGAGTTTGACGGCGTATTGAAGGAGACAGGAAAGTCTCTGGAAGAGTTGCGAGACTACGTCGATCAGCATCCTGCTCTCAAACAAGCGCTTTACAAGGTGCCTCATCGGAAGGGTCTTGCCGGAACCGCTGCGCAGTTCGCGTGGCATGTGAGCGATTTGATCGACAAAGATGGTGCTTATCGTCGGTCGACTCGAGTTTCCGCACGGTTAGGGCGAGTCGCATAGTCGGCGGCTGCAGCTTTTTGTCCACCACGTACCGGATGCGGAGGAGAACGGGATGCAGGAATTTCTGGTTGGTCTAGATGTAGGTTCTACAACTGTCAAGGCGATTGTGGTCGATGCCGCGTCCGATAAGACCATCTGGCAGGACTATCAACGTCACGAGACCCGTCAACCAGAAAAGGTTCTCGAGTTCCTGCGTCGGATGGAGGCCGACACAGGAATCTCGCCTGCAAATACACGCATCTTCATCACGGGATCAGGCGGTGGAACCATCGCAGAGATGATCGGCGCGAAGTTCGTTCAGGAGGTTCACGCCGTATCACTCGCCGTTGAGAAGCTGCATCCTGAGGTGTACTCCGTTATTGAATTAGGCGGTCAGGACGCGAAGATCATCGTCTTCAAAGACGACGAAGAGACGGGACGTAAGAAGAAGATTCCATCGATGAACGACAAGTGTGCCGGCGGAACCGGAGCGGTCATCGACAAGATCAACGCCAAGCTGAAAATTCCTGCCGTAGAGCTAGCGAACCAGGGATATCACGATATCAAGCTACACAAAGTAGCAGGGAAGTGCGGAGTCTTTGCCGAGACCGACATCAATGGTCTGCAGAAGACCGGCACGCCGCCCGACGAATTGATGGCCTCTCTCTTCGAAGCTATCGTGTTGCAGAATCTCAGTGTACTCACTCGCGGACACACGCTACGTCCTCACGTTTTACTGCTTGGCGGCCCGAATGGCTTTATTCGTGGCATGCGTGAGGCGTGGCAGACAAACATCCCACGCATGTGGAAAGAACGCAAGGTCGAGATTCCCGAGGGCATGGCCCCAGAAGACTTGATTAAAGTTCCTGATAACGCTCAATATTTTGCGGCATTGGGATCAGTTGAGTTCGGCAAAGAGGAAGAGCCGGAAGTTGGACGCTACCTTGGCGCCGACAAACTGGTCTACTACATCGATTACGGCCGCGCCGAAGAGAAGGCTATCTCCGGCGGCAAGGGACTCGTTGCGGAAGATGCAGAACTTGTTACATTCAAGTCCGCGTACAAGAAGAAGAAGTTTGTTCCTGCAGAGTTTTTTCCAGGCCAGGTGGTCTCTGGATTCGTTGGCATCGACGGTGGGTCCACCTCCACGAAGGCTGTAGTCCTGGGCAAAGACGGAGAGATTCTTTGCAAGACCTACCAGCTGTCTAACGGCAATCCGATTCAAGACACGATTGAAATGTTCGAGAAGCTGCGAGAGCAGATCGAGAGTAAGGGTGCAACTCTAGAGGTGCTCGGCGTTGGCTCGACGGGTTATGCGAAGGACATTATCAAGGATGTGCTGAATGCGGACGTGGCGCTCGTGGAGACCGTAGCTCATACAGAGTCCGCGCTGAAATTCTATGACGACCCTCACGTCATCGTCGATGTGGGCGGGCAGGACATCAAGCTCATCGTCCTCAAAGACGGTCGCGTAAAGGACTTCAAACTGAACACACAGTGCTCTGCGGGAAATGGGTATTTCTTGCAGTCGACTGTAGAAGGGTTTGGCATGAAGGTGGAGGAGTTCGCCGACCTCGCCTTCTCCGCTAAATCCATGCCATCCTTCGGGTACGGATGCGCGGTTTTCATGCAGTCCGACATCGTCAACTTCCAGCGTCAAGGTTGGCGATCGGAGGAGATCCTGGCGGGTCTAGCAGATGTGCTACCCAAGAATGTCTTCCTCTATGTCGCCAGTATCCCCAATCTCGCGGCGCTCGGATCGCGTTTCGTCCTTCAGGGTGGCACGCAGAATAATCTTGCGGTGGTCAAAGCTGAGGTGGATTTCATCAAGTCGAGCTTCCGCGCGAACGGCAAAGAGCCGGAGATTATCGTTCACGAACATTGCGGTGAGTCCGGCGCGATCGGCGCGGCCCAGGAGGCTTTGCGTCTATGGCGCAATGGTCGGCAAACCACATTCGTCGGTCTCGAAGCAGTCGCTAATATTCGCTATCGCACTACACGAAACGAAGACACGCGCTGCTACTTCTGCAAAAACAATTGTCTCCGCACCTTCATCGATGTCGATGTGACGGGACAACAAAATTCTGAACACGACCACGTTCATGCAGTCGCCGAGGATCGTGCAGCGACTCCGACAGAGGTTGCAGAAGTCCTCAACACGTTGCCTACACTGGAACATATCCAAGCAAATCTTCCTTCCGTTGAATCTCACGGGTCTTGCAGCACGGGCGGGAGTCAGACCTCTCCTTCTGTGTTCAAGGCAAAGATAGAGCCGCTCGTTCAAATCCAACTCACGCCCGGATCGAACAAAGTTGTCGAACTGCCAAAACCAATCGAATTCCAGCCCCGTAAGACTAAGGTTCCTCTTCGAAAAGGCGAACAGCGTCTCATCATCGCGACTTGTGAAAAGGGAACCGTCGAAGACCTCGACGAGATGAAGGACATAAAGGCTGATATCGACGAGATTAAAGCTGTCAATCCTAATTACGTCGATATTGCGGCTCATGACGTCTTCCGTCAGCGTGATGTCGAGCTTGTCGCGGACGCCATGCCAGTCACCAAGGGGCTATTCATCTCGAAGGCAACGAAGGAACGGGCATCACGAATGGAGCAGCGCAAAGACTTTCGTGTAGGTGTTCCGCGGCTCTTGAACACATATACCTACGCTCCGTTTTTCAACGCGTACTTTGCCAGCCTAGGATTGAAGTCCGAAAACATCATCTATTCGGACTACACGACACCGGAGCTATATCGCGCGGGCGCAAGTCGGGGTGCCATCGATCCCTGCTATCCGTCAAAGATAGGTATCGCACACGTCTATAACCTGCTTGCGGTCAAGCATGTAAAGAAGCCTCTCAACGCGATTTGGTTTCCAATGTACGACGTACTGCATTCGCACCTCGTAAATCTCACCGGTTCAAACGCGTGTCCCACCGTAACGGCAACGCCTGAGGTAGTCAAAGCAGCATTCACCAAAGAGAGCGACATCTTCACGGAAAACAACGTCCTTTACCTTGATCCGATATTGAACCTTCAGGATGAAAAGCAATGCGCCGATCAGATGTTCAAAACCTGGGGGCCCATCCTGGGTCTCACCCGCGAAGAAAATGAGCGAGCCGTCGCGGTAGGCTTCAAATCTTTGCACGAGTGCGAAGCTGATATTCGTCGCCAGGCACGCGAAACGCTTGATCAACTCGAGCGCGAAGACCGCATCGGCATTGTTATGCTCGGTCGCGTCTACCATCATGATCCCGGCCTCAATCACGAGATCATGGAGGAGTTTCAAAAACTTGGGTACCCGGTATTCTCGCAGAGCACGTTGCCTCTCGACGAAGATTTGTTGGACCGTCTTTTCGGTGACGAAGTTCGGGCTGGCCTAATCACACATCCACTTGACATCAGCGATGTATGGAAGAACCGCTATTCGACGAGCACAAACCACAAAGTATGGGCGGCCAAGTTCACAGCCCGCCACCCGAATCTTGTTGCTCTAGAGGTCTCGAGCTTTAAGTGCGGCCACGATGCTCCCATCTACGGGGTCATCGAAGGGATCATAGAACAGTCGGGCACACCCTACTTCTCCTTTAAAGATTTGGATGAAAACAAACCCTCCGGTTCCATCCGCATCCGCGTGGAGACAATCGACTACTTCCTCCGTCGCTATCGCGAAGACATCGTTAAGCGACGCACGGCTGAAGTGGGTATCGAAGCTCAACTCGCGGCCTTCGAACAATCGCTTCGTAGCCAGGCAGGAAATTCCTACGAGATGGCGGTAGCGGGAGACTAGTTTTCGCGAGTGTCCAACGTCGCCAGCCTAGAAGTATGAACCCAAACGACTGTTTCCAGTCATCGCGGGAATGCCGGCCGTCAGTTGGTTAGCGCGATTGCTAAGCGTAGTTGCGCTTTCCAATATAAGGATGCCCATGAAAATATCGGATATTCAGGTTTAGGCATGTCGACGAAGACAAGAATTGAATCGCGCGTGGGTGCTATTGTTCTGGCTGCCGGCAGTTCCAGCCGGATGGGAGAAGCGAAGCAACTTCTCCCATTGGCCGACAGTACCGTGCTTGAGCGAACGCTTGCAAATCTCAAGGACTCCAACGTCGATGAGATTGTGCTTGTACTCGGCTCCTCAGCGGAGACGATTCGTGAACGTCTTGCAGAATCACCCATGAAGCACTTGAGAATACTCGTGAATCCCGACTACGGTCAGGGAATGACAACGTCACTCCGGGCTGGGTTAGCCGTTTTGGGTAGGAGCATAAAAGCCGCGCTGATTGTGCTATCGGATCAACCATTCGTTCGGGCCGACACGTTCGATCGAATTATCGATCAATATCGGCGCTCCGACGCACAGATCGTGATTCCCATGTTTCAGGGCTTTCGCGGCAACCCTGTTCTTTTGAATCGTTCTGTTTTCCCTGAGGTCATGGCGCTTCAGGGAGATGTTGGCTGCAGAGCCATATTTGGGAATCACTTGGATGGGATCAGCAAAGTGGAAGTAAACGACGTTGGAATTCTCCTCGACATCGACGACAAGGACGACTACGAGATGCTGCGAGATTCTGGGCCGGAAGATCTACCCTCATCTTGGTTAGACATGAAACTGCAGCGTTCCGCTTTATAGAGGCAATCGTTCGCTACTTGTTGTTACGGGTTCTTTCCGTGCCGTGGCGAGTCCCCCTGGCCACCAGTTCCAATCGCCTGCAATACGAAGGAGCGCGGGACCGATCACAATACGTACAAGTGTCGCGTCGATGAACACGGCGATGGCCAATGTAAATCCGATCATCTTGACAACTAGAAAATCTCCAATGGTGAATGCCGCAAATACGACGATCATGATTGCGGCGGCGCTCGTAATCAAGCCTGCGGTTCTGGCCATACCCTCCGGGATCGCATCCATTTCACTAAGTCCGCTTCTTCTGGCTTCGAGAACGCGTGCGACCAAAAATACCTCATAGTCCATGCTCAATCCGAAGACGATGGCAAAGGCGACGATCGGAACAAGTGGAAATACGCTGCCGGTCCCGCCGGGAACTCCCAGGAACCGGCTTCCGTGGCCGTCCTGAAAGACGAAAACCAATGCTCCGAAGGAGGCGGCGACCGAAAGCAGGTTGAGTGTAATTGCCTTCAGGGCTGCGAAGATCGATCGGAAACCACAAAGCAGTGCAAGGAGCGTTCCCCCCACTACCAGCGCCGTTACCGACGGAAAACGGCTCTTAATGATGGTTTCATAATCGGCGTTGAGTGCCGGAATGCCCCCAACGAGAAGGGTTGAGCCAGGCACGCCTGTGAGAGCTGGTGCGCCGATCTTCCGGAGCTCCCGCACCCAGGTTACCTGGTCACGCAGGGAGATTGAACTGGCAGGTAGCACCTCAAGCAACGCCGCACGTCCGTCACTACTCAGAAACGTTCGACGCGTTTCTCGCGAAAGGCCACTGAGAGAAGCCCGGTTGCCTTCAGCAAGCGTAGTAATAGAAATCACGCGATCACAGCGAGGGTCGCTTGCTAACCGCTTTGTGAGACGATCGATCACATTCCATCCCGCGTCGGTTTGAGCGATGGAATCGGTTGGAAGTTCCACCATGACGCGCAACGATTCAACAACGCCATCTCGGTCCATCTGTTCGAGAGTGTGAAGCGCATGAACTGATTCCGCGGTCTTCGGAAGCCAATCCCCTCGGGGGAGACTGGTATCGAGATGTCGGGCCTGCCAGGCAAGCAGAAGCAAAGGAGTTCCTGCCAAAACGAGCGCAAGCCAAGGATGCGCGACGATCACTCTCCCCCATCGGCGCCAGCGATCTCCCGTACGTGCGGCACGATCTGCGTCCAACTTTGGAGTAAAGGGTAATTTGCCAAGGTTAATCCGTGTACCGAGTAAGGACAGGACCGCCGGAACGAGGGTATTTGTAAGCAACACACTCATTCCTGCCACCAGAAATCCCGCGATGCCGATGGAACGGATTTCGCTGATCGGAACGGTTAGGAGGGCTAGAAACCCAATGGCTACCGTTGACGCTGAAATCAAGAGCGTGTGACCTGCCTGACGTGCCGCGATGACCGATGCCTCGGGTCCGCTGTGCCCGGCGGAGATCGCTTCGCGGAAGCGGCTGACCATGAGGAGCGCGTAATCAATTCCCAGGCCCAGGCCTAGCATGGTGGCTAAATTCTGAACCAGAATGGACAAGTGCCAACGCTGGGCCAGCAATCCCGTGATGGCCAGTGTGGTCGCAATGGCAAGCTGGCCAACCGCCAGTGGAATGAAGGCGGCCATCAGGCTTCCAAAAGCCAATAGAAGAAGTGCGAGCGTCGCGGGGATTACCAGCTTTTCGCCCCGTCGCACATCGTCAGCGCTAGCTTTGCGGATGTCAAAATTGAGCGGAATTTCGCCTGTGAGCTCGATCTTCACCGCGGGATAACGGCCTCGCAGTTGATTTTCCAGAGAGCTCGCCAGTTGATGAAGATTCGGAACGAGAGACTCCACCGGCCCGTCAGACGAGGTGAGTCCCACGAGAACAAACGTCCCCCCTCCCCGTCCTAAAAAGATCGGATCGCGCAAGTCGAGGTACGACACCACTCCTGAAATGCCGGGTTGCTCTTTCAGTCCGGCTACGATTGTTTCCAAGGCTTGCCCGCCTGCCTCCGTGTCTGCCGGTGGAAGTCCCTGGAGTACCAGGACCACGCGGTCAACAAACGGCGACCGGAAACGATCGGCCAGCTCCTGCCGGACCGTCTCAGCCTGGCTCCCTTCGACACGGGTTGCGGTCTCCAGGTGGCGCTCTGCGTGAAAAGAGAAGGGAAGAAGTGCAATGGCTGCTGCCAACACGATCCCCGAAACCCAAAAACGGCGCACATGCATAGTTTTGATCATGTCATACAAGATCGTCGTCACTGAAGCTCCCCGTATCGTTTGTGTACACTTGCGCTGGACTAACCTAAGATAGCTTTCTGGATTTGCTAAGCTTTCCGCCTTAGCTTAGGAGGATCAATTCGTACCTTACTGTTGCTTGTACTGCTTTACGGAATCCAACCTGGAGCGGCAGACCCTCGCGTTGGCTCCTGGACGCTCACCTCCGCCCAGTCCAGTCTGGATCCGCCGAACCGTCTCTCCATCACACCTCTGCATGACGGGGTGCATGTAGTCATGTCTGGAGAAAACCGCCTTGATTTCACCGCGAATTGGAGCGGACACGAGTCGTCCGCTCCAGGTAATCTCGGGTTCAATCAAATTGGGCTTCGCAGAATTGGCAAGAGGGAGGCGGAGGTCAAAGAAATAAAAGATGGAACTACTGTAGCGACGGTTAGGGAAAAAATTTCGAATGACGGGAATGAGCTAACCACCACGACTACGGCTACGGGCAAAGCTCCTCAGATCACCGTGTGGACGCGAAGCGGAGGCGCGAAGGTTGCCAATAATCTGTTCGCAGGCGAGTGGACGCAAGATCTCAGTAAGACCCGTTTGCGGCAGGGTTTGGTGCTGAAAATCGAGCAGGACGGAAACGGCGGGATCCGTTTTCTAGGCGATTTCAGCTATACCGCCCGTTTTGACGGAAAGCAATACGATCTGAAGAACTCGCGCAACGATACCGTAACTCTTGAACTTGTCGATCCTCATACCGTGGATGCGATCTACCAGCGGGACAAACAGGTCACTCAAAAAGACAGGTGGGTGGTTTCCGCGGACGGGCAACAGATGACGCTATCCGCCGCTGGCACGTTGGAAACGGGCCAGCGGGTCACGGAGAAGCTCTTATTTAAGAAGCAGTAGCGGATAATGCATCTGGCAACGCTTCGGAGCAGTCTAGAATCGGAGTGCCGCGTGGCACCTCGTCTGCCTCACGAGGAGCGATCGAGATGATCCCCTTGCGGTGCATGAACTTCAGGATGCCGTTGACGGTATCTTCCAGCGACGGATCCGCTTTGCCCCACACGGAGGCATCCCGGGCCATCTGATAAGAAGAGTTGTCATAGCGTTTGAACTCCATCGCTGAGATGTTGTCGACAGAGCCGACCAGAAAATCCAGTAGCGGGAACAGAAGATCTTCCTTACGGCATCTCCGGATGAGTTCGGGAACGAAATCGGGAAGGCTGTATGCTTCGAATTGCCGACCAGTCGCCTGGGTAATCAGCCCAGTGATGTCCATCATGTTCGAATAGTCGTCGCGCACGATGTGGTATGTCTTGTTCGCTGTGCCCGGTGTGGTGGAAATTGCAACGATGTTGTTCGCCACGATGTCGGCCGGAACAAAGCTGACCTGATTGAGTGTATCGACGCCAATGCCGTGGTTGACCATAAAAGCAACTAACCGAACAGCGATATCGAAGTTGTTGCCTCCCCCTGTGACCGAGGGGCTGACGAGAGCCGGCCGGAAGACACGTGCAGAAAGTCCCCGTCGGCGGGCGTCGAACACCACCTGTTCTGCTACCCATTTCGATTGGCTGTAGCCGAAATCGAGAAGCTCCATGTCTTCGTTATGGTCGGTTTCATACAAGACCGATTTGACCGCCCAGCCAAATACGAAGGTAGTCGAGACGTAATTGAATTCTTTGGGACGTCCCTCGAAGGCCAATCTAACGACCTCATTGGTTCCCAACACGTTTGCGTCGCGCATCAGGTCGTAGTTGAACAGGTAGTTCACGGTTGCACCGTTATGGAACACCGTGTCAATCTCACTTGCGAGGAGATCCCACACGTCCTGGGTGAGGCCCAGATTTGGCTGCCCGAGATCGCCGCAGACGGGGATCACGCGGTCCTCGAACATCTCCATCAGCTCTGCCTCGCATGGGCCCATTGAGTCCATTGCGGCTCTCAGTCTTTGCCTGCCTTGATTTTCATCGGAAGACCTGACAAGAACATGGATCTTCGCGCGTGTCTGTTCGAGCAGGCTCTTCATAAGGAATGGCCCGATGAAGCCGGTTCCGCCTGTAAGCAACACGTGACTCGGCATTGGTGTGTCCGGCACGGGCGCAGGAACCGGAGGTTCGAAGATAAGCTTACGGTCGTTGGTCATCATCTCCTTCTCGGCGGCGCTCTGCTCTTCGCGGAAGGCCGCAAGGGAATGACGGAGATGAACAATTGCCTCTTCGGGAGCGTTCTCCAGCATCTCGGCAAGCCCAAAGAGCTCGGCTACGCTGACACGCTGAATGACACCGATATCTACTTGCCGCGCCAGCATCTCGGCGCCCTTGTCTTTCAGGAGTTCCTTGAGCTCATGCATGAACACAACAAGATCCAGGGAATCCAGACCGGCTTCGACGAGGTTGTACGATTCCTGCCCTGTCAGGTTGTACCTTGCCTTCAGCTCTGCAAAAGAGGAGTTTGCGTAGGTCTCGGAAGCGCAGTTTCCGGCATCCTTCTCCCGCGAAAAGTCGGAGAGAACAGTGAACTCACCTTGCAGCCACATCTGCTTTGTCTTATGGCGCATGATCTTCCCCGAACTCGTTCTCGGGATCGCGCGTGGCGCGATAAGGGAGATGACGGCCACTTCCACGTTGAGATAGTTCCGGACTGCGGCGGCAATTTTTCGTGCTTCAGGAAGGGACCTGGGATTTTTGACTTCTGCGACGATTGCCAGCGCAGGCTCGCTGTCTTCCTGAATCTGGAACGCGGCGACGCAGTTGTGCCGGATCAGACCGGACGATTTCTCCACAACGTTCTCGATGTCGTGCGGGTAATAGTTCTGCCCACGGAGAATGATCATGTCCTTGATGCGACTGCATACGTAAAGCTCGCCATCGTGGAAAAATCCTACGTCCCCCGTACGGAGGTAGCCGTCGTCGTAGGGAGTATCGTCAACAAGCCGCGCCCGAAACTGCTTGAGAGTCAATTCCGGATTATTCCAATAGCCCAGGCACTTACCGCTTCCGGCGACCCAAATCTCGCCGATGCGGTCCGGTTTGAGGGCGAAATGGCCCTCAGGATCCACGATTTTCACGTCGAGACCCGGCAGCGGGGTTCCGCAGCTGACAATCTGCGTGGCCCCGTCAATTTCAGAGACCTCGGTCGTCATGCGGGCTTTGCCCAACGCAAGAGCACGCTTGTTGACCGAGACGATGTTGCGACCGCCGAGGGTGACCGCCAGAGTATTCTCGGCCAGCCCGTAGGCGACATAGAAACTCTCGGACTTGAGTCCGTAAGACTGAAACGCCTCTAGAAATCGGGTGTAGGTATCCGCCTTTACAGGTTCGGCGGCGCACATCAAGACGCGAAGGGAGCTGAGATCACAAGCTTCCAGGCTGTCCTTTGAAAGCCTCCCAGCGCGGAGGCAGTAGTCATAGGCGAAGTTGGGCGCAGCGGTCGCTGTGGCACGGTAGGCGGTGATCGCATCGAACCACAGGATCGGCCGCTGAATGAAGTCCATGGGAGCGAACCCGTAGGTCGTGCCGCCTCTCAGCGCTGGATAGAGGTAGCACCCGATCAGCCCCATATCGTGATATTGCGGAAGCCAGGAAACGACGACCGGGGAGGGATGGTCAATCACAAGCGAATAGGTATTCAGAATGTTTTCGTGAGTGACGACCACGCCTTTCGGCTCCATCGTTGAGCCAGACGTGTACTGGAGAAACAAGACCTTAGAAGTGTCTATGGTTGGATCGTAAGAGATCGCATTCACGAAATCTTCGGTGGGGATCCATGGAAGCCCGGAGATGTAATCCACGTCAACGCCGGACGCCGAAACTCCACTTCTGGCGAGATTCGTCTTAAGGGATGCATGGTAGTCTCTGCTCGTCAGAATTCCAGCTGCCTGGCAATCCTTCGCGATGTGGACCATCTTGTAGAGCGCGCTCTGGAACCCGCGGGAACTTGGGGGATAGACCGGAACCGGAATTAATCCGGCGCACACGCAACCAAAGAACGCGCAGATCATCTCAAGTCCAGGTGGGTACGCGAGCAGAAGCCGATCGCCGTCCGCAAAACGGCCATCTTTCCGCAAGTGTCCGGCTATCGCCCGTGCTCGCTGGAGGAACGAGGCGTAGGTGTAGCTTTCGATCGGATCACCATTTACGTCGAGATACGAATAAAGGAGTTTGTCCGGGTGCTCATCTGCCAGCCTGTCCAGGTGGCTTAAAATCGACGCCTTCATCAATCAGCGATCCTCCAAGGTTGAATAGCACGCAAGTCAGTAAACGAAACATCCCTCACCAGGGAGCGTGGTGAAAAACAATTGAGTCTCAAATGCAGACCTCCACTGTGAGCCGACGGTGAGGGTATACGCATAATTTCTTCTCGACATAAGCGTCGCTCGACTCGCTGGGGCGCGGATGTTCTCCTTTTTGCCGCACACGACGCGAAGGGGACTTGCGGGACTCCACCGAGCTTCTATGGCTCATGCAGGAGCCCCATTCGTTACAGATCATTGGTGGGTATATGTTAGCAAAGTATTGCGGCAATGCCATGTGTCATCGCTGCCACGTATGTGGCACGACACCGGGGCGTGGTCCATCCCGAATTCACTTGATTGTCCTTACGGGCTCAAACTAGAATCATTCTGCGAGGCAGTCGGCGGCGCGACAACGATTTCGCTGCGGGTCAGGCTACTGACGCGAGTTAGGCGTCCGGCCAATCACCATGATCGCGGAGGAGCTGGGTGACGTTTTATTCCGAAGCGATGATCGCTCAAGAGCCGGAAACGGCGGATCTTGTACCACCCGAAGCCTCAGTAACGCCGATTATCGAACCAGTTGGCGCGTCATCCTTTCCAAAAGTCTTACGCCGTCGTCTGGACAGATTTTTTGCTGATCCGGCCACTTCTCCCAAAGCGGACCGTGCAATGTGGGTCAAGATCGCTGTGGGGCTGGCCGTCCTCGTGGGCACGTGGATTGTTCTGTATACGTTTAGGCCCGGTTCCTGGAAGTTTGTTGCGATCTATCTTTTGGGCGGCCTCGCACAAACTTTTCTTTTACTGAACATCGCCCACGACAGCAATCACAACGCGATCTCGTCCCGGCCGCTCGTCAACAAAACCCTGAATTATGTGTTCGATCTGTGCGGAATCAGCTCGTACATGTGGCGCATCCTCCATCACCGGGGCCATCACTCCTGCATTAATCTCCATGGCGAAGATGATGCTCTTTCCGGGCGCGGCCTCTTTCGCTTTACGCCCTACGAGCCCCGCGCGCCCTGGCACCGGTTCCAGCATATCTATGCGCTATTTCTGTACGCGATGTTCTCTCTGGACTATGTGTTCGTCAGAGACTTCCAGCACTTTTTCCTCCCGACTCACGGATATCTGAAACGCACCAAACACCCTGTACGTGAATACGTCATTCTCTTTGCAGGTAAGGGCTTTTACCTCACTTACATGCTTGTCTTGCCTTTGCTGGTGCTGGGAAAATCTCCTCTTCTGGTCGTCGGAGCGTTCCTTCTGGTCCATTTGATCGTTGGATTGTCCGTAACTCTCGTATTCCAGACGACGCACACCATCGACAGCACCTACTTTCCCGCGGACCGTAGTGAGTTTGACAACGGGGTGTATCACATCTTTGCGACCACGGCCGATTATGCGACAGAAAATCCGCTCGTCGCGTGGCTTGCGGGTGGGCTTAATCATCACATCGCACACCATCTGTGTCCTTTCGTGTGTCATACCCATTACGCTCCGCTGACCAGGATCGTGAAAGAGACCGCCAAAGAGTTTGGGGTTCCTTATCGAGAACACCCCACCATGACCAGGGCAATTCTGCATCATCTAATACTTTTGAAGCAACTGGGGAAAGAGAACTGATTCTGTTTTATCTTTTACTTATGGCCCCGCTATTCCTTCCTACAAGTGATGTGAAGTTTCCCGCGATTCAAGGCAGGTACCAGGAAGGCCGAGTATGACCACGCCCACGCCTATCCCCACTGTTTCCCGATTTCGCAGCTTTGCCGACTCTGCAGCAATGGCTCGCAATCCCGTGCCGGTTTTGGACAGATATAACGAGACTTTCGGCGACACCTTTCGGTTTTATTTGGGTGGTCTTAAGGAGGCGATCGTTACTATCGATCCCGCCATCATTCAGCACGTCCTGAAGACCAATGCGGGGAACTACCACAAATCCGAGATTCAAGTGAAACGGATGGGCCATTTTCTTGGTAAAGGTCTTCTCACGACCGAGGGAGAAGCTTGGCGCACCCAGCGGCGACTCATCCAGAAGGGCTTTGATCGAAAGCAGTTGGATGCGTTGTCCGTAATCATGCAGGGCTCAGTTGCCGAGTCGCTGCGGGACTTCGACCAGCAGATACATGACGGTCCCGTCGACATATACCCCCAGCTAATGAAGATTACCTTCGCAATGGTCGCCCGATCGCTATTTGGCGCGCGATTGAAGAATGAAGACATCGATCTGGTCAGCCACACCATCTGCACCGTCCAGGAGTTCATCGTTCGACAGACCCTTCAGCCTTATCTGAATCCCTGGTTCGAGGTTTCAGGTGAACTGCGCAGGCACGAAGAGATGAGAACCCGCGCGGACGCCGTTCTCCTCGAATACATCAAGAAGCGTCGTAACGAACCGCCCGGCCAGGATCTGCTGCAGACTCTGATGGATGCACGTTACTCCGACGGCGAAGGGATGCCCGATGAACTCATCCTAAGCGAAAGCATGCAGCTTCTGGTCGCCGGTCATGAGACATCGTCGAATGCCCTATCGTGGCTTCTTTATCTTTTGAGCTCGCGTCCGGATTGCCTCGAAAAGGTGCGACAGGAGTTTGATTCCGTTCTCGGCGATGCACCCCTGAACCACAGCGACGTTCCCAAATTAGAATTCGCGACTCAGGTTATTCAGGAGGCTTTGCGCCTCTACCCGCCATTTTGGATGATCGACCGCATGGCCGTTGCTGACGATCGCGTAGGTGACGTCTTCATCCCTCGCGGATCGACGGTCATTGTGTATGTGTACGGAGCTCACCATGCTTCACGCCATTGGCAAAATCCGGAGGTTTTCGATACGGAGCGTTTCGTCAAAGCGAACGATAAGCTACGCACGCCTTTTACCTACCTTCCCTTCGGCGGTGGCCCACGAGGTTGTATCGGGGGAAATTATGCGATGTTGCAGATCCTCATGATCTTGAGCGATGTGCTCAGAAAATACGACTTCCAGCTTGCACCCGGTCAAACGATCGAAGCCCGCCCGATGGTGATCCTCCGGCCGAAGCACGGAATTAGCATGACGTTTACCAATACAGTCGCGTCTGCCCCTCGCATCACGACTTCTGTGTAGAAGTAATCCAGAATCTCACAACCAAACAAAGGACGGTCCGAATCCGGACTGAGGGAAGGTTCACTGAGAAAACTGCCCACCCTGCAGTTTCTGCCAGGCTCGATCATGGGGGGGCCCGGTCCACGATCGAACCTGGGCGCATACGCGGCTGGGTGTTCGCGTATTCAATTTATCGAATGATCGATTATGGCTATTGACTGCGCGTTAACAAATAGATCAGGCAACGGAGGTAAGTGAAACTTCCTGGACCGGTTCTAGGTCCAAACAGAGGCAAATGGGATGACATGGAACCAATTTGCTCTCTTTGGACATCCAACAAAGAGGTAACTATGCTTGAACTGACCCAGGAGAACAAAACAGGTCCTGACCAGGGTGACATTACCCAGCTTTTAGTCAGATGGCGAGAAGGCGATGAATCGGCTCTCAATCGCCTCACCGCGATGGTTTATGACGATCTTGTACGCGTCGCCAAGGTCCGGTTGAGGCGCGAGTCGAAGGCGCCCACCTTGCAGCCCACGGCTCTGGTTCACGAAGTTTATCTCCGGTTGGCGAATCAGACCCATATGCAGGTGGAAAATCGAATTCACTTCTTCGCTATCGCCGCTAACACGATGAGGCGGCTTCTGATCGAGCATGCGCGAAGACGGCTGGCGCATAAGCGAAATGGAGGAATAAGGGCTACGTTTCATCCGGACCTAAATGTAGCTAGTCATGAGAAAGGACTCGACGTCCTTTCGCTCGACGACGCTCTGAGTAAACTGGCCACTTTCGACAAGCGGAAGAGCCGAGTGATTGAATTGAAATTTTTTGGCGGCATGACCTCGGAAGAGATCGGCTTGTGCGTTGGCATCTCAGTGGCTACGGTAGGTCGCGAGCTTCGGCTGGGACAAGCTTGGCTCAGAAGAGAGATGTCATACAACTCCGCGTGAGGACGGCATGAAAATCGAACGCTGGGAGCTCATCGAGATGATCTTCCAACGGGTGTTGGAAAGTCCGCCAGAGCGTCGGAGTGAAGATGTCCAGGCTCTTTGTGAAGGCGACGAAGAGCTGGCTTCCGAGGTCAACTCGCTTCTCGACTACGAGCATGAAGCTGAACTGGAGCTTCAGAACATGCTGGCTGGTGAGTTGAGCGCTCTCGAGTCGGTCGAAAGCGCTTCGGAGATCGGAGGCAAGATAGGGCCGTATCAGCTGGTGCGGGAGCTTGACAGCGGGGGAATGGGTGTCGTCTACCTTGCGGTGCGGTCGGACAATCAATACTTTCAAATCGTCGCGATCAAGATGATTCGGAGGGGTTTCGCGTCGGCGGAGGTCGTTCAGCGATTTCGTGATGAACGCCAGATATTGGCGACCCTGACGCACCCAAATATCGGAGTGATCCTTGATGGAGGAGAGACGGAAGATGGACGTCCCTTCATCGTAATGGAGTACGTCGAAGGACAGCCCATCACTGCTGCCAGTGCCGCAGCAGGGCTCGACGTAAGACAGAAAATCGATCTATTTCGCTCTGTGTGTTCTGCAGTACACCACGCTCATCAAAAGCTGATTATTCATAGAGATATTAAGCCGGACAACGTGTTGGTGACTCCCGAAGGAGTCGTCAAGCTGATCGACTTTGGGATCGCGAAGCCATTGGTGCAGGAGTCGTTCCTCAATGAGCGTTCTCCAACAAAGAGCTGGCAACGGTTAATGACCCCGGACTATGCGAGTCCCGAACAACTGCTTGGAAGGCAGCTTTCGACAGCGACTGATGTTTATTCCCTCGGAGTTCTGCTTTTCGAGCTTCTCACTGGCTCGCGACCATACAGGCTTGCCGGCCTGAGTCCAGGAGAGGCAGAGCGTGTTGTGTTGGAGGAGGAACGGGTCAATCCGAGCTCGGTTAAGCATCTTCCTGCTCAGACCCGCAAGGAATTATCGGGCGATCTGGACACAATAATCCTCAAGGCTTTGGAGCAAGAGCCGTCCAGACGATATCTTTCAGTTCAGCATCTAGAGGAAGATCTGCACCGGTTCCTTCGGGGACGGCCGATAGCGGCCCGAAGACCTTCCACTCTCTACCTGTTCGGGAAGCTTTTGAAGCGCTATAGGATGGCGATGTTGGTGACCTTAACGAGTATCCTTATGCTCGCAGTCTTCCTTTTCGGTTATGCCTGGCAGAGTAGAGTAGCAGACCGAAGGGTCAGCGAGGTACGTGGCCTTGCGGACTCCGCCATCTCGGAGATGACCGACAAGCTGCAGCAGTCGTCGACCTCTACCGAAGCACAGGCTGCCTTGTTTCATCGAGCTCTGCTTTATCTGAACCAGCTAAACGTTAACACTGGAGATAATCCCCGACTCCTGTTGGAGATTTCGAAGGCATATATCCGGGTAGGCGATCTGGAGGGATCTCCATTTGTTGCAAACCTCGGCAACTCCGGCACTGCGGTGGCCAGCTATCAAAATGCTTTGCGGACGGCGATGGAGGCGAAGGCTCAACTGAATATCCCGGAGAGTACGGCGGCTGTGATCAAGGCGCACCAGCGTCTTGGAGACATTTACACCTTTCTTGGAGACGTTCGGTCAGCAACCGAGGAGTACCAGAATGGTCTTGCCTTGGCTCGTCCCTTCTGGGAGAAGAGCCCACACGATCCGATGCGCACTGAGATGTTGACGATGATCTACGCGGGAATGGGAGATGTTGCGCTCAATAAGCTTCGTCCTGATGAGGCATTGGCTAACTACCTAGAGGCTACCGGGATCTTTGGAGATCAACCGAATGGTGACGACGCGCATGACCGATTCCTTGCAGACCTTCACCTGCGAAGAGCCGCTGCGCTTAATGAACTCGGAGACCAGCAGGAGACCCTGCGACAAGTGGATGAGGCAATTCATCTGACCGATGCGCTTATACCGAGATTTCCTTCCTCCATTCAGACACGCCGCGAGCTCTTACTCGCGTACCAGCGCATGGTACTTACGCTTTCGGGAAGAAGCTTCCTCAATCTGAGCCAGTCGAAACAGGCGCAAGTCTACGCGCACAAGATGCTTGAGATTGCAGAGTTGCTTTCAGTAAATGACAGCAGGAATGCACAGGCCAGCTACGATATGGCCGTGTCGCTGTCAATTATGGGTGATGCCTATCGGCAAGTCATGCCGGAAGAAGCGGCGTCGTGGTATCGAAGATCGATTGCTTTGACGAAGAATCTGGAGCCCCTCTATGCGGCCGAGACGAAACACAGAATCGCAGTGCGCGACGAGGCGCTAGCAGATGTATTGCTTCGGCCAAAGGAGGCAGCAGAACGCCTCTCTGCACTGCGCGAGGCTAACCAGATTCGTCAGGCTCTGGCAGAGACCAGCCCACATGGCAGGTTGCACCTGTTGGGGTCCTATTGCAAGCTCAGCGACGCTGAACTCAGCGTCAACGATGTATCCGGCGCGACGCGAGACGCAGACGCCGCGTTACCGTTGTTGCATGAGTTCGGTGACTCATCCCCGAGCCTACAAGTTTTGCGAAATGTTGGTCTATGTCTTGAGACCGAGGGGAACATACAACGCCGTCTGGCGTTCGCTCCGGGAGCTTCATCCTCAGACAGGCGCTCCGCTGAAGAAGCCGCGCGCGCGTATTACCGATCGAGTGAGCAGGTTTGGGATGAGTGGGTCCGGCGTGGCGCAGAGACTCCCGAAAGCAAGAGGGAGAGCATGCGCGTCAGGCGGCTGACCGACGAACTCCGGTCAGACAAGATACGCCGGCTCTGATCGAAACTCCAAGATAATCTCGCATTTAACAACAGAGGAAACCATGTTTGATCTGGTGGAGTTATGCGAATTAGCAGTGGAAAGTGCAATAGAAGAGCAACGTCGAGGCACACTCGTCCTGGACATACGACACTGGAGACATTTTGCCTCGTTCCATCTACCAGGTTCTTTGCAGATCGGCCTGTCTGGGCCTTTCGCCAGCTGGTCAGCGATCATGATCGAACCTAAGCAAGGGCTGCTACTGGTTGTCGAGGATGCAAACGATGCAAGGGAGGCTCAAATCCGTTTGGCGAGAGTGGGCATTGATGGTGTGATCGGTTACCTGTTGGCGGATGAAGTTAAGTGGAGGGAGTCCAAACTGCCTCTTGAGGAGATTGCGATATTGAGCACCGAAGATCTTCATGAGTGGCGACAACAGAATGCACCATTCAAGATTGTGGATGTTCGTAGCTGGGCTGAGTGGCTAAAGGATCACTTGGCGGGTTCGTCGTGTGAACCGCTGCAGGACTTTGACAGGCTATCGGCGTCACGTCTGGTCCAGGATTCGAATCCGAAGATCATTTTCTGCCGAGAGGGATATCGAGCCATGATCGCGGCGAGCTTACTGCTGCGGCATGGACTTCGCGAGATTAGGGTATTGCCTGGCGGGATTGAAATGCAGCTTACCGATGAGTTGACTCTATCTCCTGGGTTCGAGTTGAGCAGTTCGATAACGTAACGCAGGAGTAAGCCCGAGAGTCTTTTTAACGGCGCTGGTATTGCATGGTGAGTGATGGCCCATCCACTCTACGCAATACGAGTAGGAGGTGATGCAGTGGCCATGGGTTTCATTGGCGCAACTCTACAGCTTTTAGTCGATCCGTATCTTCTGCTTATTGCTGCCGTGCTCGTGTGGGCGAAGAGAGAAGACAATTAGGCTAATAACATCCGCGCCAAACTTTGGACTCGTCTTCTCGCCGTTCCGTCCTAAGGAAGTAAGTCGTGTTAGCAGTTCAAGAGGAAGATACTCCGTTTGCACGCCTGACAACGGCAACCGTGCAAACATCGCTCGAGGTTCTCGTCCAGGCTCTCCCGCTCATATGAGGCGATTCTTCGGCGGAGTATTCCAGAAAAGCTGCAGGGCGTTGAACGTAGATTCTCACCCTGGGCTCGGTCTTCAGACTACGAGCGATAGACCGATCGTGAGAATTAGCGCCATAACCGAAATGATCGTTTCACAGACGGACCAGGTCTTGATCGTTTGGACAACGGTCATCCCAAAATACTCCTTCACCAACCAGAAGCCGCCGTCATTGACGTGAGAGAAGATGAGTGAACCCGCGCCTGTGGCGATCGCGAGCAGTTCGGGATGAACTGCCGGGCTATTCAAAGCGATTGGAGCGATGATGCCGGCGGCTGTCGTCATGGCTACGGTCGCCGATCCGGTAGCGAGGCGGAGCAGCGCAGCAAGAATCCAGGCAAGAAGGATTAGGGGAACGTGACTATGCATCGCAAGAACAATAATTGCATTGGATACGCCGCTGTCCTGCAGTATCCGTCCGAAGCCGCCGCCCGCGCCAACCAGGAGCGTAATCGTTGCGGTGGGCGCCAGGCATTCATTGCTGAAGCGCAGGATCGTTTCTCGTGAAAAACCCCTCATCTTGCCGAGTGTCACAAAGCTGAACAGTACACCGATGAGTAGAGCCAGATCATCATTGCCGATGAGATGCAACCCACCATTCAGAGCGCTTCCACGCGCGGAAATGGTGTCGGCCGACCCCCCGATCAGCATCAATAAAACCGGCAGCAGGATGGTGAACAAGGTGAGTCCGAAGCTTGGCAGGCTCCGTTTTTCATCGTGATCAGCGAAATCCTTCGCCATCTGATTCTCTGTGCCGAGCTGCACATGCGGCGCAATCAGCTTGGCGAAAATCGGTCCCGCGATCACCGCCGTCGGAATACCAACGATCAATGCATAAAAAATCGTGCGACCCACATCAGCCTTGTAAATTGTTACTGCCAGCAGCGCCGCAGGGTGTGGCGGCACCAATCCGTGGACCACGGAAAGCCCAGCCAGCATGGGTAGGCCGACCAGGATAAGCGAAGTTCCTGTACGCCGGACCACTGTAAAAACAATCGGAATCAGGAGAACGAAGCCTACCTCGAAGAAAGCAGGCAGCCCTACCAGGAACCCGATAACCACCATGGCCCACGGAATATTCTTCTCGCCAAACAGCCGGATGAGGGTATATGCGATCTGGTCCGCGCCACCAGATTCTGCCATCATCTTGCCCAGCATCGTGCCCAACGCCACGATGATCGCGATATGCCCAAGCGTCGAGCCGACACCCGCCTCGAAAGAATGGATCATTGTCGCAAGCGGCATGCCTGCAACCACGGCAAGAGACAAGGCAACGACAATAAGCGTGATTACTGGATTGAGTTTTAATACTGCAATCAGCAGAATCAGGCAAATCACCGATGCGAACGCGGACGTCAGCAAAAAGATACTGTGGTGATCGATCATTGTCGGATCAATTCCCCCGAGCTTTGTAGGCTACACAATCGATCTCCACCTTGCAGTCGACAACCATGCTCGATACGACGCATGCACGCGCCGGGGGATTTTCGCCGAAGTGTTCTTTGAAGACAGCATTGAACGAGGAAAAGTCGCGCGGATCGTCAAGCCAGACACCACAGCGCACCACGTGCTCTGGGCCGTAACCGGCTTCCTTCAAAATCGCCAGCAGATTACGAATCGCCTGTTGCGACTGTGCAACGATATTGCCGGCGATAACCTCGCCTTGAACCATTGGAACCTGGCCTGATACATACAGCCATCCATCTGCTTCGACTGCACGTGCAAACGGAAGGTGCTGACCACCCGTACCCTTTCCGCCTTCTACCCCGTATCGCTTGATGCTCATCCCGAACTCCTTAAAATTGAACTACCAGATCTTTATATTCGACTAGCGGCGGAATCATTGAATCCATGAACTCTCGCCTCGAGGCAGAAAACGTCCTCCGCGATCTCCCGTAGCTCCGTCGGTGGTATAGGTGAGAACGCCGTTCACCCACACAGCCGCGATTCCTTTAGCCGGCTGGATTGGATCGGAGTAGGTTGCCGTGTCAATGATCGTCTCCGGATCGAAGAGTACCAAATCGGCATGATAGTCCTTCCGTATGAATCCCCGCTTGGCTAGCCCAAACCTTTGCGCTGGCAGCCCGGTCATCTTGTGGACGGCCTCTGGGAGCGAGAACAATCCTTCGTCGCGGCTGTATCGGCCCAGAACACGCGGAAAGGTGCCCCACAGGCGGGGATGCGGTCGCGGGTCGTTAGGCAGGCCATCGGAGCCGATCATTGTCGCTGAATGCCGCAGGATCCGGCGCATGTCGTCCTCGTAGATGCTGTGATAGATCGCGCCAGCCGGTTGCAGTTGTTGCGCCGCCTTCAACTGGCTTGTCTGCCAGTGCTCTGCGATCTGTGCCAGAGATTGCCCAGCCACCTCCGGATGTGGCGTGCTCCAGGTAATTGTGACGCGAACCCGCTCATCCACCTGGCGAAGATCGAGCGTACTTGAACCAGCCGCATAGGGATAGCAATCGCAGCCCGCAGGTTGAGACGTTCGAGCGGCCTCCAGCGCATGTAGCACCTCACCACCGCGGCCCCAATTGGCGATGCCGGCACACTTTAAATGAGAAACGATGACCGGAACGTGGCTAAGACGACCGATTTCGAAGGCCTCGCGCATCGCATCGAGAATGCCGTCTGTCTCAGTGCGCATGTGCGTTGTGTATACTGCGCCTGCCCCCTCCAGCGGCTTTGCTAACGCGAGCACTTCTTCTGTGGACGCCGCGTAGGCGGAGAGATAGGCCAGGCCAGAACTCAGACCCAGTGCTCCGCCGTCGAGAGCTTCCTGCAATTGCTCTCGCATCGCTTCAATTTCAGCCTCCGTTGCAACGCGATCAAGACTGTCCATATGGTTATTCCGCAGGGCAGTGTGACCGATCAGCACGCCAACGTTCACCGCGGGTTGTGCATCTCGGATGGCGTCGAGATACGTGGCAAACGTTGGATAGCGAAAATCCTCCGCTCTACCAAGCAGATTCATGGGGTCTGGTGGCTCGCCTCGCAACGTGACTGGAGCGGCGCTGATGCCGCAGTTGCCAACGATCACCGTGGTCACCCCCTGTGAAATCTTCGGCAGCATCGATGGTGTGCGAATCACAGCGGTGTCGTCATGGGTATGGACATCGATAAAGCCGGGCGCCAGCACCAGCCCATCGGCGTCGATTGACTCTCTCGCGTCGTAATCAAGTGACGTGTCGATTTCGTAGATTCTGTCATTGCGAATAGCCACATCCAGGAGTTCGAACGCCGCACCAGTGCCATCCAGAACCCGTGCATTACGGATCAGTGTGTCGCAACGTGGCATCCTGGCTCCTTCAAGATATAGGCTATAGTCATCCGGGTCATCAGTCCCGCACTCTTTGTATGGACATCCGTTCGTTGAAAAATCGAAACTCGACGCACACATCCGCTCTCTCCGCGATTGCCCCCTTGAATAAAGGCGTAGGCTTTCTTGAGCGAGCGGTCGAATGCGAAGACATTGCACAACTCGGCTGGAACCTGCTGCGGGAAGATCTCAGCCTGCCAGCAGCTGTTTTATATAAAGACAGAATATTGCACAACCTGAACTGGATGCAGCAGTTCATAAACCGTTATCATGTCCAACTTGCGCCCCACGGCAAGACCACCATGGCTCCCAAACTATTTGAGCTGCAATTACAAGGCGGCGCCTGGGGAATCACACTTGCGACTGCACATCAGACGCTGGTCGCCTACAGGCACGGAGTGCGTCGCGTGCTCATGGCTAATCAACTGATCGGCAAAGAAAATATGTCCATCGTCGCACGGATGATTGAGGACAAGAACTTTATTTACTACTGTCTGATCGATTCGGTTGCCCAGGTCGAACAGCTAGGTGCGTTTTTCTCGAAAGGGAAGCAGCGTCTCAACGTGTTGCTCGAGTTAGGTGTGATGGGCGGTCGATCTGGCATCCGCGACGAGCAGCAGTTACGGGCCGTGCTAGACGCTCTTGTCCGCTGGAAAGATTCCATCACTCTAAGCGGAGTCGAGATCTATGAAGGTGTTCTGGAGGAAGAGTCTTCCATTCGTGCATTTCTTCAAAGGGCGGTTAACATTACTCGCACGCTTGCTGACGAGAGACGTTTTAAGCAATTACCCATCCTGCTTTCAGGTGCCGGTTCTGCCTGGTACGACGTGGTCGCCGAAGAGTTCTCCGCTGCAGGGTTTGGAGATAGCGTCGAGATCGTACTGCGCCCGGGTTGCTATCTCACACACGACGTCGGTGCGTATCGCGAGGCGCAAACGAAGATCCAACAACGAAATCCTATCGCGCATGAGATGCGTTCAAGTCTTTTACCCGCACTTCAGGTATGGGCCTACGTTCAGTCGATGCCAGAGTCCGAGAGGGCGATCATTGGAATGGGGAAGCGCGATGCCGCCTTTGATTCCGGTCTTCCAACACCTGCGTTGTATTTTAGGCCGGGGGATTCAGTGCCTAAGACTGCTCCCGCGCACTGGTCGGTCACCAAAATGATGGATCAGCACGCATACCTGCAAATCACCGCGCAGGATGATCTTCGCGTAGGCGACATGGTCGGTTTCGATATCTCGCACCCTTGTCTGACTTTTGATAAGTGGCGTCTGTTGCCGGTTTTGAATGGCGAGTATCAGGTGGTCGAGATCATACAGACCTTCTTCTAACCAGTCCGCGTAACCTTGAGAGCCGCGTCCTGTTGGAAGTCTCGCACGATGCGAAGGTATTCGGCAGCCTTGTGAGTGATATCTTTGCGGCGGCCCTCGCGGATAGCGTGGGTATCGACGAGGTCTGCACCAACGCCAAGGGCGAATGCGCCGGATTCTAGGAAATCTCGCGCGGTGGCAAGAGAGACGCCCCCCGTAGGGATCATGTAGATGTGGGGAAGAGGAGCTTTGAGACTGCGAAGATATTTGGCGCCGCCCATGGAGTCGGCGGGAAAGACTTTGATAACGTCGGCGCCGGCACTCCAGGCCGTAAGGATTTCGGTGGGGGTGAGGGCGCCGGGCAGGACGGCGATAGAAAGACGTTGGCAGAGGGAGATCGTGGGGAGATCAAACGCGGGACTGACGATGAATTCGGCACCGCTGTCGATGGAACGCTGCGCGGTGTCTGCATCGAGTACAGTGCCAGCACCGACGAGAAGTTCGGCGCGCTCTTTTTTGAGACGGCTGATGACCATGAGCGCGTTGGGAACGGTCATGGTTATCTCCAGAACGTGAATTCCAGCATCGGCGATGGCAAGCGAGAGCTCAAAGGCGTCTTCTGCTGAGGAGGCGCGCAAGACGGGGATGAGGCCGCCGGCGCGCATCAGTTGGAGGACCTGAGATTTGGTTCGCGACATAGAAGGCTCCCTGATTGGGTACTAGCGGGTCGTGCCTTTGAGCTTACCGCTCATGAGAGCTTCAACCTCTGAAAGTGTGGACATGGAGGAGTCTCCAGGGGTAGTCATCGCAAGGGCGCCGTGAGCAATACCGCAGTTCAGTGACCAGGTGAGGCTCTTACGTTGGAGGAGGCCGTAAATAAACCCCGCAGCGAAGGAGTCTCCTCCACCGACGCGGTCCAGTATCTCGAGATCTTCGAAACGCAATCCATCGGCGGCCTGATCATGGACAAAAGCGAAGGCGCTCCATCCGTTGCGATTTGCAGAGGCGGTGTGTCGGACCGTGGTGGCGATAACCTTCAGGGTAGGGAACTCGCCGATGATGCGCCGGGACATTGCAGAAAAACTTTCAACGCTGTGCCATGCCGGACGATGAGCGTGTTCTTCGTCGGCTGAGGCGATGTCGCCCTCGTGGCCGAAGAGGACGTCAACCATGGGGAGGAGAGAGCGATTCACGTCGATCGAAGCCTGGCGGCCGCCGCGCGATCTCCACAGGGAGGGACGGTAGTTGCCGTCGAAGCTGACGATGGTGTTGTGGCGCCGGGCTGCAACCATGGCTTCGCGTACAACCTCGGTGGACGATTCGCTTAGTGCGGCCATGATGCCTCCGGTGTGAAACCAGCGCACGCCTTCGTCGCCGAAGATGGCGTCCCAATCGATCTGGCCGGGCCGAAGCTGGGAGACTGCCGTGTGGCCGCGGTCCATGACACCAGTGCCTGGACGAACCCCGAAGCCGCGCTCAAGGAAGTAAATACCGTTGCGTGACGCCGAGCCGACGCCGTCGAAGGAGTTCCAATGGATGTGGGAGGTGTCGACGCCGCCCTGAAAGATCAGGTCTTCGACGAGACGGCCGATAGGGTTATCGACGAGGGCCGTGGCGATCGTAGTGCGCATGCCGAAGCAGCGACGCAGGCCGCGAGCTACGTTGTATTCGCCGCCACCCTCCCAGACGCGAAAGCTTCGTGCGCCGACGATGCGACCTTCGCCGGGGTCGAAGCGGAGCATCACCTCACCGAGAGAGAGAAGATCCCACCGGCACTTGTCGGCTGAGCGGATCGGAAAGTACTCCATCGTTTCTAATGAGTCGAGGTTAGTAGCTTCGATGGGAGACTCCTGACTTTCATGCGATGGTTGGTTCGACTCAATAGTTCAAAGCCCACAAGGCGATTGTTGGTGCTCCTTGATGGGTTGCATTACATGATGTGCATAATTCTAAGTGCGGTTATGGGTGGAAATTTGAAACAACGCTGCTTCCTTTTATTAGCCGGTTTTGTCCGCTACGAATAAGGCGGAGCAAGAATTTGCCTTGCTCCGCTAGTGGCTATTTTGCGAGGAAGTGAATTGGAGCGAAGGTATGCGGGCCTCGCAATCTATGCCTACTCTACGGAGCCACGGTGAAACCGCTATGTAACGATGCGTTGGAGTCATCTCCCACCCATAGGTCAAAGCGGGTGTCATCCTGTATCCACGAGCGAGTAGCCGCGCTCCAGTATGTAAGGTCGGCTTTGTCTAAGTTGAAGTGCACGGTCTTTGTCTCTCCCGGAGCAACAGTTATCCGATGAAAGCCCTTCAGCTCCCGGACTGGGCGGGAACTGGTTCCCGATCGCTGATGCAAGTACAACTGTGCGACTTCATCGGCCGTGACACTACCGCTGTTCCGTACATCGACCGTGACATCCAGACCCTCGCCTCTATGAATTTGCTCATGGTTGATATGCAGGTTAGAGAACTGGAAGTTCGTATAGCTCAACCCGTAACCAAAGGGGAACAGTGGTGTGCTCTCCTCATCCCAGTATCGAGTGCCTTGTTTCTCCGGTTGGTGAGTCACGTCATGCGAGTAAAAGATGGGTACCTGCCCCACGTCCCGCGGCCAGTCGTATGGCAGTTTTCCGGCCGGAATAGCTTTGCCATACAGTAGATTGGCGACCGCAATGCCCCCCTCCGTTCCGGGATACCATACGTCAAGGATGGCGGGAATATTCTTGCTCGCCCACCTCAGTTCCAGAGGACGTGCGCTCATCATAACCAGCACGACCGGCTTACCCGTGGCAGAGACGGCCTCGAGCAGCTCCTGCTGCCGCCCCGGTAGTTCGAGCGATGAGCGAGAGGCCGCTTCACCATCCATATTCTGCCTCTCGCCCAAAACCATCACCACCACGTCAGCGCTGCGCGCCGTCTGAACTGCTTTGTCGAACTCCTGCTTCTGCTCAGCTTCTGTCCATACTGGGGTCTTATCACCACCAAAAATCGCATCAAACATGGAAGGGAACTTGCGCGAGATCTGCACACCTTGGGAATAGTTCAATTGTGTACCCTGTGGGGCTACCTGTTTCAGACCTTCCAGTACTGAAACACTCTCCTGTTCCTTGTTCACGAACACCCATGGGCCGGTAATGTCGCGCTTTGAGTCAGCCAGTGGACCTATGACGGCAATATTTTTGTTGCCGGAACCCTGCAACGGCAAGAGCGCATGCTCGTTTCGCAAAAGAACGGCAGAACGTTCAGCTGCCCGCAGCGACTCTTGTTTTTGCTCCGTAGCTCCGAGAACCTGCGCGGCCCTGGCCTCATCAACGTAGGGATTTTCGAACAAGCCAAGACGGATCTTTGTTTCGAGAATGGGGCGGACAGCGGCGTCTAGTTGTTCGCTAGTGATCTTGCCTGCCTTGTACTCCGCTGGCAGATTGTCATAGGCGTCCTTGGTCACCGCCATCTCCATGTTTACGCCTGCCGTAAATGCGCGCATTGCAGCGTCTGCTTTGTCAGCGGCAAACCCATGTGTCTGTAAGTCGTTTACCGCATTCGCATCACTTACTACGAAGCCCCCAAAGTTCCATTCGCCTCGTAGAACATCGTGAAGCAGCCAGCGATTTCCAGTTGCCGGAACTCCATTTAGGTCCATGTACGCGCTCATGATCGTGCCGACACCAGCATCCACGGCACTCTTAAAGGGAGGTAGATAGACATTGCGAAGCTGTGCGTCGGAAAGATCCACGGAGTCGTAGTCTCGGCCTCCTTCTGCAGCCCCATAGCCAGCAAAATGCTTTGCAGTAGCCACGATGTGATCCGGGGCTCCAATGTACGCTCCCTGAAAGCCGCGAACCTGAGCGGCAGCGACCGCACTCCCCAGATAAGGATCCGCTCCCGCGCCCTCGACAATGCGACCCCATCTCGGATCTCGCGCTATGTCCACCATCGGCGCGAACGACCAGTCAATTCCGACAGCGCGCGCTTCCTTTGCCGCTGCAGCCTGTGCTCGTTCTATGGTGTCCGGATCCCACGAAGCCGCCATAGCAATCGGGACGGGAAAAATGGTTCGGAGGCCATGAATTACATCGAAGCCAAAGATCAAAGGAATATGAAGCCGGCTTTGCTCCACTGCAACGTGCTGCAGATGATTGATGACACTCGGGTCCGTCACAAACAGCAGGGAACCGAGCTGACCCTTTGCGATGCGGCTCTCCATCGCGGCGTCGGGCTTCGTGAAGAGAAATAGCTGACTCAGCTGGCCGGCTTTTTCCTCTGGAGTCATCTGCTGAAGCAGAGCATCCGCACGTTGTCTCACTGTCGCATCCTGCATCGAAGGCTTCGCGTTTTGCGCCTCCTGAGCCGCGCCCCGGGCTAAAATAGCAGGCGGGAAGATCATACTGATTGTTGTGAAACTGGCCAGCAGCTTGCGCTGTAACACGCTTCGATTTCGTCCAGGTAGTGCGGGGAAAGATTTTGCGACGTCAGGGTGGAATTTCATAGACAGCCATAGTACCCGCGGCGAGACAAGCCCGACAATTTCCTTAAGAATTCTTAAGGTTCATCGCAGTGACGGAGCCGACGATTACATCTGAAAGCCCTGCGATCCTGACGACCTTCTGTCAAGCATGCGCGTGGTACTGCGAGAACCAAACCCGTCACCGCTCTGCGTTCTGGCGTAAGCCGTATTAGACTCGCTGACACTAATCAAAGCGTGCCATCTTATCTAGTTCCGATGAAAATGGGTCTCTGCCTATTATGTCCCTAGCTTCAGTTCGGCTGAGTGGTGATTGTGACGGACACGGTACCGTACACCTCTGCAAAGGAGAATCGGGGTGATGAACAAATTTAAGTATCTACCGACAGGCGTGTGTGTTCCGCTACTGATGACGGTCTCAGGGGCTGAAACGAGCTATCCAAAGTTTGAGTTTCCCGTGGATTTTTCCTTCATCAACGTACACCCGGACCTGCCTGTCATCACCGGCTTCAATGATTTAGGCGGCGGCGTGGGTGGCGTCTACAACTTCGCATCGTCCGTCGGGATCAAAGCTGACTTCCAGTTCTACAGTCAGGGCCACCGGAGTGCGGAAGACACTTGAACACAATGGCAAGTTTCACCCATTTGGCGAAGAGCTCTTTGGCATCGCGCATAGTAGCGAGTTTGCGCAGAACCAAGAGGACGAGGGCATCACGAATAAGAGCGGCTCGGAGTACCTTCGCGATGGAGTTTGGTGGCGGCCTGGATTGCGCGATCATCCCATACGTGGAGCTTCGTCCGGTTGAGGTTGACTACTTGAAGACTCGCTTTGGGGGCAACGGAACAACGGAAAGCCAGAACAACTTCAAATATTCGGCGGGTATCAATATCCAGTTTGGCGGGAAGTAGTTGCGTGGGTTTTGCTAGCCTTGCGAGGCTTGCTACGAAACTGCTTGCTCAAGCAAAACAGAAGCAAAGCAAGAGCATGTTGATATATTGGATATCTCGAAGCGACTTGCCAAACGGATCGCTTTGATTGCACCTCCTCTTTTGTCTGCGAACGTTTCGACCTGGAGAACACATTGCGCCGTCGCTCATTCATCGCTGCACTCCCACTTGCCGTAACTGGTTCCATTGCGTCGTTTCATCCATCCATGGCTCTCGCCCAGAGTGGCGACATGAAGTCAGGCGCCTCGAACCCATCCCTGCCGAAGTTCCAGCCCGCAGGCGACGAGCGCTTCGTGCGGCCAGACGTGCACGCCGGCGATCGTGTTTCAGGTGCCAGCTTCGCCAGCCGTTCCGCCGTCATGGGATGCTCTGGAGCCGCCGGCACAGCCCATCCCATCGCAACATTGACTGCAATCGAAACCCTGAAGCGAGGCGGATCCGCAATCGACGCTGCTATCGCGGCCAACGCCTGCCTTGGCTTCCTTGAGCCTACAAGCTCCGGCATCGGTGGCGACTGCTACGCGATGATCTGGGATCCAAAGCTCGCCAAGGTTGTCAGCTTAGCTGGCTCCGGTCGTTCTCCGAAATCCCTGACACTCGAGATTGCTCGCTCACGCGCCAAAGACGGAGTTCTCCCACCCCTTGGTGCAGTCACGGTCTCGACCCCAGGGGCACTCGACGCCTGGTGGACTCTCCATCAGCGCTACGGAAAACTCAAATGGGCTGAGCTCTTCGAACCCGCAATCCATCTTGCCGAATCCGGCGTCCCTGTCCCACAGATCATCGGCTACTACATCAAGCGAAACCTTACTGCTTTTACGCGCCCTGGGTCGGGAGTCGAAGAGACCGCGAACGCGATGCACACCTGGGCTCCTAACGGCAAAGCTCCGAACGAGGGCGATGTCTTCCGCAACCCTGATCTCGCCCGCACCTACAAAATGATCGCGCAGGGAGGCCGCGACGCGTACTACGAGGGCCCCATCGCCAAGACTATTGACGCTTACTTCAAGCGCATCGGCGGCTGGCTCTCCGCCGAAGATCTTCGTGACCAGCACGCCGAATGGGGGGACCCACTCGTCACCAAATATCGTGGCGTCGACGTCTACGGCATGGCCGCCAACACGCAAGGTCTCGCCACCCTCCAACTCCTCAACATCGCCGAAAACTTCGACCTCCGCAACATGGGCTTCCAGTCTCCGCAGTCCATTCACGTCCAGATCGAAGCCAAGCGCCTCGCCTACGAAGACCGCGCCCGATACTACGCCGACCCTCACTTCGCTAAGATCCCCTACGAATTTCTCAATTCAAAGTCCTACGCGGCCGAGCGCGCCAAACTCATCAAACTCGACAGCATCCTCACCCCCGTGCATCCTGGCCAGGCTCCCAGTCACGGCGACACCACCTACTTCACCGTCTCCGACAAAGACGGCATCATGATCTCCATGATTCAGTCCAACTTCCGCGGCATGGGCTCCGGTCTCGTCGCCGACGGCCTCGGCTTCATGTTCCAGGATCGCGGCGAACTCTTCTCGCTGCAGGACGGTCACCCAAATATCTACGCTCCCGGCAAACGTCCTTTCCAAACCATCATCCCCGGTTTCGCCACCAAAGACGGCAAGCCGTGGATGTCCTTCGGCGTCATGGGCGGAGACATGCAGCCTCAGGGGCAGGCTCAGATCATCATCAACCGAGTCGACTACGGTCTGGATATTCAGGCTGCCGGGGACAGTCCTCGCTGGCACCACGAAGGCAGCTCGCAATCCATGGGCGAAGACCCCAGAGGCCTCGGCCCAGCAGGTATCCTGCGTCTCGAAGCGGGAGTCCCTGCCTCCACTCGAGGCGCCCTTATCGCTCTTGGTTGGCCGATGGGACCCTCCGACGGCGGATACGGACGCTATGAATGCATAGAGCATCGCATGGACGGCACCGACCGCGTCTACTCGGCCGCCTCAGAGATGCGCGCCGACGGCTGCGCCCTCTCGTACTAACTGAGATCGCCTGAATCCTTGTGTCTGACTCGATACGCGTGCGCACGATACATCTTGGATGATCGTTACTGTTTTGAGGAATTGCCGTCTAACTGAGTGATGTTTTTCGGCAGCTTTTCGAGTGCCCTTTTTATTTGTTTATAGCCGATCTTTTTGACGCTCCGCTACGGCTTCCTCTTTGCTTGCCGCTGGCGTTGAGTGGATGCTCGCCTGCTACGTGGCGAAATTAGCTCGAAAAAACTGGCAGAACTGATTGATTCCACTAGTTACATTTGCACTAATTGATTTGTCAGTAGATTGACGAAAAATAAATCCGCCAGTAATGACCTGGCATATTGACACCGCTCGGAATTGGTGAAACTTTAGATATCACCACGAAAAAGTTTTCATCAGTGAATCCAGTCGCGGCCAGATCAGGCAGTAAATCGAGGCCGACAAGACCGGTCCACCGGCGTTCTTTGGGCCCATCGGATCTACTTGTCACACGTACGTTCGAAGTCCTTGTTCGGCCGAAGTTCTTCCATAGAGAAGTCGTAGGCGCAACTTCATTTGCAGGAGGCCTGAAGTGAAGATTTCATGTAAGTTCTCAAACGGGTTATTAGGTTTTGCTCTGTTGTTGCAGATGGCCGTTGGCGTGTGCCTTGCACAGTCGACGGCGAATCTGTCGGGCACCGTGATAGACCCAAGCGGTGCGGTAGTTCCGGGCGCGCACGTTCGAGTGCATTCGCTCGCCACGGGCCTTGATCGCGAGGTCGTTACCGATGGGGCGGGAGTTTATGGCATTCCATCGTTGCAACCAGGCGAGTACGACGTGCAGATTTCGGGTGCGGGCTTCAGCTTATATACCGTAAAAGATGTGACGCTTGAGGTGAATCAGACGGTCGCGGTGAATGCGCAGCTCGCACTGGTATCGGCCGGCGAGATAGTGCAGGTGGACAGCGGCGCACCGCAGATCGAGACACAGACCATGACGGTCGGACAGGTCATCGACAGGGAAACCGTGCAGCAGATTCCATTGAACGGGCGGCACTTTCTGGATCTGACGGTGCTCACGCCGGGTGGCGTTGTGGCTCCGACGGCCGGAAGTCTGACGGCCGCGAGCCGCGGCCTGGGTGCCAACTCGTTTGACTCAGCAGGCAATCGCGAAGACTCGGTGAACTTCCAGATCAACGGCGTGAACCTGAACGATATCAGCCAGAACCAGATCACCTTTCAACCGTCGATCAGCACTACCTCCGAGTTCAAGATCGACAACTCGACGTTCAGCGCAGAGTATGGCCGCAGCTCAGGCTCGATTGTGAACGTCGCCACGCGTTCCGGGACCAACCAATTTCATGGCGAGGCGTTTGACTACTTCCGCAACGAAGCGCTCGACGCGCGCAACTACTTCAATCGCAACTTCAACCCTGCAACAGGATTACCGATCGCTGGCCTGCCGGGCGAGAAGGCGCCGCTCAAGCGCAACAACTTCGGCGGATCGGTGGGCGGCCCCATCTGGAGAGGACACACCTTCTTCTTCGGCAGCTATGAAGGCCTGCGGCAGCGACAAGGCATTCTTCAGAACAGCACGGTGCTGACGCCTGCTCAGCACGCGCAGATCGCGGCCAACGCGGCACAGTTCCCCGCTGCTGCCGCGCTGGCGGCACTGCTTCCATTGCCGAACAGCGGAAGTAACTACGTCGCGTTCACGCCCGGCCCGGTCAATATTGATCAGTTCACCGTCGACATCATGCACCAATTCAGCAGCTCGGACACTGCGCATGGTTTTTATGCCTTCCAGAAGGACGTTCGTACGGAGCCTGCGTTGCAGGGCGATACGATTCCGGGATGGGGCGATCACCGCAATGCGCATCGACAGATTCTCACCTTCAACGAGACGCATGTCTTCAACGCGAACTTCGTGAATGACGTCCGTCTCGGCTTCAATCGCATCTCCATCGCCTTCAACCCGGCCAATCTTACTGACCCAAATAGTGTGGGCCTCGTCGATGGCCTTCAAGGCAATGTTGGTCTGCCGCAAATTACTCTCTCTGACATTGGCCTCGTTTTTGGTGGGCCCGCGGGGTTCCCACAGGGCCGCAACGACACGCTTGGCATTGTGTCGGATACGGCGACATTGCTGCGCGGCAGGCATAGCATCAAATTCGGTGGTGAGTACCGCCGCTATCTGAGTGCCAGCTTTACTGCAAACATCGGCTCGCTTACCTATGTGAGCACACCCAATAACTTCGAGATGGACAACGCCACGGTCTTCAGCATTCAGCCGAATACTGTCACCAGTCGCGTCTACGACACGGCAGTCGGAGGGTTCGTGCAGGACAACTTCAAGCTCACACCGAAGCTGTCGCTGGAGTATGGTCTGCGCTTCGAATGGAACGGGACGCCTGTGGAGGGTGCGAACCGATTTACGCTCTTCAATCCGAATGGAAACGGCGGTCCAACGCTGACGCAGGTTGGCACCAATGGAATTCCAGCCAACGGTGCCTACTCGCAGAACTACAACATCGAACCCCGACTGGGATTTGCACTCGATCTCTTCGGCACCGGCAAGACCGTGGTGCGGGGAGGCTATGCTTATCTGGTCGACCAACCGGTTTCGAACGTGGTAGGTGGGTTGTACACCAATCCTCCCTTCAGCACCGCGGTCTCTTACAATGGAGCACCCATTCCAGTGTCGACGCTGTATGCATCTGCGAAGGCCTCGGCGATCGGGATCAGTTCCGTCAACCCTAACCTCAGGAACGCGTACATCGAAAGCTTCAATCTGAACGTGCAGCAAGCGCTTGCTGGCGGCATGGTTGCCTCGGTCGGATACTACGGATCGGTTGGACGCCATCTGCGTATTACAACCAACGAGAACCAGGCGACCGGTCCAGCTGGATCCCCGCATCTGTATCAGAAGCTCTCTCCCAATAGCCAGTTCGATCCAGGCGTCTCCATCGCTTCCAACATTCCGGAGGTGAACAGCATCGGTATCTCGAACTACAACGGGATGTGGGCGACGCTCAGCAAGACGATGAAAAGCGGACTTGAGTTCAATGTGAACTACGAGTGGACGAAGTCAATGGACCTCAACTCACTCGGGTCACAGGGCGGCCTTAGCGCGGCAGGTGGTGCTCCGCAGGATAGCAACAATCCCGCCGGCAACTACGGCTTGTCGGATTTCGACACGCGCAATCACTTCGCCGGAACCGCGATCTATAACCTACCCTTCAAGCGTAACCGCCTGGTCTCGGGCTATCAGCTTTCGACCATCGTTCAGTATCAGACCGGAAACCCGATCAACATACTTGCAAGCAGCTCAAACTTCAACGGCCTTACCGGCGCCATCCGCCCGAACAAGGTTGGTACCATCACCACGCATAAATCGCAGACTGCTATAGCCAACGTCACGTTCATTCCGCACTCGAATGTTTGCGCCATCGGACCGACTCTGGCAGTTCCGGCTGGATGCAGCCTGCAGATTCAGGGAACGCAGGCGACTCCTACTGCAGCCATCGTCTACACCGGCATCGGCAATATCCAGCGAAACGCAGTGACTGGACCTGGATTTGCGGACGTCGATCTTTCCGGAGAGAAGAACACGAAGCTGTTTGAAGGGCTTAACTTCAAGCTTCGTGTAGATGCCTTCGATATCCTCAATCATCCTAACTTCGGGCAGCCGTCGGGCAACACGCAGTCGTCGACCTTCGGCCAGATCTCCTCAACCCGCTTCGCCACAAGCGATGGCGGCTCTTCTCGTCAGCTTCAGATTAGCGGGAAGTTTGTGTTCTAAATATTCTCCCTGAGACGACGCTTCGCTGAGTCACTTTCAGCGGGGCGTCTCTCTGTTTTACCTCCACGATGCGTTCTACCGGCATGCTCCGGAAAGGTACGGGGCAATCAGTGGTTAGAGTACGAAGCCGAGTTTGCGTCGCAAGCTGTTGGCCCGCAAAAACCCCAATTGAACCGCCGTTTTCTTCACTATCGGCAATAGAGACTTTGGGGGTGTGCCTTCTCACCTGAACTCCCGTTGGTATCTTTCACCGGATGTTTGTTCACTTTTTCCAGACCGGTGGGAATAAATCCTTCACATCTCAGTTATCGTCTCTGATCGCGCCAGAAGATCGTTGCGCATAACTTGCCATCGTGACAGGACATTCATTCGTGCGACTTGTCAATCCTCCACACTCCGTTCTGACGGAATGCTGCGGTCACAAGACTGTCGACATCTGGTTCTGCGCCTTATCTGCCAAGCTCTACCGAATAGCGAAGTTTCTGCTTACGAGGCATGGCATCGCTGACGAACTGAGCGAGACCGCTTTGCTCCATGATGCTTATGTCCGGATAGCGAGCCGAACAGCTCTAACGTTCCTGAATGAGTTGCACTTCACGAAATATGTGAGCCGTGTGATGCGCAGTCTGATCGTAGATCAAGCGCGCAATCGCAATGCTTTAAAGCGAGGAAGAAGCTTCGAAATCACTCATCTTGTCGAAGAAATAGTCTGCCCGCCCGCTCACACTAGAGAAATCACCACGATTCGCCACACGTTGAACCAGTTGGCGAAGGCTGAACCCGAGCTCGCTGAGCTGGTAGATCTGAAGTTCTTCCACGGGTTTTCTTTTACCGAGATCGCAGCGATGCAAGAAGTTTCGGAGCGCACAATTCAAAGAAAGTGGGAAAAGGCTCGACTGTATATGCGGTCCCTAATTCAGGAAGATCTGAAGATTTAGGCGCTGGATCGGGATCACCACAGCGCCAGCAAGGCCTACACGGAACCGTTATCGCCCTTCAACTTCACGGGTTTGAATGTGTTGTCGTAGACATCAATGCGGCCCTTGAGAAAATTCGCGGCATAGAGGTAACGGCTGCCATCAACCTTCAGCATGAGTGCTGCCAACAGCGCGACACCCAACAGCTACGACCCCGAAGAGGCCCCCGCTGCGGGGCTCTACTTTACCGCAGGTCCCAAACAAGGTACCGCCGGCCTTTTCGGATACCTGATACCAGTCTCCGAGGAACTGGTCGAAGGCAACTCGCAGTAAAAAGAATATGACGGAAAACAATGACAGCTGTGGACCTGGTCTCCACGGCTGTCATTGTTTAAGACAACTCGAACTTGGAACCTCACTTAACCTACAAGTGCCGGCCGCCAAGGCGCCCTGGCTGACCTGGCTGGCTTAGGAGGCATTCAAGGAACGGGGAGTTCATGTGTAGATCTTGATATTGAGGATACGGAGGCGACGACTGACTCAATCGGTCGTGACCGGTTATGATTTCGAAGTGTGTAGGACAGAAGCCTGTGTTCCATACACGCTATTACCTTGCCGATACTTGTTCGCAACTCTGAAGGTGTGATGAGCGGAAATTCCGGAAGAATTCGAGTCGGCCTAATCGGCTATGGGTATGCAGGAAAGACTTTCCACGCACCACTGATCTGTGCGGTTCCTGGGCTCACGTTGACAACGGTGGGTTCTAGCAGGCCTGACGTTGTGCGGAAAGATCTGGGTGAAGTCACCGTTTGTTCTCCGATGGAGGTGGCGACACATCCCGATGTCGATCTAGTGGTGGTCGCGAGTCCTAACGAAAGCCATTGTCCGCTTGCTTCAGCTGCGCTGCGAGCAGGGAAGGATGTGGTCGTCGACAAGCCTTTCACGGTGACGCTCGCTGAGGCGCGTTCTCTGCTGCAAATTGCAGAAGAGCAGGGAAGAATGATTTCGGTCTTTCATAACCGCCGATGGGAGAGCGAAATTCAGGCCACACGCGCGGTGCTGCAGTCGGGGGCGCTTGGTGTGGTCTCACATTATGAGTGTCACATGGATCGCTATCGGCCTCACGTTCGTCAGCGCTGGCGTGAGGATGCGGGCCCAGGCGCCGGGTTGTGGTTTGATCTGGGGCCACATCTTATTGATCAGGCGCTTTATCTCTTTGGCCTTCCGCAATCTATTAGCGCAAGCTTTGCCACTCTTCGCAAAGGCGGAAAGACAGATGACTGGGCGCATGTGCAGCTGAACTATGAGCGGATGCGGACTATTCTTCATGCGTCGTTACTGGTATCGAGAGGAGGTCCAAGGTCTGTCGTTCATGGGACACGAGCAAGCTGGATGAAGTATGGCGCCGATGTGCAGGAGACACAGCTGAAGGAAGGCATGGTTCCCGGCAGTCCCGGCTTTGGTTATGATCCTGACCCCGGGCTTTTGTGCGACGGCGAAACCGGAAGGCTCACAGAGATTCCGGCACCTGCGGGTAATCAGCAGATGTACTATATGCAGATCAGGGACGCCATACTCGAAGGGCGGCATGCCCCTATTCCTGGTATCGATGCGGTTGCGGTGATGGCTGTGCTGGAGACAACGTTCCAATCGGCTGAGCAGGGAAGAGTACTACCACTCCCACTGAGCCCAAACGAGATTGCTCAGTGGCGTCGAGCTCATCCTGTTCTCTAGTGGCGAAAATCTGAGGACGTGGAAGGCAGCTCCAGCCGGTCGCGATTGAAGCGACCGGCTGGCTACTCGACTTCACTGAGCAGGTATAGCAAGAGCCTCCACCACGTTCCCAGAAGACGAAGCTGATTTCGCAGCAATCATCGTCTGCTGTTCCCGTCGAGTCGGGTTCAGCTCGCTGAATTCACTCCTGCCTGGCATCCACACTTGATACAAGTAGTGTTCGTTTCCGTTGTACCTGTGGAAGAGCAGGCGTCCATTGGGCTGAATCTTCATCAGCCCCATTGCAGACACCGGCAAAACGCGATTCTGGTGGGTGGTGACGTTGGAGACAAGCAGCTCGAAGGCGTTGAGCGTCCTGATCTCATACTGACCCGCATCGAACTGCTGATCGTTTGCCGAGAACGCAAACGGAACACGAGCGGTGACGGTCCCCTGTTGGGCCTGCACGTTCGGCGTGAGCGCGAAGGAACCCGCTACCAGGGACAGGGAAAGAAAGAAACGGCCTAGTGTGGATATGTGTGACATGGGAAATCTCCTCCAATACGCCAGCGGCCGGTTGATCCTTTATGACCGATGATGTGTGACTAAGGTGCGCTGGAAAGACGATTGCCTCAATGCAGGGTCGGTAAAACCCGGGTAAAATCCATATCAAATCGCGATCGTGCGCTAACCCGTGCCTGGTTACCACTTGCGCCTCGAGAGATAACGGCGATCCGGAACCTGCATTTGATTCCACACCAAGAGCAACCGCTACGGGTCGGGCGTACTGACAAACCAACAGCGTGCGGAGGCGAGAACATCGCCGCCGCTGTTGACTTGCAATGACGGTCAGAACAGAACCTTGAGGGCAAACTGGTACTGCCGTGGGGTGTAGTTCGGATCGTTTGCCGAGATAGAGCCGAACGCCGCATTGCCAAACGCCTGGTTTCCGGCGTTGTTATTTTGTATGTAGAAGCTCGGCGTATTTGAGATATTGAAGGTTTCGACACGGAACTGCACGTTCACCCGTTCAGTGACAGGGAAGTTCTTGAATACGGAAAGGTCCACGTGGCGGAAGTCAGGACCAAACAGCGAGTTGCGCTGCGTGTTTCCAACTGTTCCGAGAGGTTGAGGTGCGAAGGCTGCCGTATTGAAGAACTCCGTGAGGGTCTTGTGACTGAGGCGGGGTTCCGCAATCTGATCGGGACGATCCGCGCCTCCGCTGTTTAGCGGGACAGCCCGATTGTTGTACCCGTATTGCGTGGGTGTGAGAGCCGTTGGGCCGCTGTCCAGAGGGTTGTCTGCGCCTTGGCCCGATTCGATGATCGAGAAGGGCTTTCCGCTCTGCCAAACCGTAATGACATTCGTCGCCCAACCGCCTAAAATTACCTTCCTAACGCCCGTGAACTCGTTGCCATACGGCAGGTCGTAGTTGAGCGAAAGAGCGAAGCGGTTTTGGAGATCGTTGTCCGCCTTGCCGTACTCGATCTGACGGATTTGATTGGGATTCGCATAGCTCCAACCCTGGCCACCTTGCTGGGAGAAGCCGCTGATATCGCTCAGGGCCTTGCTCCAGGTATAGTTCGCATCGAGTGCTAAACCTTTGGTAAAGCGGCGCTGGAAGGAGGTCTGGAGCGCACTGTAATTCGAGATACCCTCACTCTGGATATAACTCACGGTGCTCAGGTTGGGAAGTTGGGTCTGAAGTTGATGTGCTCCGCCGGTCGGATTTTGGGCGCTGCCCATCGGGTACAACGGATTGAATGGTGACGGTTGATTGATATTGTTGATCGACTCTGGCAGATGTTGGCCAATGTTGCCAACATAGCCGATAGTGAAAACGTTGGCGCCGACCTGCTGCTCCAACTGCAGATTAAACTGCTGGATGAGAGCCGACTTGAAGTTGGGGGCTTCGGCTACGAACCCTAGACCAGTAATCGACGACAGGGCATTGATGTTGGGTGCAGACGGAGGCGGAATTGCCACAGTGTTATTTAGGGATCCGGGCGCACCGATCGTCGCGCAGTCTGGGTTCTGCCCCGCAAAGGTGTTCTGGGCCATCTCGATCTGAACGGCCAGGGTTGCCTGGCAGTTAGGGGCGTAGATGGAAGTGAACGGAGCATTCTTCAGACTGGCGCTGGAGGTGTAGTTGCCGGGGAAGAAGCTAAGTCCGTAACCACCCCGGATGACTGTGGTAGGTCGCGCCGAAAACGAGAAGCCAATGCGCGGAGCAACGTTGGAATGGTCCGTCGAAATGTTCACATGGTTATTCACACCATTTACTGCAGCTATCTTCAATGCGTTCTGTATGTTCGCAGCGCTTAAAGAAAGTGCCTCCGGGAAGTCGAAATTCGAGATATGGTTGTGCGCTTCGGTGAAGGGCGTAAACACGTCATAGCGAACACCGAGGAGCACGGTCAGCTTTGGTTTGACCTCCCAACTGTCCTGCACGAAGCCACTTGGCTCCCAGCTCCTGTAATCGGGTGGGTACAGGTTGAAGTTGCGAATCTGCCTCGTGAACGCGCCGAGAAGAGTTGAGGCAAGCTGGTTGTTCTGGGTCTGCAACTGGGTTGAAGCGCTGTCGCTCGGCAGGTTGAACTGATACGCACCGGGTCCAGAGGCGCTTTGCACGTTCCGAGCCTGCCTGCGAATCAAGGCAATACCTGCCTTAATGTTGTGGTCACCCTTCGTCCAGCTGATCGTACCCCCGTACTGGAAGGTGTTGTCGATGTACTGCAGTGGTACGAAAGTGCCGTCGCCGATGCCGCCGAACGGTCCAATCGCAACCGGCGTCAGCGAGTTCGCGTATGGGCTAAATGAAGTCATGCTGGCAGGGAAGCCAATCACGTTCTGATCCACATTCAAGCCATAGTTCAGCGGCAGCGAAAGATTGTTGATCCGATTGAACCCCGCCCTCAGGTCCATCAAAAGGGACGGGCTGAAGATGTGGGTAAAACCGTAAGCAAACTGCTGCGCTGCGTCATCTGCGGGACCGTCGCAATAGAAACTTCCGCCGCTGATCTGAACGCCATTCACGGTCCCAAAATTCGGGGGCGTGAAGGTATCCACTTTATTGTAGGAGTAGCGACCGAAGAAGAGATTGTGTTCGTTGAACTTATAGTCGACCCGAGCGTCGTAGGTGTTGTAATTCTGCGTCTTATTCGGGCTGATAGTGAAGTTGTTGGCAAGGTTGTTATTAGTGGGTGCCGGAAACAGCTTCAGGTAATTCAACATGAGCGGATTGATGGGGACCCCTGCATCGTAGGCCTGAAGTGTACCGTTGGATGTCGAAAGCAGCGCCAGAGGGGATCCACCGTTTTGACTGTTGATGTCGTCCCACTCCTGCATGGTGGGTACAGTGCCCGTGTAGGTGACACCTGCGACCTGCCGAAATCCTTCATAGTCGAAGTAAAAAAACATCTTATTTTCAATGACAGGTCCGCCAATGCTGCCACCGTACTGGTTCTGGCGCAGTTCAGGCTTGGGTCCGGTCGTTTGAAAGAAGTTGCGAGCGTCAATAATGTCATTGCGGAAGTATTCGTAGATGGAGCCATGGAACTGATTTGTCCCAGAGCGGGTGACGATATTGATGACACCGCCCGCCGTACGGCCTGCCTCCGCCGCATAGCTGTTGGTCTCGACCGTGATCTCCTGAATTCCTTCGACGTTCGGTTTGACGCCAATGGTGCCGATGATCCGTTCGTTGTTGTCGACGCCATCGATCACCCAGTTATTGAGCGTGTCATCCTGCCCGTTGACCGAGAGACCAGCGGGGTTGGTGCGACGGTCATCGGGACGATTACCGCTACTCAGTCCCGTGCCGGGGCCGTCGTTAGCGCCAGGCACCAATTGCACCAGCTGCACGAAGTTACGGCCATTCAGCGGAAGATCCTGCACAGCTTTGGCGGTCACGTTCGAGCTGACCGTTGCGCTATCCGCCTGAAGCAACGCCGTGCTCGCGATCACTTCGACAACCGTGCTCTCTAACCCTGGTTGCAGGTGGACGTCGTTATGGGCACGGTCGCCCGCTTCAACAGAAAGATCGTTGGTGACTGACGTCGCGAAAGAGGTAGCTTTCACGGTGATGGAATAATGCCCGACTGGAAGGAGCGCAAAACTATAGCCGCCGGAGCTATTGCTCAGGGTTGTGCGTTTTTCGTTCGTGCCGAGGTTGGTCAGGGTTACATCCGCGTTAGGAACAACCGCACCCGTAGAATCGGTTACCGTCCCGATAATGTCAGCGGTGGTCAACTGCCCAAGGGCAGCGGTGGTGAAAGCGAGGAACGCAAGCAGAACTAATCGCTTCATCCATCCCCCTGAGTCTTGTCCTACCTCATTCGGGTAAATTAAGCCGTCGAAGCAGGTCGTGATAGCGCCTGTCGGTCCGGATGTCGTCCATGGACGGATCAACTTTTAGCAAAGTCATACACCAGCAACGCTGGTCCACCGCTCGGTTGAACCAGAAGAATGCACGATCGCGGTCTCCCAAGCGAAGATAGTTTGCACCCAGCGCACAAGGTACCCACGGATCTCGGTCCGCATCGGGGGCTATCATATCGATGCGCGCTTGCCAATATGCCTTCCAGCCAGCATGCTGGTAAATAGAGCGCAGCCGCTCGACCTCGGTCTGCGGATGATCTCCTCCCATCGCCACCAGCTCATGAGTAACGGCATCGTCCTGCCGCCCTTCTCTCTCATAGATCGCACTGATCCAGACCTCGACGATCCCGACCAGGTTCGGCTCCATCTCGCCCGCACGCCTGAGGTAGTACAGTGCCTCATCGTAGTGACGCGCAAAATACAGAGTCGATCCGAGCTGCCGGTTCACGTAAAACGAAAGCGGATCCAGCTCCAAAGCCCGCCGCATGTGGGTTACCGCGTCCTCGGGGCGTCCGGTCGCGTCAAGTAAAATTGCATATCTCAGCTCGGCAAAGGAATAGCTGGGGCTGAGCGCAATGGCATGCGTCAGGTCCCGTTCTGCTGCCGCCCAATTCCACTCATAAGTAGTTTCAATGGCCCCCAGTGACACGTAGGCCTCTCCATTCTCCGAATCGAGTTCAATGGCGCGCTTCGCAGCCGCAAGGGCCTTCGGGATCCCATCCTGCGTTTTGATATCTCCGAAGGTAGCCTGGGCTTGGAACGAATCCGCCAGGCCCGCATATGCCGAAGCGTAAGAGGCATCGAGCGAGATGGCCTGCTGAAAATACCCAGCACTCTTGACTGCATCCCGTTTGCTCAGGAAGTAGCGTCCCCGCAAGTAGGCATCATACGCAGCCGGGTTGATGGGCTTGGTGTTTCTGTCGCCACGTGCCGGTGGAGTGAGCACAGTTTTTGTCTGCGAGGCAATCTCACGCGCAACGCTATCCTGCAACGACAAGATATCGCTCGTTTCGCTCTCGAAGCTCTGTGCCCACAGGTGTTTATCGCTCCTGGCGTCGATCAACTGGGCGGTGATGCGCACCTTATCTCCGGAACGCACCACCGAGCCTTCGACAAGCGCATCGACGTTCAGTGCGCCGGCGATCTGTTGCAAGGATTTGTGGATGCCCTTGTCTCGCACCTGCATGACTGAGGTGCGAGATACGACGCGCAGTGCGGGAATTCGCGCCAGCTCGGTTATAAGTTCGTCCGTCATGCCGTCGGCGAAGTAGTCCTGCGCGGGATCGCCGGAGAGGTTGTCCAGTGGCAACACCGCGAGGGATTTGATTTGGGGTTCTACTGCTCGCGCCAGAGATCGATTCCTCCAACCGAGAGCTCCCAGGCCGATAGCGATGACCAGGAGGGCAGGAACGGCCACTGCCCGGTGAGCGGTAAGCCAAGCCGACAGGCGCGGACTAGGCCCCTTCGGCTCGCTGCGTGGATCCCCATAACTGGCTGTCGGGTCCTGACTCGTCAGGGAAGCGGAGAGTGCGGCGGCCTCTACAGGTGGTCTCGCGGATTCAGCCGATGGAGCATGCGGTACGGATGCAACCCCCTCGTCTTCGGTCTTGACCGCTGCTCGTCCCAACGATACTGGCGCGACAAAGCGATAACCCCTCCTCGGAAGGGTCTCAATGTAGCGAGGTTTGTCAGCCTTGTCGCCCAGAGCCTCCCGCAAAGTCATGACCGCGGTATTCAGGCTATGGTCAAAGTCAACAAATGTGTCTGCAGGCCAAAGAAGCTGCCGCAACTCCTCTCGCGTGACCATTTGACCTGCATGTTCCAGCAGATACGCCAGGATGCGGGACGGCTGATCTCGCAGTTTAATCGGGATACCGGCACGGCGCAGTTCCATGGTGTACGCGTCGAATTCAAAGGCTCCGAAGCGCCAGATTTGCGCCGCTGTATTCGTCGGCATGCCCATGCGATTTCATCCTCGGGGCCGTCTGGGGGCGCAGACTATGACATGTCTCGTAGGAACATCGAGATGCTCGTGCTCGAGTTGCGCCTCGCCGCCGATTATAGTCCCGCAAGCGTGTGGAACTCCGTCGGTTGAGGTCACGGTTTCTCAACTTTCACACCGACAAAAGCGGCAGCCTGGTGTACTTTACCAAAGATTACCGCACCCAAAGATCTTCCTCCTGCTGCTTAGTAGTTGGCTGCGCAGAGGCGATTTCAACGAAATCAATTTCCTTGACGGCTCCATGGCGCCTGGGGCCGAAACCGAGTCATGGGACCCGGCTTTGATTATGTGCATCTGTCCCTTATTAAAAACACGACTACAGCTAACGACTATATTTCGCCGGATCGCGGGCAAAACTAATGTGTTCGTTGGTGATAGAAATAGTTCGTGGCTGACTCAACCGCCCTTCGCAAATTCGCTTCGGTGAACGGTGCGACAAGTACATCGAATCCTCCAGCCTCTAGCACGCCGGCCCACATCGGAAAGCCGCTGCTCAGCGTGTACACGAGAATCGACGGTTGCGGCTCCATAATAGAGAGCAGCCCCCATAGGTTCCACCATTCGTGAGTCGGCAGGCTCGCCGGTATAAGCGCAACAGCATAGACTCTCTCGCGGGAATGTAGTGCGAAGTCATCGGCGTTGCCGCAAATTGTGAGGACTCCAACGACGGCGCTCCCCAGATGCCGCATACTCGATTGCATATCGAGAGGTATGAGTGCCAGAACAGCTCCAATGGAATTCTCGGCCATCGACGCACCCCCGCTGACATCGAAACAACCATATTCGCTTATCTTTTTCAGCGGAAGTGAGCTAACGGTGAGCACGCCGGGCAAAATAAAAGGTCAGGTTTGCTTCTTGCCTTAGAATGGGCTTAACCGGTGGACATACTTTGCTATGACAAATTCCTCGACCCAGCAACCAACGGATACAGTTCCGACCGATGCAGCGTTGAGGGCACTATCAGCCGTGCTCAGCAGCGAGATCTTTGCACGTTCCAACCGACTGTCTCAGTTCCTTAGATTTGTGGTGGAGCGGACTTTGAACGGCGACGAAGGTTCCCTCAAGGAATACACCATTGGAACGGAAGCCTATGGGCGAAAGCCTGACTTCGATCCGGGCCAGGACACTATCGTAAGGACAGAGGCGCGGCGACTCAGAAGCAAACTTGTGGAGTATTACGAGAACGAGGGCAAGTGCGACGAGGTCGTGATTTTTATGCGATCCGGAAGCTATGTTCCTGCTATCCGATGGAGGGCCAGCCTGGAGGGTCAGCCTCAGGCACCAACAAAAACAGCAGATGAACTTTGGGTCGAAGGCGATGGAGTGCGAATTGCGCTAATGGCTTTTCAGGCGCATGCTGACGATCCGGCCGCTTCCGCCTGCGCATTTGGAATTACCGATGATTTGCTGCACAGGTTGGTCCAAACTCCGGGCCTGAGAGTCGTTTTGGACACGGTACGCCGGTCGCACTTACAAGACTCTGGCACCGTCCAGGACAACGGGGAACTAGAAGCACAGATTATTCTCGATGGAACAGTTCGCAGCGAACATAACCGCTTGCGGGTATCGGCACGTGTTTCAACCGCACACGGCTTGCTCCTTTGGTCACAGAGGTTTGATGCGGCGGCGGATGAAGACTCTCTCTTGCAGCTGCACGATGCAGTCGCCGCAGCTCTGCTAAGCCGCATCGCTCCCAGAGCGTCCATCGTCCGCCGTTATCTCGGAACGCCTACGCAAACGCTCTATCAGTTCTATTCGAAGGCCCTCATGGCAGAGTCCCTCCTCGAAGAGGGCACGATTGTCTCGATCTCAGATTCCCTCAAAAGGTTTGAGGAACTAGTCTCAGAAGCCCCTGAGTATGGACGTCTCCACTGCGGTGTTGCTCAATGCAACATGGCCCTGGCGCAGCGAGGCGCAAGCTCTTCAAAAGAACTTGTCGCTAAAGCAGGGGAGGCTTGTAGGCGTGCCATTGCGATAGATCCCGATGCGATTGACGCGCATTCTACGTTGGGATGCATTCTCGCCCAGGAATGGAAGTGGAAGACCGCCGAGGAGAGTTTTCGTAAGGCGCTGCAGCTAGGAGACCAGCATGCAGCGCATCGGCAGTTCGCCCAGTTTTTACTAATTCATTCGCGCTTCGATGAATCATGGAAGCACTTTCAGATAGCGGAGGGAATGGACCCCTTCTCCGCTCGTCAAAAGTCGTCCATAGCTCGCTTCTTTTACTACAGTCGCTGGCATCATGAAGCGCAGGGATACTACGCAAAGATAAAGCAGTATGCTCCC